>CABUBG010000001.1:0-73163 GCA_902489785.1 uncultured Porphyromonadaceae bacterium
TTGGTGAATGGTCTCGATGATTTTTGTAAATTCGCACTTGCTTGTTTAATCTGCGCATTGGTCCCCGTGCGAGATTATTTTGCGAGGGGCGGAAAAATGTGTAACTTTGCCGACGAAGCGCAGCCGGGCATTTCGTCGCTCACCGCATTCGGGCGGTGTGAGGAAAGTCCGGGCAACACAGAGCATCATATTTCCTAACGGGAAGCTGTCGGCAACGGCAGAGTAGCGTGACAGAAAACAACCGCCGGGATCCGCCGCCTTCGGGTCGACGGCCGGTAAGGGTGAAAAGGCGGGGTAAGAGCCCACCGGATGACATAGCAATATGCCATGCCGCACGCCTTATGAGTTGCAAAGCCAAGTATACCGGCATTTAAGGGCTGCTCGTCCATTGCCGGGGGGTAGGCTGCTAAAGCCCCGTGGCGACACCGGGCTCAGATAAATGACGAAACGCTATCGGCAACCCTCACTCCGTGGGGAAGTGCCATAGCTGACATAACCCGGCTTATCGTCCGGCTGCACTTTTTTATTATCTGACAATCAAACACTCCACGCCATATGCTCATCAACAGTGCCCGCTTCGTAGTAAGCAACTCCGACGCAAAGAAATGCCCCGACCACGACATGCATGAATATGCCTTCATCGGACGATCCAACGTCGGCAAGTCGTCGCTCATCAACATGCTCACCGGACGCAAGGCGCTCGCTATGACCTCGTCAACGCCGGGCAAGACGATGCTCATCAACCATTTCCTGGTCAACGACAGCTGGTATATCGTCGACCTCCCCGGTTATGGCTATGCCCAGCGCAACAAATCGGCCCGCGACGGCCTGAAAAAGATCATCGAAAACTATATCCTGACGCGCCGGCAGATGACCAATCTCTTCGTGCTCATCGACTCGCGCCTCGCCCCGCAGAAAATCGACATCGAGTTTATCAACTGGCTCGGCGAGCACGAGGTGCCCTTCAGCCTCGTCTTTACAAAGACCGACAAGTTGTCGAAGAGCGCCGCCGCGCGAAACGTCGAAGCCTATTGCAAATACCTCCTCCAGTCGTGGCATGAGCTGCCCCCCGTTTTCGTCACCTCTTCCGAAACCGGACTCGGCCGCGAGCAGCTCCTCGACTACATCTCCCAGCTCAACGAGCTCTGATCCTCCCCGCCGCCTCTCCTCTCGTTTGTTGGCGAGGGCGGTTAGAGGGGATGGCTGTTCAGCGGTTGGATCCGTTGATAAGAGTCTTTGATATTTCTCTTGCCTGGCATGGATGAAATGCGCGGTCGAAAGCTTCGGTCGGTAAACTTTCGCAGGCTCCGGGATGTTTAATGTGAAAGTGAAACCAAATAATATTAGATCAAATGGACTCTAAACGTAAATGCGGATGCCGCAAAAATAGCAATGCAAACGAAGTGAACACCGGCGCCCAGACATATTCGGGCGTAGCCATCGACAAGGCCGACGACGACAAGACCAACCCGCAGCTCGTCAAGGAGCGCACAGCCACCATCAACAACAATCCCCGCAACGACGACTGACACCAATCAGCCCCCGGTGTGGGGATACCGATAAGCATTTCACGAGCCGTGTTGTTACAAATCATCGCAACACGGCTCGTAAAAATTTGTATGTGAGCGCGATTTTAGATAAATTTGCCATAAAAATCATCGCAATACGCAGTTTCTTAACGAAAGATGGGTGAAACAAAGCTTAAAATCAACGATATCGCCGGAGCCTACCGCTCGCTGCTGACAGAAACCGGACAGTTGTTCGGGGATGCCGACCGGCAAAGCATTAAATCAATGATTCGGCGCTACCGCAGTGCCGATTCCGGAGGCCATACGGCCGATATTGAGGGCGTCGACCGGCTGTGGCGCAGTCTGGCGACGGCCGCCGAACTCTCCCGCAGCATCGCGCCCGACCGCAACATGGTGAGCGCCATACTCTATTTCCCGCTCTATCAGGCGGGGCTGGCAACGGCCGCCGACATTACGGCAGGCGCCGAGGCCGACGTTGCCACGCTCGTCGAAGGGCTGGCGAAGGTGCAGGAGCTTTATTCGCGTCACGGCGTTGTTGCCTCGGAAAACTTCCGCAACCTGATGCTTACGCTCGCACGCGACATCCGCGTGGTGATCATAATGATCGTCGACCGTCTGGTGGTGATGCGCGCCATCAACCATCATCCCGATGAAGAGATGGTGCGGAAGACGGCCATGGAGTCGAACTATCTTTACGCTCCGCTGGCTCACCGTCTGGGATTATACAAGATCAAAGGCGAGCTTGAGGACCTGTCGCTGAAATATACCAACCGCGAGATGTTCACCCGCATAGCCACCAAGCTCAACGCCACCAAGCGCAGCCGCGACGCCTATATCGAATCGTTTATCCGCCCGGTGAAGGAGGCGCTCGAGCGTCAGGGCTTGAAATTCGAAATAAAAGGCCGTACCAAATCCATCTATTCCATCTGGAACAAGATGATGAAGCAGCACAATGACGTGGAGCAGATCTATGATCTGTTTGCGATACGCATCATTCTCGATGTTGACCGCGAGCATGAGAAGAGCCAGTGCTGGACCACCTATTCGATTGTCACCGACATGTATCAGCCCAACCCGACGCGATTGAAAGACTGGCTGTCGGTGCCGAAAAGCAACGGCTACGAGTCGCTGCACATCACGGTGCTCGGCCCGCAGGACAAATGGGTGGAAGTGCAGATACGCTCCCGACGCATGGACGAGATAGCCGAGACCGGCGTGGCCGCCCACTGGAAATACAAGGGCATCAAGAGCGAAAACGACCTGGATGCATGGATGAACCACGTGCGCGACATCCTCGAGGATGCCGATGCAAGCCCGATGGGACTGATGCGCAATCTCAACATGGATCTCTACAGCAAGGAAGTGTTCGTGTTCACTCCGCGCGGCGATCTCTACAAGCTTCCGCTCGGGGCGACGCTTCTCGATTTCGCCTTCCAGATCCATTCACGCCTCGGATGCAGCTGCACCGGCGGACGCGTCAACGGGCGCAGCTGCCGCATCAACTACAAGCTGAAGAGCGGCGACACCGTGGAAGTGCTCACATCGTCGACACAGCAGCCAAAACTCGACTGGCTCTCAATGGTGGTGACCACCAAAGCCAGAAACAAGATACGTCAGGCCGTAAACGAAATTAGCAACCGCCGCGCCGAGCTGGCCAAAGAGAAGCTGCAGCGGCGCTTCAAGAACCGCAAGATCGAGACGGAAGAGAGCCTCATGATGAAGGTGATAAAGAAACTCGGGTTTAAGACCGTCACCGAATTCTATAATGCGATCGCCGACGAGCAGATCGACGTCAACGACGTCATAACTACCTACGAGAGCCTTGAGGCGCCGGCAGAAAGCGCCACCGAGACGCGTTCGGCCGAGGAATTCACATATCAGGGACCCGCGCAGGAAGATACCACGGGGAGCAGCGATGACGTGCTGGTGATAGGCGACGGCGTGAAAGGCGTCAACTATAAGCTTGCCAAATGCTGCAACCCGATCTACGGCGACGACGTGTTCGGGTTCATATCATCGGAGGGCGTCATCAAGATCCACCGCCGCCAGTGCCCCAACGCGCCGCATATCCTCGAGCGCTATCCCTACCGCACCATCAACACCCGCTGGTCGGGCAAGGCAGGGTCGCATTTCGTGTCGACGCTGAGCGTCGTTGGCACGGACGATATCGGCATCGTGACCAACATCACGTCGATCATTACCAAAGAGAGCCGCTCGTCGCTCCGCAGCATTTCCATCGATTCGCACGACGGCCTGTTTCACGGCTATCTCGTGGTGGGCGTAGAGAGCAAGCGTGTGCTCGACGATCTTATTAAAAAAATATCCACCGTTAAAGGCGTAAAAAATGTTCAGCGAACCAATTAAACCCCTTCTCCTCGCCGCGATCGGACTTTCCGTGCTTGCCGGTTGCTCATCCGACAAATCAAAAGAGTCCGAACAGCAGGCCGCGCAGCTGTTGAGCGAATCGCGCGAATGTTTCGAAACGGGACGCTATGAAGAGGCGCTCCGTCTGCTCGACTCGATCGACCGGTCGTTGCCCGGAGCGTTAAAAACACGGAAAGAGGCGTCGCAATTCCGTCCCGAGGTGCTGGAGCGACACACGGCCCGCCAATTGTCGCTTACCGACAGCCTCATGACTGTCAACTCAATCCTCGGCGACTCGCTTCGCAGCCTGGTGGAATACGTGTCAAACCCCATTGAAGGCTATTATGCCGTGAAAGGTGAGGGCGCGACGAATGTGAGGGATAAAGCCGGACTGCATTGCCGCGTGTCGGCCGACTATCATTTCTACATTGTTGCCACATCGGCGGGCGGCCGCAACGCTACGGCCGTGCAGCTGTCGGCCGGCGGCAAGAGCGTGCGCAGCAATGACGTGCCTTACGACGGCGAGCGCAATTGCCGGACCGGTGCAGGCATGTCGATCACATTCACCGAAGCCGAGAGTGCGCCCCTGGCTGATTTCATAGAGAAAATTGCGGCGGCCGGCAATACGGTCGAGATGGCGTTTTTAGACAACGGACGGCCGGTGAGCACGCTGACGCTCACGCCGGAGCAGCTGCGCTCGGCCGCGATCATTTCCGGCTTCAGCCGTGCGGTGCGAAACGACAAGAAGTACCGCATCGAGAAACAGCGTCTGCAAAGCCAGCTTGAGATTGCCCGCCAGCAGATAGCCAATGCTCATTGATTCATAGAACCGACTCTTGTGTCCGGCTCCTAATCCCGGCTCTTAGAGCCGGTTCGACAATATATGTTAACGGCCAGGTCGCATAGCTTGAGGTGATTTTGGTCATGCGAAGATGGAGCGTACTTGATGTACGCGACTGATGAGCAGGGGCAAAAGCGCCCAAGATATGCGATGCGAGGGTAATATTCAACGCTGCTTTATGCGATATCTGATCTGATATTGTTATACATTGACAAGTTATCAGATAATATGAGGATTAAATTCAACAAACGGCAGCGTAGGCTGATAAAATCGGCATTGTCACCATTTCAGAAACGCGCGAAGGTGGATTTGTATAAAGTATTTACAGCATTGGCATACCTGATCCGCACAGGCTGCCAATGGAAAATGCTGCCATCTTATTACCCCAAGCCGTCAACGGTATATTACCATTTCCGTACATGGTGCGAGGCAGGACAGCCAATACGTATTCTGAAACATCTTGTCAGAGAGCGGCGTAAAAGTCTTGGCCGAACACTTTATCCTACAGTAGCCGTCGTTGACAGTCAGAGCGTGCGCTCAGCCTGTGCGCAATCACAGAAAGGTATCGATGGTTTCAAGAGGATAAAGGGCATAAAGAGGCAGATACTTGTCGACAGCAACGGCTACCCCATGCTCGCTGACGTCACCACCGCAAATATCCATGATTCAAAGGGTCTGCGCAACATTCTGTCTGAGCTACGATTGAATTATCCATCAATAGCTCTGATAAAGGCTGATTTGGGATACCGGGGCTCCGAAACAGCCGGTGCCGGAGTAATTTTTGAGAGCGTAAAATCAAATTTCGGCACATCAGAATTCAAGCCGCTGTCAGGGAGGTGGGTTGTAGAACGTACAAACTCGTGGCTGGAAAACTTTCGCCGTCTGTGCCGCAACTATGAACGCTACCTGTTTACAGCAAGAGCAATGACATATCTCGCCTGCATTCTGTTCATGCTCAGGTATATCTGATTCTGATTTCTTCAATTAATCCTTCGCACGTCGAAAATTACCCTCGCCTCGGTCAATCGCCGTGCATCTTTGTCCGCTTGTATCGGTCACAATGGAGCCCCATTGCTCCCTCACTGCGCGAACAAATCTGCACGACGATTGACCGCCTGGCCGTTAACATATATTGTCGAACCGGCTCTTAGCGCCACACCGACAGACGTGCCATGCTCTGCGCTCTTTTGCGCTGAGCCTCGAGATATGCGGCCTGCGCATTGAGGAAATATTCGGCACGGCTGAAATAGTCGAGTATGGAGATCTGCCCGGCATTCAGAGCCTTCGACAGCAGACGCATATTGTCCTTGTCGCTGAGCACGGTGCTGTACTCGCGCAATTCGTTGTCGAGCTGAAGAATGATTTTATAGTCCCGGGTGATCTGCGACTCGGCAGCGAGGCGCGATGCCTCGCTTTCGGCCTGCAGGGCGAGCTGCTGTGCTTCGGCTGCCGGTATTTTCTTGCGGTTGGAGAACACGGGCAGCGTCAGGCCTACGCTGAGGCCGTTGAAATGGTCGCCGATCTCATATTCATGGTTGTAGCCGATGCTGAAGCCCGGCAGATAGCTGCGGCGGAGTGTGCTGATGCGCAGCTGTTCGGCCCGGCTCAAGGCATCGTTGTAGCGGATGACCGGATTGTTTTCGGCTGCCGATTCGATGTATGAATCGAGCGGGAGGAGGGGAGTGTCGGGGAAGTCGGTGAGAGCGGCTGTCAGATTCTTGCAGTCGGCGCCGCCGTTAAGCGCTTTCAGCGTGGCTGTAGCCTCCGTCAAACCGCTGACGGCTTCGTTGAGCGAGCGTGAGGCCTCGATGCGCTGAAGCTTGATGATGTTAAGGTCGAGGATCGACACCTCGCCACGGTCGAGGCCACGGTTTGACACTGCGATCATCGAATCAATGCGGTCGAGCATGTCTTGGTGAAGGTCAACGAGCTTTTTCTGATAGACGAGGTCGACCAGCGCCTCGGCGATTTGCAGACGCATTTCGGATGCCTGCACGTCGGACTGAAGTCTTAGCGCCTCGGCTTCGGCGTTCATTCTGCGGGCACGCACAGAGTAGACGCCCGGCCATTCGAAACTCTGAGTGACGCCGATGCTCCATTTGTTCCCGATTCCTTCCTGATCCCATTGGTGAGTGAAATCGAGCTCAGGGTCGGCAAGATTGTTGTCGGAGGCAATCGCCTTTATTTCGCCCTCGGTTTTCAGACGTCCGGCATGGAGGTCGGGATTGTTGGCGGCAATGCTGTCGACAATCGTGTTGAAATCGACTGACTGAGCAGATAAACAATTACTGCCAAGGAGGATAATAGCGAAAAGAGGAATAATGGATTTAATCTTCATTTCTTTTTTCGGTTGCGTGATGAAATATAAGCGTAGAGGATAGGTACGATATAGAGGTTAAGTAATGTAGAAGAGAACAGACCGCCGAGGATTACCACCGCCATCGGCGATTGTATTTCATTGCCGGGCTGGCCGCCGCGCAAGGCAAGCGGGATGAGAGCGAGCGCCGAAGTCAGAGCCGTCATAACGATGGGGTTAAGACGGTCGGACGAGCCCTTGACGATGCGGTCGTAGAGCGGGACACCGTTCTTTTCAAGCGCATTGTAGTGCGACATCAGCAGCATGCCGCCGCGCGTGGCGATGCCCATCAGCGATATGAAACCGATGGTGGCCGGAATGTTGATTTCCGATCCGGTGAGTTCGAGGGCAAAGATGCCGCCTATCAATGCGAGAGGCATATTGACAAGGATGACAGCCGACTGAGCAATGTTGTGGTATTCCTGCAGGAGGAGAATGAAAATGACGATGAGCGCAGCCAGTGAAGCAATGGCAAGAGTGCGCGATGCGGCCTCTTCGCTTTCAAACTGTCCGCCGTATTTGATGAAATATCCTTCCGGCAGTTTCACGGATGATCCGATGGATTTCTGAATATCGCTGACGGCTCCTTTCAGATCACGTCCGTCGACGTTGGCCGAAACAATGATACGGCGGTTGGCATTCTCGCGGTTGATGGTGTTCGGCCCGGAGGTCGAAACGACATCAGCCACATAGCTCAGCGGGATCTTGCCTTCACGGGAATCAATCATGATCTGTGAGATGTCGTCAAGACGGCCGGTCACGCCGTGGTCGGCCTTCAGAGTGATGTTGTAGGGGATGCCGTCGGTGTAGACCTGCGCCACCTGTTCGCCGCCGAGCAGCGTGGCCACAGCGGAGGCAAACTGCCCGTTGGTGATGCCATAGCGGGCGAGCATGTCGCGTCGCGGACGTATGTCGATCTGCGGTCGCGCCGTCTGCTGTTCTACGGCCACATCCACAATACCGTCGATCTCCGATATGGAATGCCGGATTCCTGTGGCGAGATTGTGAAGCGTCTCAAGATCACTGCCGAAAATCTTAATGGCTATCTGGGCTTCCGTGCCTGAGAGCATCGCGTCGATGCGGTGGGATATGGGCTGACCGATTTCGATGTTGGTGCCGGGGAGATGCGACAGCTTATGCCGCAGATCGCGAACCATCTCTTCGCGCGAACGGCCGGAGAGAGTGTAGGGGGCCTCGATTTCCGACACATTGATGCCGAGCGAGTGCTCGTCAAGTTCGGCGCGGCCGGTCTTTCGCGCTGTGGTCTTGATCTCCGGCATGGAAAGGATGATACGTTCGGCTTCGCGGCCGATACGGTCGCTCTCTTCGAGCGATATGCCCGGCAGCGTGCTCACGTTGATGGTGAGAGATCCTTCGTTGAACGACGGGAGGAAGCTACGGCCCGCCATGAAGAAACATACCAAAGCACCTGCCAGAAGCACCCCGGTGACGGCAAGCGCCATGATGCGGTGGCGCATCACGGCGCTCAGCGACCTGCGGTAGGCCTTGACGAGGACGCGGGTTATGCCCGGATCGCGCTGCAATTTACGGTTATAGCCTTTATTTCCCAAAAGGAAGCTGCACAGCGCCGGAGTGACGGTCAGAGCTACGACTGTCGAAGCGGCAAGTGCCGTTATGAACGATATGCCGAGCGGGATTAGCATGCGTCCGCCGATGCCGTCGAGGAAGAAAAGCGGCATGAAGCTGGCAGCAATAATGAGCGTGGAATTAATGATGGGCAAACGCACTTCACGCGATGCCTCAAAGACTACTTCACGTGTGGTCAGCCGGTCATCCTCAGGCAGTTGGGCGTTAATACGCAAACGGCGGTAGACATTCTCCACATCCACGATGGCATCGTCGACAAGCGAACCGATGGCTATGGCTATGCCGCCGAGGCTCATGGTGTTGATAGTCAACCCGAAGGCGTTTAGAAGCAGTATGGTGACAATGATGGATATCGGGAGTGCGACCACGGAGATGAGCGTAGTGCGGAAATTCATCAGGAAAACGAACAGCACTATGATGACGAACAGCGCGCCCTCCAGCAGCGACGTCTGGAGATTGGAAATTGAATTGTCGATGAAATCGCTCTGCCGGAATATGTCGGTGGATATATTTATTCCGGCGGGGAGCGACTGCTTCAGTTCATTTAGCGTAGTCTCGATGCCGTCCGTGAGATCGATGGTGCTTGTCGACGGCTGCTTTGCCACCGTCAGAAGCACTGCCGGTTTTGTGCGCTCGGATGCAGTGCCGAGCTTCGGCGATTCGGTGCCCATGGTGACGTCGGCAACATCGGCAATCGTTACGACGCCCCGCTCGTCGGAGCGGATAACGCTTTTGGCCAGTTGCTCAGTGGCGGCGGTGTGCATATCCACCGTTATGAGATATTCGTTGCCATAGTCGTAGAGCACACCGCCGGAGCGGTTGCTGTTGATGCCTTCAACCGCCTGGCGCACTTCGTCGAGCGATACACCGAGATGCTTCATGCGGTCCTGCGACAGCCGGATCTGGTATTCGGCCACATCACCGCCGATCACTGACACCTGCGCCACGCCGCCGAGGGCAAGCAGGCGCGGAGTTATGATACGGTCGGCCACAGAGCGTAGCTGCGTCATCGAAACACTGTCGGATGTCGAGGTGAGACCGATGATCATTATCTCTCCGAGAATCGACGACTGCGGTCCGAGAATGGGAGTGCCGGTTCCCGGCGGCAGCTGACCCTCGACGGATGCCAGCTTTTCTGAAACGATCTGGCGCGCTACATAGGGGTCGGCGTCCCAGTTGAATTCGACCCACACGATGGAGAAGCCGGTAGCGGATGACGACCGTACCCGTCTGACGTCTGTGGCCCCGTTAAGGGCTGTTTCGATTGGATAGGTCACCATCTTTTCGACCTCTTCCGGTGTCATGCCGGGAGCTTCGGTCATGACGGCGACAGTGGGTGCGTTCAGATCGGGGAAGATATCGATGTCGGAGCGCATCATCGTGATGCAACCCCAGAGCATCAGGATGCCGGTTATGACCAGCACCACGACCCGGTTTTGCAGCGAGAATCTTATGATTTTGTTAAGCATGGCCGTGATCAGTGATTGTGTGAATGACCTTCAGGGATGGCATTGGCCGTTTCGGCCAGCCGAACCATTGTTGCTCCCTTTGTGACTACAATATCACCGTCAGCGAGTCCGCTTGTGACCTGCGTCAGGGTGCCGTTGCTCTCTCCTTTTTCTATCCGGCGTTTCTCATAGGAGTGATCGCCCGATTTGACATACACGAAATAGTTGCCAATCTGCTCGACGATAGCCTCGTCGGGGACGGCAATGGTCTTCTTCTCAGAAGATAATAACAGGCAGACATCCGCGAAATCACCGGCGGCCATCCTTCCGTCGCTTACAAATGAGAAATACACCGGGATGTATCCGGCCTCAGCGGCAATCGCGTCCGCGGCATTGGCTGCGGCCTTTTTGCCGCCGAGAGAGTCGAGGCTGATCCAGCGGTCGGAATAAGATGGGCGGATGTTGGCGTTTTCGATGTCGGCGATGCGGCTGCGGTATTTTTCGGGCAGATCCACACGCAGCAAAAGGGTGGAGCTGCGGCTGATTGTAGCGATCGGGGTGCCTGCTTCGACATAGTCTCCGGTTTTGACCGCAAGCGATGTGATGATGCCGCTGATCGGGGAAACGGCCAAGTTTGACGATGCCGCAGGGGAGTAAGAAGCTAAGGCTGACTGATAAGCTGCCACGGCAGCATCATATTCTCGGCGGGTTACGATCTTCTCGTCGAGCAATGGCTTCAGTCTGTCCACCTCACTTTTGGCCGCATTGACAGCTGCTCGCGCCGCGGCGTTGGGGTTGCCGCCCGAAACGGATTCGGGCGACAGTGTGGCGATACGGGTGCCCCGGCTCACCTCTGAGCCGACATTTATATTACCGGCAATTCTGATGATGCCGGGACCGGGGGCCACTACGGTGGCCTCACCGGCCGACGAATTCATGATGCGTCCCGAAACCTTGATCACATCATTGAAATCCTGCTGGCCGACTGTCTCTGTCATCAGGCCGAATTTTTGAGCATCGTCGGGTTCGATGACAATTTCACCTTCATGTTTTGCCGACCCGTTTTTGGATTCTTGGTTATGACTGTCAGAGCACGAAAAGATTATTGTCGCTGCAAGCAACATTGTTCCGACATGATATATTATTGGATACATTTTTTCTTGACAATTTAGGGGATTATTATTACAACCAAACTAAAGGCGGATTTTATCGACTGCCGCGCTATTTCAGAATGGCGAACCCCTGTTGTCAATTGTAGGAAAAATGATTTTACGCGGCAACGCTACGCCGCTGCCATTCGCCTGCGCTACGCATCCGATTGCCGAAGAATGGCGGTCATTGGCCAAAATATCAGCGCAGAATGAATGATGGAGATGCTGAATGAATGTTGAAATTAATTGCGTTGCGGCCGAGACTTTAGCACAGACAGAACCTGATATATGCAATCCGCAGTCGTCATTGCAGGAATGGCTGTGATTATCGCGTTGGGAGCTATGGTGCCGATGAGCGGAATGGCAGCCCTCGATGCTTCTCCATCCCGATAAATCTATATCGTTTACCGACAGCGCAATGCACGCATCACCGTTGCAGTCATGATGATGAAATTGCAGAACCCCGGCCACGCACATAACGGTTATGAGCGCGCAGCCAATCCAACGGAATATGAGGCGGGTGCGAATCATTTCACTGCAAAGTTACACAAATTTTGCTGCAACACGAATGCGATTTTGGCTCGGAGGCCTATTTTTGGTTTTTTGAGGACTGCGGACCGAAAAGCAGATCGCGGTCTATAGCAATGGCTTCAGCGGCTTTGTCTGGGGGAATGAATAGCCAGTTAAGCTCGACTGTCGGCTGCAAAAGCCCTTGGTGCTCAATGGTTTTCATGAGATAAAAGCGGAGATCCTTGTCGGTGGAAGAGACGACGCGCGCTTTTAAGTCAGCAGGCGATATACCGGCGCCGAGAGTGAGATGATCACCACCGCCGCCGGCACGGTAAGAGTTGACGGCTACGGTGTAGGTGGAGTCGGGATTGAACGGTTTGCCTGACGATAACGATATAATATTGATTTTCCCGCCTTTAGGCTTGGTGATGTCGACGGTGTAAATGATACCGCTGGCCGAATCGAAATTGTAGGAGGGATTTTTCAGACGGTTTTCATTCGGCGTCGGGCGGTCAGAGGCAAACCGTATAAGATGCGGATTGGTATCGCTGATGCAGTCGGTCCAGAGAGAATAAGAAAACTCGAGGTAGTCCTTAATCTCCCGGCCTGTCATGCGGAGCGTGCACAGGAAGTTTTCGTATTTATAAAGCGTGAACATATCGGCCACACGCATCTCTCCGGCCGCTATCACACCGTCGTTGGTTAGCGGTGCCGCCATTGAAATGTCGGCGCCGGAGATGTCGAGCTGCAGGTTGTGCAGAAGTGTCATGAAAGCCGATGGACCGAAAAAGGCATCGCGGGTGGTGATCGAGTCCGTGATGTCGGCAATCTTCCGGCTCACGAATCGGGTCACATCTTTCTGACGGGCGGCAAAATGATCCATAAATGCTTGCGACGGTTCAATGTCGGTAATGTCATCAATGCGCCCGCTGACTCGGAATTGTCCGGGCGCGGTCTCCGTTATATTGAGCACGCCAACGTTCATCGCGTTATTGGCCGGATTGAGCACGCTGACTTTATGACCGGCGGGGTTGACGACGGTGTCGCAAAACAACTGATGGTCGTGACCCATCAGCACGGCGTCAAAGCCTTCGGTTTCGCGTGCCACCACAAGCGATTCATTCTCGCGATAGCCGGAGGTGGATTTCGATGCATCGTGCCCGGAATGAAACAGACCGATGATGATGTCGGGATTCTCAGCTTCACGGACTATTTTCACCCATTTGCGGGCGGTTTCCTGCATTGGCAGAAATTCCAGGCCGCTCCATAGGTTTTCGGGCAGCCAAGCCGGAATGGCAGGAGTTAACAACCCTATCACTGCAATCTTCATCCCGCCACGGTTTATGACGGTGTATGGAGTGAAATAGGGCAGCCCGGTCTTCTTGTCAATGACATTTGCTCCGAGGATAGGGGTCGACGTCTGCCGTTTCCATTTATCATACACGGCATGACCGGTTTCAATGTCGTGATTGCCTACGGTGGCGGCATCGTAACGCATGAAATCATATATGGCTGAAGCGATATTGACCGCGGCGGTGTCGATGTAATTATAGTAATAGGCCGTCGGCTGTCCTTGCAGTATGTCACCGTTGTCGAGCAAGAGCAGATTTTCGGCGCCGAGAGAATCACGCAGCGATTCAACATAAGAGGCTACACGCGCCATGCTTCCTTTGGCAGGCTGCAGCCGTATGAAATCATACGGGAAGAAATTGCCGTGGACATCGGTTGTGTAGACAACCGTGAGATGCCGCAGCGAATCGCGGTCAGTCGGTTTGTGTGCCGAAAGCGTGCATAGTGAAGTCATGAGCAAGAATAGTGAAAGCAATCGTTTTGCTGTCATAATCGCAGGTGGTTTCAACATCATCAGTGGCCGGTGAAGATACATTGGATTTTGCCGATTTTCAACTGACCTTCGAGTTTCAGCGGTATCTTATCCCTGTCGGTCGAAAGCCATGCCTTGATGGGATCGGAAGTGTTCTTTTCGGCGCCGGATGTAAAAGTGAATGTAACTTTATAGGTGCTTTGCTTTTTGCCGTTGATCTTGATGGTTTCGAGACCGTTGTAGGTGATGCGCAATGTCTCTTTCCGCTTGCCGGAGAATATGCTGACAGTAGTCACTTTCCCGGGCTTCATGTTGCTGAGGTCAAGATCGCGAAGATAGTAAAACGATGAAAGAAGATCGACGGCATCACCTTCCGTTTTGAGCGAGTGTTCCGACTTCGAGACCGTCTTGTCTTTCTTGCCTCGCCGCAGATTAGTGCACCGGGCTGAAGTGACGCGGCCGCTGATGGAGAATCTTACAATATCAGAAGCGTATCGACCGCCCTCATGGGCTATGCGGTTGTATAATGTCGGCAGGTGGGTGGTAGCGGAGAACGTAGAGATCAGAGTGTCGCGGACCGAGAAAAAATGATCGGCCCAAGGCTCAGTGCGGGCGCACATTATCGCCTGGTACTGTCCATGACCATGATCATAGAGCTTGAAACTGGCACGGCCGGCCTGTTTGTTCACCAGTCCCCAACGATAAATCACCTTATAATTAAGGGTTTCGAGCGGAGTGGCGGCAAGAAGAGGGATGCTGCAAAACAGCGTGAGAAAGAGTAGGGCGGAGAGAAGAGTCTTTCTGATCATTTTCGAATGTTTAGTTCAAGGAAAGGCAGGGCGTCGCGTGTTGACTGCTCGATGCGTTTGTTGCGCCAGCATTTACGGCACACTGCGATGTAGCGATCGTCGCCGCCGATCTCCACCTGGGCGCCTTCTTCAACGAAATCGCCTTTGGTGTCGATGCGGGCATTAATGATTGTCTTCCGGCCGCAGTTGCATGTCGATTTAATCTCATCGATAGTGTCGGCGATCTCAAAAAGACGGCGGGAGCCTTCGAAGAGATGACTCTGGAAATCGGTGCGGAGGCCGTAGCACACGACATTGCAGCCGAAATCGTCGACAATACGCGCAAGCTGATCGACCTGTTCGGCCGTCAGGAACTGAGCTTCATCAACGAGAATCCAGTCAATGATCACCATGTTTTCTTCGAAAAGTTCCTGTGCCAGCTCATAGATGTTTGTGTCGTGATAGATCCAGCGGCATTCACGTTCAATGCCTATCCGCGACCGTATGACATTCTTGCCATCGCGGTTGTCTATGATGGGTTTGAGGCACACATAACGCATTCCGCGCTCTTCGAAGTTGTAGGCCTGAGTGAGCAGGAGCGCTGTTTTCGCCGAGCCCATAGTGCCATAACGGAAATATAGTTTTCCCTTTCGGTTCATTTTGTTTCTGGGTGATGGTTTGACTTATACAAAGATAGGAAAAAACGTTGAGATAATCGCATTATGCCGCATGCAATTTATAAAAATTATGCTATCTGCATGAATGAACCGGAGGGATGCGTCGTCCGGTATAACGCACTGATATGCAACTTTTATCCTCTGGTGTGACGGGATAAAGAGCCGAACGGCGAATGCCCGGAATCCACAGAATGTCAGCACTTTTCATCAGCAAAGGGATGCGTTTTTTGTCAGTGACGGATATTTTGGAATTGGAAAAGATGTCGCTCAGTTTTTTTGTAGCCTTCATCCCGAACGGTTGCATCCGGTCGCCGGTCTGCCATGTGCGGGTTGACAACGGCGCGCCATCTACGACGGCAAGATCGAAATAGGCAGTGCAGGGGTCGGCGTAATCCATCTCTGCGGTGGATATCTGTTTCACTTCAAAACAGTCGTCGAAGTCGTCAGGCAATGAACCGCCAGATTCTTCGAATATCAGGATTCCACGATCGATAGTCCATGCATTTTCGCCGGAAAAGAATCGCGCCCCCGATGATGATGCTGAAGCTATGATATTATCGGCCTGGGTACGTGTCAGCCCTTCGTTTCTGAACCATTCAAAAATAAGCAGTGCCGGCAGCGGCTCCTTAGTGATCAGAGCCTGCAGGTCAATGAGATTTTCATGAATGTAGACGTGGCGCTTTTCTTCGATAGCCTGGCGGTAGAAAGCTTCATTCTCACGCAGTTTGTCGAGTGTCGAAGTCATGCCGGCTGCTGCATCCGGAAATGTTTCATCGATAACAGGCCTCAGGATATTGCGGATGCGGTTGCGGTTGAAATCGCATAAGAGATTAGAGCTGTCGGTGATATAGCCTAAGTTGGCACGCTCAAGATAACTTTCAATTTCGCGGCGAGTGATGTTCAGCATCGGGCGAACGATATGTCGGTCATTGCAGAAAATCATGCCCCGGGCACCGACGATGCCTGTACCGCGCATGATGTTGAGAAGCATTGTTTCGATATTGTCGTCGGCATTGTGTCCTACGGCAATAGCCTGAGCGCTAATATTTTCAAAAAGAGATTCGAACCATCGGTAACGAATTTCGCGGCAAGCCATCTCGACTGACACGCCCTTGTTGGCTTCTCTGTAGGCCGCCACATCACAATGCTGAATGAGACACTCAACACCAAGCCGGCAGCATATCTCGGCGACATGGCGTTCGTCGCGATCGCTTTCCTCGCCGCGCAGATGATAGTTGCAGTGAGCGGCGATGCAGTTATAGCCAAGAGCCGTGAGGGCATGCAACAATGCTACTGAATCGGCTCCGCCGCTGAGCGCCACCACCACTGGTCGGTCGCTGGCGTCGAGCAACCGGTGGCGGCTGATGTTTGCCGCTACGGCGGTCAGGAATGTATCATTCATTGGCTTTCGATTTGATGTAATAGCGGCATACGGCGGTAAGTCCGCACTTATTGCAATCCGGGCGCCGGGCCTTGCACACATATCGTCCGTGAAGAATGAGCCAGTGGTGGGCTTTCGGGATGAGAAGTTCTGGGATGTGCTTTGTGAGTGTTTTTTCGGTCTGGAGCGGGTTCTTGCTGCCGGTGGTGAGGCCGATCCTTTCGCTGACGCGGAACACGTGAGTGTCTACGGCCATCGCGGCTTTGCCGAAAATCACAGAGAGAATCACATTGGCCGTTTTGCGTCCCACGCCCGGCAGCGTCAAAAGATCGTCGATCTCCGACGGGACAACACCGCCGAAACGTTCGACGAGAGTCTGAGCCATTCCCGAGAGATTGCGTGCCTTGTTGTTGGGATAAGAGACGCTGCGGATGAAAGAGAAGATATCATCGGTCGTAGCCCGTGCGAGATCTGCGGCTGTGGGATAGGCTTCAAACAGGGGCGGGGTGACGATGTTCACTCGTTTGTCGGTGCACTGGGCGGAAAGGATGACAGCGACAAGCAACTGATAGGGATTTTCGTAGTGCAGCTCTGTTTCAGCGATAGGCATAGCCTGCTGAAACCATTCGATCACTTTTCCATAACGTTCGGCAATTCTCATGATTAAAATAATGAATGCAGGGGGTCAGTTGATTATTCGGTCGGTGGCGTAGAGTCCTGCAGCGCATGCGGCGATGCCGCCGACAACGCTGAGCAGTACGTAGGCGACGGCCTCTGCAACGTTTCCGCTCCGTATCATCAGCACGGGGTGTAGCGAAAAGGCTGAGAAGGTGGTGAAGCCGCCGAGCAGACCGGTGACGAGTGTCCGGTAAACGAGGCCTGACGTGGCATTGGCCTTGTCCATCAACGACCACAGGATGCCTATCAAAAGGCATCCTGTGATATTGATAAATAGTGTGTTGTAAGTCTTATCGGGAAGGATAGTGATCTGATCGGCTCCATAACGGCCCACGCAGCCAACAGCACCTCCGATGGCAACAAGAGCTAATTCCAACAGGCCGGTCATGATGCTGATGATCAGAGAGCGCTCTGGAACTGCTCGAGGAAACGACGGTCGTTTTCAGAGAACATGCGCAGGTCTTTCACCTGATATTTCAGGTTGGTGATGCGCTCGATACCCATGCCGAGGGCGAAACCGCTGTAGATTTTCGAGTCGATGCCGCAAGCGTCAAGCACGTTGGGGTCAACCATGCCGCAGCCGAGAATCTCCACCCAGCCGGTGTGCTTGCAGAATGAGCATCCCTTTCCGCCGCAGAGGTTGCAGGAGATGTCCATTTCAGCCGAGGGTTCGGTGAAGGGGAAGTAGCTCGGACGCAGACGGATCTTTGTCTCAGGTCCGAACATCTCACGCGCGAAATAGAGAAGTGTCTGCTTGAGGTCGGCAAACGAAACGTTTTTGTCGACATAGAGAGCCTCTACCTGATGGAAGAAACAGTGGGCTCGGGCCGAGATGGCTTCATTGCGGTAGACACGTCCGGGGCAGATGATGCGGATAGGCGGCTGTGTGTGCTCCATTACGCGCGACTGCACCGACGAGGTGTGGGTGCGGAGAAGCACATCGGGATTGCGCTTGATGAAGAATGTGTCCTGCATGTCGCGGGCCGGATGGTCGGCGGCGAAGTTGAGTGACGAGAACACATGCCAGTCGTCCTCGATCTCGGGGCCTTCGGCAACGGTGAAGCCGAGGCGTGAAAAAATCGAGACTATTTCATTGCGGACAATGGACAGCGGATGGCGCGAACCGAGAGGCATCACGGCCGGAGTGCGTGAGAGATCGACAGCGGCATCGTCGCTGTCGGAATCGGAGAGGCGTTCTCGCAGCGTGTTGATTTTTTCGGTGACAAGTGCCTTAAGTTCATTAAGTGCCTGACCGATAGTCTTTTTCTGATCGGCCGGTACGGTGCGGAAATCGTTGAAAAGCAACGAAATCACTCCTTTTTTACTAAGATATTTGATGCGCAGCGCGTCAACTTCGGCATCGGTCGATGCCGTGAGTGCAGCAATTTCAGCTTTAAGATTGTTGATTTTTTCAATCATTGACTTATCTTCTTGAAAATATGGGCGTTGATTTGCCCTGTTATCATTCGTTTGCTTTGTTGAATTCCGACATGGCCTGCTCGACATCACGTACGAGATCCTCGTCCTGCTGATCGCGGCTTACGATCGTGCCGTCGGGAGCTATAAGGATAATGCAGGGGATGCCGGAAATGCCGTAGAGATCGGTGGGGATTGTCTGCGCATTGACGATGACATCCCAGGGAATCTGGTGATCTTCAATGGCTTTTTGCGTGTTCTGCGGTTCGTCCCAGACAGCTACGCCGAGGAAATTAAGGCCCTTGCCGTTGTATTTCTCATAGAGCTTCTTGATCACACTGATCTCGCGGATGCAGGGTCCGCACCAGCTGGCCCAGAAATCGACGAGCGTATAGTGGTCATTGCCGAGGAAATCGCTGAGCTTCTGTGTCTTGCCATCGTTTGTAATGGCAAAGTCTTTATATTTATGACCTACCGATGTTTCGTCCTTGACAACAAGGTGCTGACGGATGCTTTTGACACGCTGTGAATCCTTAAACTTGGGATATTTTGCCAGGGCTGCGTCGAGTTCGGCGAGATCGTAGTTCTGTGCGTTTGAGATGAAGAGCAGATAGCCGAGAGCGTTGTCGATATTGGCCGTCATCGTAGAGTCCAATATTGCGTCGTAGCGTTTGCTGAGGATCTCGGCGCGTTCGGCCGATGTGGAATCCTGGGGGAGGGCGCGGAATTCAGTCACGATGGCGCCGAGTTTGTTCTGCATCTCTTCAAGAGAGCTGTTGAGACTGCCGTTGCTTTCAAACTTGCGTTCGGCAGGAGTGACATTGATCTTAGCAGGCTCGATGAAGATATCGCCAATGCGCTGACCTTCGACAAGAAGACGTGCATAATATGGCGTGGTGACACTTTTATTAAACTTTGCGACACCGTTGTCGACAAGCGCGCTGTCGACTTTCGCACCGCTGTCGTAGTCGGTAAGATAGACATATATGCCGTCGTCGTCCGGTGAAAGATTGACGGATAAAGTGCAATTTGCGGGTTGGGTGGCATTGGCGCATGATGCTGCAGCAAGCGCCATGATAGATCCGAAAAATAAGGTGTTATTCATTTTTGGTTAATGGTTTGATTCATGAATCCGGATGCAAATTTACTCACTTCTTTTTGAAAATCGTGTGTTTTTGCCCACGAAATAATGTAGGGTTGACGATTATTCATTAATTTTGTCGGGTGAAAATAAAAAAATCCGGCATTCATTATGGATAATAAAGCTACCTTAAACGAATACATCCTCCAGTCAATCACATCGAATTGGGAACTCCCCGCGCTGACAGATTTCGAAGGCGTTTCATATAATTATAAAGACGTGGCCCGTAAAATCACGAAGCTGCACATAATCTTTGAACGCTGCGGACTGAAGCCGGGCGACAAGATTGCCATCTGCGGGCGTAATTCGGCCCAGTGGTCGGTAGCTTTTCTGGGAGCCCTGACTTACGGAGCGGTTGCCGTGCCTATCCTCAATGAGTTTAAACCGGACACGATTCATCATTTGGTCAATCACAGTGAGTCGAAGTTGCTTTTCACGGATAACAGTATATGGGAGAACCTCGACTCGGATTCGATGGCTGATCTTATAGGCGCCTTCAACCTCCACAACTTCTCCCTGTTTATCTCACGCGATGAAATGCTTACTGATGCACGCAACAGACTCAATGAGCTGTTCGGCAAGAAATTTCCCGAGCGTTTTACGTCGGCTGATTTTAAAGTTGTCGTGCCGACAGATCCGGATGAAGTGATGATGATTAACTACACGTCGGGATCCACCGGCTTTTCCAAAGGCGTAATGCTCACCTGCCGCAATCTGTGGTCGAACGTGCAGTTCACTATCGACGGAATCAAGTTTCTGGTTCCGGGCGATAACATAGTGAGCATGCTTCCACTTGCCCATATGTATGGTCTTGTGGTCGAACTGCTGCATCCGTTTGTCAAGGGTTGCCACATCCATTTCCTCACACGCATGCCTTCGCCGCGTGTGATCATGGATGCTTTTGCCCGCGTAAGGCCAAAGCTCATTGTGTCAGTGCCTCTTATTATTGAAAAGATCATCAAGACAAAGGTGTTCCCGCTTCTCGATAAGCCGTTGATGAAGATATTGATGCATGTGCCGTTCGTTGACGACCGTCTTCTTTCACGAATCAAGCAGCAGCTGACGGCTACGTTCGGCGGCAATCTTCAGGAGATGATCATTGGCGGCGCCGCTCTGAATAAGGATGTCGCAGTGTTCTTGCGTAAGATCGATTTCCCGTTCACCGTAGGTTATGGCATGACGGAATGTGCTCCGCTTATTTCTTATGCTCCCTGGCAGGAAGCCCGCAAGAATTCATGCGGACGTATTGTCGACCGCATGATCGGCCGTGTCGAGAATCCGGATCCCGAAACAAAAGCCGGCGTGATCTGGGTGAAAGGCGACAATGTGATGAAGGGCTATTTCAAGAATCCCGAGGCTACAGCCGCTTGCATGGACAACAACGGATGGCTTTGCACCGGTGATATCGGCGTGATCGACGCCGACAATTTCATCTACCTCCGCGGCCGTGATAAAAATATGATTCTCGGACCTTCGGGACAGAATATCTATCCCGAGGAAATCGAGCAGATCCTCAACAACTTGCCTTACGTGAGTGAATCGATCGTGATATCCGACGGCGGCAAGCTCGTAGCTCTCATATATCCTGATTATGATCTCGCAGGCAAGGAGGGCATGAGCGTTTCCGACATTGATGCCGTAATGGCTGAGAATATCGAGGTGCTGAATAAAGAAGTGCCGGCCTATTCAAAAGTGACCCGGCACAAACTCATGAGCGAAGAATTTGAAAAAACGCCCAAGCGCTCAATCAAACGCTATCTTTACAAACTGGACTGATCAGGCCGTACAAGCCTGACTGATCCGGTTCTTTGCGGAAAGAGGCAGATGTGTCGTCAGAACACATAGCCTATTGAAACATTGAACCAGCCCCCGCTGTATTGTTTCATCAGAAGGAATTTGCTTTCAAACGCCAGACGGAGTGTGGGCGTGGCGAAATATTCGATGCCCGCGCCGAAATTGAGGCCGAAACGGCTTGTGCGCTGCGATGAGTCATCATTGTTTTCATCCAGTTCTTCAACGGGGCCTTCGTCGTTATGGCTGGTGAATGTCGAGTAATTCAATCCGGCGATAGGATAGAAATTGACACGACCCGTCGTTCCGTCGAGAGCGATAGGCATTTCAGTGTCGAAATTAAATGAAAAAGCGTCGATGCCTTTGTGGCGGAAGGCATAATCCACTTTCGGAGCGAAACGGAAATGCTCCGTGAAACGATACGAGAAATACAGTCCGGCAGTGGCCGTGGTGTTGCGTGTCGTAAAACCGCCCCGCAGGCCTACGCTTTTTTGTCCGCGCCACGACTGGGCAGACGCATCGGGAGAAGCAAATGTAACCATAAGCGTAATTGCTGCGACGATAAGTGAAAATATCCGCTTTTTCATGTGACGATTCTATTATCAGTTAATGTGAGAATGTTAATTTTAATTGTTAACGCAAAAATAATTCTTTCTGTTTAAATTATGCTATAGGTTTGATGGAAATGCGTAATTTTGTGGAAAATTAACAACGAATATGACAAACGGTTTTCTCAGGATAGCGTCCGTAGCGCCGCAACATCGCGTTGCCGACGTGGCATACAACGTCGACCGCATAATTGAATCTCTCGTCGAGCTTGATAGCAAGAAGGTCGAACTGGCGGTCTACCCCGAGCTCTGCATCACTGGATACACCTGCGGCGATCTTTTCCACAACGCCACGCTTTTAAATGCAGCTGCCGCGGGGCTGCAGCACATCCGTGAGGCTGTCAGCGAGCTTAACATTCATGCCATAGTCGGGCTCCCCGTGCGCAAGGCTGGCGGTGCAGTATATAATTGTGCCGCATTCATACGAAACAATGAATGCGACATCATTGAAAAAACATATCTGCCTTCATATAACGAGTTTTATGAGCGGCGCTGGTTTTCTCCCTCAGCCACGCCGCGGACGCCGCGATTTTTTACAAGCCACGGTGTGAAAATAGGCATAGAGATATGCGAAGACCTGTGGGTGCCCGTTCCGCCGTCGTGCAATGATGCCATGGCGGGTGCTCAGGTGATATGCAACCTTTCGGCGTCGGACGACCTTATCGGCAAGCATGACTATCTCATGTCGCTTATCCGCCAGCAGTCGGCCCGGTGCATGTGCGGCTATGTCTATTCATCGGCCGGATTCGGAGAATCGACTACCGATCTCGTTTTCCTGCCCAAAACCATCATAGCCGAGTGTGGAACGCTGCTGTGCGAAAACGACAGGCTCGATTATCTGTCGGCCCCCGCTGTCATTGCAGATATTGATATCGACGCGATCGACCGAGACCGCGAGCACACGACCACCTTTGCCGATTGTGCGCGCAACAACGGATGCCTGTCGGGCGACACCCCCGTATGCGCTGAAGAGGAGATGTGGGATGAAGATTTCGAGCCTGATTATCGCCGTGTCAATCCCACACCGTTTATCCCTTCCGACAACCGGATCCTGGATGACCGCGCACGGGAGATATCGACCATTCAGCAATGCGGCCTCGCACGGCGTCTGCGTGCCGTAGGAAGCAACCGCCTGGTCGTTGGCATATCCGGCGGCCTCGATTCCACGCTCGCGCTGCTTGTGGCCGTTGAAACGGTGAAGAGCCTCGGCGGTGATGCCAAAGATGTGATCGGCGTGACAATGCCCGGGTTCGGTACCACCGACCGCACCTACGACAACGCGCTCCAACTCATGCGGCTGCTCGGCGTCACGGTTCGTGAAATATCCATTGCCGCCGCTGTGACCGGCCACTTCAAGGATATAGGACATGACCCCTCGGTTCACGATGTGACTTATGAAAATTCACAGGCCCGCGAACGCACCCAGATACTGATGGACGTGGCCAACGCTACCGGATCTCTGGTCCTTGGCACGGGCGACCTGTCGGAACTTGCGCTCGGATGGGCAACATACAACGGCGACCACATGTCGATGTATGGCGTTAATGCCGGCGTGCCCAAAACGCTCGTGCGGTATCTCGTGCGCTGGTATGCGACCAAATCGGATGATGCGGCTCTGAGAGCTACACTTGAAGACATCATGGCAACACCTATAAGTCCGGAGCTTACGCCTGCCGACAACAACGGCAATATTCAGCAAAAAACGGAGGAACTGGTAGGCCCGTATGAGCTTCACGATTTCTTCCTGTATTATATGCTCCGGTATGGTTTCGCGCCCCGAAAAGTGTTTATGCTTGCCCGTAAAGCTTTTGCCGGACGGTTCGGTGCGCCCACGATATTGCATTGGATGCGTGAGTTTTACCGCAGATTTTTCAATCAGCAGTTTAAACGTTCATGCCTCCCCGACGGCCCTAAAGTCGGAAGCGTATGCCTCTCGCCCCGCGGCGACTGGCGAATGCCGTCCGACGCTTCATCGGCTGTGTGGCTGAATGAAATCGACGGTATGATCGCCCGTCTCGTGTGACATGCCGGATTCTGCCGGCATTGCCGCAGAAAAGAAAAATTGGAACAAAACACTAAAAATGGCCCGAGATTTTGTCGAAGGCCGTTTTTTTTGTATCTTTGTAAAAACAGCAACAATTTTGCTATAAAATCTTTATCATTTTAATCAACCATTAACCGAAATTTCAATACTTGATGATTAATCATTCTGTTCTATTTATCCCTATAATCGCAGCCGGCGTTATCGCCACTGCATGTGGCTCATCAGGTGATGCGTCTCAATCTCCCGCCGACACCACCAACTATGCCGCACTTGTCAACCCGATGATCGGTACGGATTTCACTGGCAACACTTATCCCGGCGCTCAGGCACCGTTCGGCATGGTGCAGCTGAGCCCCGATAACGGTTTGCCCGGATGGGACCGTATCGCAGGATATTTCTATCCCGACAGCACCATAGCCGGATTCAGCCACACCCACCTCTCCGGAACCGGAGCCGGCGACCTCTACGACATATCGTTTATGCCGGTGACACTTCCGTATAACGAGGCCGAACAACCGCTCGGGATCTATTCGAAATTCTCACACGATGACGAAGAAGCTTCCGCCGGTTACTACCGCGTGCTTCTGAAAGACTACAATATCAATGTCGAGCTTACGGCAACCGAGCGAACGGGAATCCAGCGCTACACCTTCCCCGGAGGTGATGCCGCCGTGTTCCTGAATCTCCGCAAAGCCACTAACTGGGACGCTACTGTCGACACCCGCATCAACATCGTTGATTCCGTGACCGTCGAGGGCTATCGCTTTTCAACCGGCTGGGCCCGCGATCAGCGTGTCTATTTCCGCACCCGCTTCTCCAAGCCATGGAAAAGCGTGACGATAGATTCCGCCGTGATCGATGCAAAGGATCCCGAAGCGCTTTCAATGGTGGCACGTTTCGACTTCTCCACTACCAAGGGTGAGCAGATAACCGTGTCGACAGCCATCTCAAGCGTCAATGAAGCCGGAGCGGCTGCCAATCTTGCAGCGGAAGCACCGACCGACGATTTCGACAAATATCTCGCACAGACACGCGAGGCCTGGAACCGCGAGCTCGGCAAGATAAAAGTGAAAGGCGACGACCGCGACCAGATCGTATGTTTCTATACCGCTTTATATCATAATATGATAGCTCCGACCATCTACTCCGATGTCAATGGCGGCTACCGCGGCCCGGATAAAAAGACGCATACGGCAAACGGCTGGACCAACTATTCCACCTTCTCGCTCTGGGACACTTTCCGTGCGTCGCATCCGCTTTACACACTCACTCAACCGGCCCGTGTAAACGACATGATCAAATCGTTCCTTGCATTCTATGATCAGAACGGACGTCTGCCTGTGTGGAACTTCCAGGGCGGCGAAACCGACATGATGATCGGCTACCACGCGGTGCCTGTCATTGTCGACGCATATCTTAAAGGTATCGGCAATTTCGACGCCAATAAAGCTCTCGACGCATGCATCGCCACCGCCAACATCGACGATTACCGCGGCATAGGCCTCTACAAGAAGCTGGGATATGTGCCTTACAATGTGGTCGACCCTTATAACGCCGACAACTGGGCGCTTTCGCGCACGCTTGAATACGCCTATGACGATTACTGCATTGCCCGTATGGCGGAGAAGCTCGGACGCAAGGATGTGGCCGATGAGTTCTACAAACGTTCGCAGAACTACCGCAATGTGTTCAACCCCGCGAACCGCTTCATGCAGCCGCGCGACGACAAAGGCAACTGGCAGCCCAATTTCTCTCCCGACGACTACACGCCCAACATCTGTGAAAGCAACGGCTGGCAATATTTCTGGTCGGTGCAGCAGGATATTCCCGGTCTTATGGAGCTTACCGGCGGGAAAAAGGCTTTCGCACAACGCCTCGACAGCATGTTCACCTACACCCCCGGCCCGGGTCACGAACTTCCGATTTTCAGCACCGGAATGATCGGACAATATGCTCACGGCAACGAGCCCGGACACCATGTGATCTATCTCTACAACTATGTCGATCAGCCATGGAAAACGGCTGAATATCTTCGCAAAGTGATGGATGAATTCTACACAAATACGCCCGCCGGACTCTGCGGCAACGAAGATCTCGGACAGATGTCGGCATGGTATGTGTTCTCTGCCATGGGACTGTATCCTGTCGATCCCGTCAGCGGAGTATATGAAATAGGTGCGCCCACATTCAAAGAGGTCACACTTGATCTCGCCAACGGAAAGCAGTTTAAAGTGCTTGCCCCCGGCGTATCGAAGACAAATAAATATGTGAAGTCGGTGAAGCTCGACGGCCAGCCTTACAGAAGCAGTTCGATCAGCCATGAACGGATCATGCAGGGCGCCACTCTCGAATTTGAGATGACTTCGCAGCCGGGCATTTGCTGGTTCGATGCGAAAAAATGAAAGGCAGCTATTGCGCATCCGACAAAAATAATGTAATTTTGAATTAACAAACATAGCCAAAGGTACAACAATATGAATATTAAAGACGATTTTAGAAAATTTGCAGTAAACCATGTCGGCCTTAACGGTCTGGCATTTGACCAATACACCTCGAAAGCATCTTCAGCCATCCAGTCAAGCTATATTTCTCCGACAATCATCGAAGAACGTCAGCTCAATGTGGCACAGATGGATGTTTTCTCCCGACTGATGATGGACCGTGTGATTTTCCTGGGCACCGATGTCAACGACTATACCGCCAACGTCATTCAGGCTCAGCTTCTTTATCTCGACTCAACCGATCCCGGAAAAGATATCAGCATCTACATCAACTCGCCCGGCGGATCGGTATATGCGGGCCTCGGGATATACGACACTATGGAATATATCTCAAGCGATGTCTCGACAATATGTACCGGCATGGCCGCTTCGATGGCTGCCGTGCTCCTTGTAGCCGGCGCGAAAGGCAAGCGTTTCGCTTTGCGTCATTCACGCGTCATGATCCACCAGCCTATGGGTGGAGCTCAGGGCCAGGCTTCGGATATCGAAATCACCGCACGCGAGATTCTCAAACTCAAAAATGAATTATACACCATCATTTCCGATCACTCGGGCCAGCCGCTTGAAAAAGTTGAGCGCGACTCTGACCGTGACTATTGGATGACCGCATTTGAAGCCAAAGAATACGGTATGATTGACGATGTGCTGATCAAGGCTAAAAAATAAATATTCGGCAAAAGATGGGTTATATTTAATTCCCCTGAATTAGTATGGCAAAGAAAAGAAACGGAAACAATGACAGCGAAGAGATCCGTTGCTCGTTCTGCGGACGGCCGGCGTCGGAAGATGAGATAATGGTTCCGAGCGGCTATGACGACGTCTTCATTTGTTCCTCATGCGTTGATCAGATCCATGAAGCCGTGAAGAATTTCAAGATCGAACACGGCATTCCGACACATTCCGGGGATAAATCCGGCAGTCAGTCCGCAGAAAAGGCGGATCATGCCGGAAACATCCCGAAGCCTCAGGAGATATGCGCGTTCCTTGATAATTATGTTATCGGTCAGGATGTGGCCAAACGTTATCTCTCAGTTGCAGTCTACAATCACTATAAACGTCTCGCACAGGACAAATCCGACGATGTCGATATCGAAAAGAGCAATATCATTCTTGTAGGCCCTACCGGCACCGGCAAGACTTTATTGGCCAAGACGATAGCGCGGCTGCTCGACGTGCCGTTCACGATAGTTGACGCAACGGTGCTTACCGAAGCCGGCTATGTGGGCGAAGATATCGAAAGCCTGCTCACACGTCTGCTTCAGGCTGCCGACTACGACGTAGCGAAAGCCGAACGCGGCATCGTCTTCATTGACGAGATCGACAAGATTGCCCGTAAGGGCGACAATCCCTCCATCACGCGTGATGTGAGCGGCGAGGGCGTTCAGCAGGGCCTCCTGAAACTTCTCGAAGGCTCGATAGTCAACGTTCCGCCGCAGGGCGGCCGCAAACACCCCGAGCAGCGTATGATTGCCGTTGATACCAAAAACATCCTTTTTATATGCGGTGGTGCTTTCGACGGTATCGAACGAAAGATCGCACAGCGACTCAACTCACACACTGTAGGCTACAGCAACACGGCGCGCAAAGGCGTTGACCGCGATAACTTCCTGCAATATGTGGCTCCTCAGGATCTCAAGTCGTTCGGACTGATCCCTGAAATCATAGGCCGTCTGCCGATCCTTACGCATCTCGAGCCTCTCGATCGCGATGCTCTGCGCCGGGTGCTCACCGAGCCTAAGAACGCCATCGTGCGACAGTATGAAAAACTGTTCAAAATGGATGGCGTCGAACTTGTGTTCACGCCTGAAGCTCTCGACCTGATTGTCGATAAGGCTATTGAATATAAGCTCGGAGCTCGCGGCCTGCGCTCGATTGTTGAGACCGTGATGATGGATGCCATGTTCAACATCCCGTCGTCGGATATAAAAAAATTCGAAGTTACTGCCAAATATGCTCTGCAGAAACTCACCGAAGCCAATTTTGAAGTCAACAACGTTTAATACAATTCTATTGTCACTATAAACCGTCAACACCTTTCTCCAGATTATGACCACAAATAAGGTGCTCACTGATGCACTAAAAAAACATTTCGGTTTTGACACCTTCAAAGGCAACCAGGAGGCTATCATCACAAGTCTCTACGAAGGAAACGACACCTTCGTGCTGATGCCCACCGGAGGCGGTAAATCTTTGTGCTATCAGCTCCCGTCGCTCTTGATGGAGGGCACCGCCATTGTGATTTCGCCCCTGATAGCGTTGATGAAAAATCAGGTGGATGCAATGCGCAATTTCAGTGAGGACGACGGTGTGGCTCATTTTCTCAATTCATCTCTCAATAAGGCAGCTGTCGACCGTGTAAAATCCGACATCGTTTCCGGTGTCACAAAATTGCTTTACGTGGCTCCGGAATCGCTGACCAAGGAGGACTATATTGAATTTCTCAAAACGGTGCCCATATCATTCTATGCAGTCGACGAAGCTCACTGCATCTCGGAATGGGGACACGATTTCCGGCCTGAATACCGGCGCATCCGTCCTATCATCAATGAAATAGGCAAACGCCCGTTGATCGCTTTGACGGCCACGGCTACGCCAAAGGTGCAGCACGATATCCAGAAAAATCTGGCGATGCTCGATGCCAATGTGTTCAAATCGTCGTTCAACCGCCCCAATCTCTATTATGAGATCCGGCCCAAAACATCGCAGATCGACCGCGATATCATAAAGTTCATTAAAAACATGGAGGGCAAGTCGGGCATTATTTATTGCCTCAGCCGTAAAAAGGTCGAGGAACTTGCCGAATTGCTTGTTGTCAACAACATCAAAGCTCTGCCTTACCATGCGGGAATGGACGGTGCAACGCGTTCAGCCAACCAGGATGCGTTTCTCTATGAGAAAGTCGATGTGATTGTCGCCACGATAGCCTTCGGCATGGGCATCGACAAGCCCGATGTGCGGTTTGTCATCCATTACGATATGCCCAAATCGCTTGAAGGCTACTATCAGGAGACCGGACGTGCAGGCCGTGACGGCGGTGAAGGTCTTTGCATAACCTATTATGCGGCAAAAGACCTTCAGAAAATGGAGAAGTTCATTCAGAATAAGCCTGTTACCGAACAGGAAATAGGCCGTCAGCTCCTTCTCGAAACGGCAAGCTATGCCGAATCGAGCATCTGCCGGCGTCTTTCGCTGCTGCATTATTTCGGAGAGAAATATGATGTTGAAAATTGTGGTAACTGTGACAATTGTCTGAAACCCAAGCAAAAAGTGGAAGCTAAAGATGATTTGTGTGCGGTGCTGGAAACAATTATCGCACTTAAAGAAAAATTTAAAGCTGATTATGTTATAGATGTGATGCGCGGACGCGTCACTGCCGATGTCAAATCCTATCAGCACGAAGATCTGGAGGTATTCGGATGCGAACCGAAGGCCGACGCCCGGCATCTTGGGGCGGTAATCCGTCAGGCTGTGATGGCCGGTTACATCGACCGCGACATCGAACAGTATGGCCTGCTCAAAGTTACCCCCAAAGGACAGGAGTTCCTTAACCATCCTTCATCATTTAAAATTGTTGAAGATACGGAATTTTCTGAAGAACCCGAGCCTGAAGTGGTGAAGGGTGGTGCCGGATGTGCCGCTGATCCCGAACTGTATTCCATACTCAAGGATCTGCGCAAGACCATTGCGAAGACTCACAAGCTCCCACCCTATGTCATATTCCAGGATCCCTCGCTGGAAGCTATGGCCACCACATATCCTATAACTATCGAGGAGTTGGCCAACATCTCCGGCGTTGGCATCGGCAAAGCTAAAAGATATGGCGAAGAATTTGTCAAACTGATCCGCCGCCATGTCGAAGAAAATGAGATTGAGCGCCCTGAAGACATGGTTGTGCGCACAGTCGCCAACAAAAGCAAGGTGAAGATCGCCATTATCCATGCCATCGACCGCAAGATTCCTCTCGATGAAATCGCCCGCTCGCGTGGCCTCGAAATCGACGAACTGCTTGACGACATCGAGGCTATCGTCAACTCCGGCACCAAAATCAATCTCAATTACTATATCGACGATCTGCTTGACAGCGAGCAGCAGGAAGATATATTCGACTATTTTAAAGAGAGCGAGAGCGGTGACTTAAATGATGCCTATAAGGAACTTGGCAACGAATATTCCGAGGACGAAATCCGTCTGATGCGCATAAAGTTCATATCGGAAATGGGCTATTGATTCCGTCACACAAACAGTTTCGCACAATGGAGAGCATAATCAAATACTCAGGCGTAGAGCTTCATCGCAATGACGTTGTGGTGCTGAAAAACGTCAACCTTAATGTTTCGGCCGGCGAGATGGTATATCTGACCGGCAAAGTGGGCAGCGGTAAAAGTTCGCTGCTTAAATCGTTCTACTCTGAAATCCCTATTGCGGCCGGCAGCGCCGAAGTGCTTGGATATGACCTCGTTTCGATCAAACGGAAAAACGTTCCCGATCTTCGACGGGAAATAGGCATCGTGTTCCAGGATTTCCGCCTTCTCTCCGACCGCAGCGTCTACGACAATCTCCTTTTCGTGCTCAATGCCACTGGGTGGAAGGACAAGGCAGAGCGCAACGAACGCATCGAGCAGGTGCTTCGTGAAGTAGGCATGCTCAATAAGAGCTATAAGATGCCTCACGAACTCTCCGGCGGTGAACAGCAGCGCATTGTCATGGCCCGTGCTATGCTTAACAGTCCGCGGATAATTCTTGCCGACGAACCTACCGGCAACCTCGATCCGGAGACTGGATCACTGATCATGCAGCGGTTTAAGGAAATAGCCGAGGCAGGCACTGCCGTTATCGTGGCAACTCATAATCTTTCTCTCGTGGAGCAATTCCCGTCAAGGATCATTAAGTGCGAAAACCGTCACATCTCCGAGTGACGCAATCAATGACGGTGGACTTGCGTCTGCACTGAGGTTCTCAATGGTTTTCAACATATGACAGGGATGTATTCCGGCAATTTTGATGTCGGAAACTGTTTTTTGAAATAAAAGTTGTAAATTCGCAGAAAATATACATTTGCACATAGGCTAAATATTAGGATAAAGATGAAAGTAATGAAATTTGGGGGCACATCGGTCGGATCTGCCTCACGGATTAAAAACGTTGCCGATTTAGTTAAATCGCGCGGACGTAATATCATTGTGCTAAGTGCAATGTCCGGCACAACCAACACTTTGGTTTCCATCGCCGATTACTATTACAAAAGCAATATCCCGGGAGCGATGGAAACCATCAACGCCCTCGGTCAGAAATATGCGGCCACTATTGAAGAGCTTTTCGAAAAAGAAACCAGCAAGGAATCCGCACATAAAGCTATTGATGAGACACTGACGCTTCTAAGATACAAAAGCAAGCAGTCGCCCTTCACCGCAGTCGATGAAAAAGAGGTGCTCTCTCGTGGCGAACTGATGTCGACGGCCCTGATGGCACTTTACCTGCAGGAGCAGGGAATCAATGTGGCGCTTTTGCCTGCGCTCGAATTCATGCGCACCAACGTCAACGGCGAACCCGACACGGAATTTCTGAGCACACATTTGCGTGAAATGATGAACGGGCACAGTGATGCTGAAATCTTTCTTACCCAAGGCTTTATATGCATGAATTCCGACGGCGGAATTGATAATCTCCAGCGCGGCGGCAGCGATTACACCGCATCGCTAATCGGAGCCGCAATCGGAGCCGATGAAATTGAAATATGGACCGACATCGACGGAATGCATAATAACGATCCGCGTTATGTCGAAGGGACAGCACCCGTGAAACAGCTCCATTTTGATGAAGCTGCCGAGCTTGCCTACTTCGGCGCTAAGATCCTGCATCCCACATGCGTACTTCCGGCCAAGCTCAACAACATCCCTGTGCGCCTGCTCAACACTATGGATCCCGAAGCCGAAGGCACCTTGATTTTCAATGCCCGTCCGGACCACACCATTAAAGCGGTTGCTGCGAAGGACAACATCACGGCAATAAAAATCAAAAGCGGCCGTATGCTTCTTGCCTACGGTTTCCTGCGTAAGGTGTTTGAGATATTTGAGAATTACCGCACTCCGATTGACATGATCGTCACCTCCGAGGTGGGCGTTTCGGTCACGATCGACAATGAGAAGAATCTTGATGCTATTGTCGATGACCTCCGTAAATTCGGCACCGTTACCGTCGACAGGGACATGGTTATAATCTGTGTGGTAGGCGATCTCGAATGGCAAAACAGAGGGTTTGAAGCGAATGTTGTCAATGCGTTGAAAGATATCCCTGTGCGCATGATTTCCTACGGCGGAAGCAATTACAATATCTCCCTGCTCGTGCGCAAATCCGACAAGATAAAGGCTCTCAACCTTTTGAGCCGGGGTCTGTTTAATAATTAAACTTCTTGATTCAGCCCATGTTTCCCGTCGAAAAATTCAGCAAGATACCCACGCCTTTCTATTACTACGACCTCGCTTTGCTCAACGAAACACTAACGGCAGTCGAAGCGGCGTCGCCGGATCCCGCATTTAAGGTGCATTATGCCGTAAAGGCCAATAGCAATGAACGGATTCTTCGTATGATTGCCGATCGCGGATTCGGCGCTGACACTGTGAGCGGCGGAGAAATTGTAAGAGCAATTGAATGTGGCTTTAAGCCTGAACATATCGTGTTTGCAGGTGTCGGCAAGACCGACGCGGAGATCTCCGAGGCTATACGGCTTGGAATAGGATGCTTCAATGTAGAATCGGCCGAGGAGCTGGATGTTATCATCGAACATGCTTCACGCCTTGGCAAAGTGGCGCGTGTAGCCCTTCGTGTCAACCCCGAAATCGATGCACACACACATCACTTTATCACCACCGGTCTGGCCGAAAACAAGTTCGGCATCGCAATGCCGATGCTTGATGATCTGCTGCACCGGTGTGCCGAAAGCGAATGGATCGATTTTCGCGGTCTGCATTTTCATATCGGCTCGCAGATCACCATCGGCGAACCGTACATCGAACTCTGCCATCGCATCAACCGCCTGACGGCCAATATTGAATCGACGGGTATCGAAATCCCGACCATTAATGTAGGCGGCGGCCTCGGAATCAATTACGATGATCCTGATGCAGACCCCATACCTGATTTCCAAAGCTATTTTGATATCTTCCGGCAGAACCTGCGGCTCAGGCCCGGTCAGGAACTCCATTTCGAGCTCGGACGGTCAGTTGTGGGCCAGTGCGGTTCGCTGATCAGCCGTGTGCTTTACGTGAAGAAGGGCCTTGAGAAACAGTTTGTGATCATCGACGCCGGTTTTACCGATCTCATACGCCCTGCGTTGTATCAGGCTCACCATAAGATAGAAAATATCTCTTCTGATGCTGCTGCGACGCATCGCTATGACGTTGTCGGCCCCATCTGTGAGTCGTCCGACACGTTTGGCATGAATGAGCTCTTGCCGCACACACACCGTGGCGACCTGATGGCTCTGCGCTCGGCCGGAGCTTATGGCGAAGTGATGGCGTCGCAATACAATTGCCGCCCGTTGCCACCGTCATATTTCTCGGAATAGCGGTGCTTGGTCTATGCTGTTGCGGAGGATTCTTATGTGTTCGGGTGTCGTGCCGCAGCATCCGCCAATGATGCCCGGCTTCCTGTCTCCCATCATTCTCATTATTGCCTCGACAAACGATTCCGGACTTTCCGGATAATTCCCGTCTTTATCCGGGATTCCGGCACTTGGATAGCAGACAATAGGGTAGGGCGAAGCGCCGGCAAGCAGGTCTATCGTGCGGTTCAATCCGCGTGGGCCGCAACAGCAGTTCAGCCCGAAAGCGGCAAGTCTGATATTGCGTTCAACTGTTTCAAGGAATTCTTCAGGCTTTTCTCCGGAAGCCATGCGTCCGCTTTCGTTATCGACTGTCACCGAAATGATTAAAGAAGTATCGCCGCCGTGCTTGTCTATCGATCGGCCTACGCCCTCGATGATAGCTCTCGCAGTCATCGGATCATAAATCGTTTCAATAATCAGCAGATCAACGCCTCCATCAATCAAAGCATCGGCCTGATGTTCATAAGCATTGCCGATTTCTTCGGGTTCCGGGATTGTTGCATCATTCACTGACAATGAGAATTCCGAAGGCCCGATTGAACCGGCAACAAAACGCGGCAACTCCTGTGTGGAGAATCTGTCGGCCTCGGCGCGGGCGATGCGGGCTGCGAGAAGATTCATCTCATTGGCATACTCCGACGTGTGATAGCGCCGTTGCGACAGCTCATTGGCATTAAATGTGTTAGTCTCGATGACGTCGGCACCGGCTTCAAGATACTGCAGATGGATTGAAGAGATGATTTCGGGTGCCGTAATGTTTAGTATATCATAGTTTCCCGAAAGTGAAACCGGGTGGTTTTTCAGTCGTGCTCCGCGATATTGCTCTTCCGAAAGCGCGAGACGCCGGATCATCGTCGCCATTGATCCGTCCAATAAAAGACGTCGTTGTGAAACTATGTCGCGGAATGATGCCATATTCTGTGCAAAAATAGCGATTAATCAGATAAAAACTTCGTATATTTGTATTTATAATCAAACCTGAAGTTGATGATTACTTCGATAAAAGACTTTAACCTTCACTCTTGCAACACATTTCGCATAAATGCCCAGTGCGCAGAGTTTATAGAATATACATCGGCCGACGACCTTCCCGCTGTGATGCAAATGGTTGGTAACCGACCATATATCAACATCGGGGGCGGAAGCAATATGCTTTTCACCGACGATTTTGACGGCGTGGTGCTTCATTCCCGTATCCTTGACATAACATCCGATTATGTCGACAATGATAAGGTGCTACTCAGAGTAGGATCCGGCGTTTGCTTTGACGATCTGATTCAACAGTGCGCACAGTCGGGTCTGTGGGGCATAGAAAATCTCTCGGGAATTCCAGGTGAGGCCGGTGCGGCCGCTGTGCAGAATGTGGGCGCTTACGGCGTCGAGGCTTGCGATGTGCTTCAAAAAATTGAATGTTACGATGCACGCTGTGGCCGGTTTGTCGAATTCGCGAAAGATGAATGTGACTATGGCTATCGTCATTCAATGTTCAAATCACCCGATAATCACAACCGATATATCATTACCCATATCGTCATTTCGCTGTCAGGCAAACCCATACCACAGATCGGCTACAAAAGTTTGCGCGAAGCAATCGTCGATACTCCAGTCGTTTCACCCATGACGGTGCGCGATGCAGTCCTCGCTGTACGTGCCGCCAAGCTCCCTTCGGTTGAAGAATATGGCAGCGCAGGCAGCTTCTTCAAAAATCCGATTGTGGATAGAGCTGTCTTCGACAGGATTTGTAGGCAGGTAAGCGAAGAAAGCGGCGCCGCCGTCAGCGTGCCGCACTATGATCTCGGCTCACAGGTGAAGATCCCGGCAGCCTGGCTCATCGAGCAGTGCGGACTGAAAGGTTACGTAGCCGGGGATGTCGCCGTGTGGCATCTGCAGCCCCTTGTGATAATAAACAAGACGGGACGGGCAACGGCTGATGAGATTCTGCAACTTGAACATACAATTATCGCTAAAGTGAATGATCGATTCGGCATAACACTTTCGCCCGAAGTAGAGCACATTGGTAAAACAACATCTAACATCAACACTCCCAAATAAAGCATCATGAGTACATTTATTATAGAGGGCGGCAACAGGTTGCATGGCGAAATCGAGCCTCAGGGCGCTAAAAATGAGGCGCTTCAGGTGATTAGCGCTGTGTTGCTTACCGACCAGGAAGTCCACATCACCAACATCCCGGAAATCCTCGACGTGCGAAACCTTATCGACTTGCTCAAGGGCATGGGAGTTAAGGTGACGCGCAACGGTAAAGGCGATTTCACATTCTGTGCGGCGGATATCGACACGGAATATGTGTCGAGCAAAAGCTTTATAGATAAATCGGCTGCTCTCCGTGGCTCTGTACTTGTTGTCGGACCGCTGCTTGCACGTTTCGGCACTGCTTATTTTGCAAAGCCTGGCGGCGACAAGATTGGCCGACGGAAAGTCGACACCCACATACTGGGCTTTGAAAAGCTTGGCGCATCGGTGGAATATGATGCCGACAAAAAGGCTTACCGTCTTTCAATTCCGAACGGCAAGAAATTGCGCGGAGCTTATATGCTGCTCGATGAAGCCTCTGTGACCGGCACCGCCAACATCATTATGGCATCGACCAAGGCCGAGGGAGTGACCACAATTTACAATGCTGCGTGCGAGCCTTACATTCAGCAACTCTGCCGGATGCTTTGCTCGATGGGCGTGAAGATCGAAGGCCTTGGCTCCAACCTGCTCACCATCCACAGCTGCGACTCGATTCGCGGAACGGAACACCGTATTCTTCCCGATATGATTGAGGTGGGCAGTTTCATCGGCATGGCAGCTCTCAACCAGAGCGAGATCACGATCAAAAATGTGGCTTACGATGAGCTGGGCATAATCCCCGACAGCTTCCGCCGCCTTGGCATCAACCTTGAACGCCACGGTGACGACATTTTTGTCCCGGCTCAGGATTGCTATGAGATAGAAACCGCGCTCGACGGCTCGATCCTTAATGTCGCCGATGCACCGTGGCCCGGACTGACCCCCGACCTGCTGAGCGTGATGCTCGTCGTCGCAACACAATGCCGCGGCAGCGTGCTCATCCATCAGAAGATGTTTGAAAGCCGCCTTTTCTTCGTTGACCATCTGATAGATATGGGCGCCCAGATTATGCTGTGCGATCCGCACAGGGCTGTAGTCATCGGTCTTGATCATAAACTGCCGCTTCGAGCCAACAAAATGCTGTCGCCCGATATTCGTGCGGGCATCGCCATGCTTCTTGCTGCGATGTCGGCAAAAGGGGTCAGCGAAATTGGCAATATCAACCAGATTGACCGCGGATATGAAAATATCGACCAGCGACTTAATGCCCTCGGCGCCCGCATCACACGACGCGAAGATATCTGAGCACTGCTTGTCAAACGGCCTGCACTTCAGACAATTGTATAATAACGACTAAAGCATTATGGTGTTTCAAAATTGCAAGATTTTGGCACGCCATCTTAATGTGCGTCAGAATGGGTAATTCGCAAGGTGCTGAGGATGAAACTGAAGGGAATTGGTTTTAGTAACTGACCGAAGCCGAATTCCGAAAGCAACGCCGCATATTGCCCATCAGGATACACCTTCACTGTGTCATCTTATCAGATGGGAATGACAATCATCGGGATATCGGAATGGAAGAGGATTCTGTGTGCTATCCCGGGATTGAAAAGGCGTGCAAAGATGTTTTTCTTCTTGTTGGGAACAGCGATAAGTTTCACAGGCATATCGCGCGTAATGCGTGAGAAATCATCCTCAATCGAGCTGATCGAAAGCGTGTCGATAGCAAAATGGTGGGCGGGATAATGCTCCCGGCAATAAGCTCCGAGCCGGCTGAGCGAATCGGAATCGCTGTCGCTGCTTTGTTTTTTGCCGGGAATCTTCACAAGCACCATGTTGAGATGTTCAACCGGCAGAATCCGGAACAGTGCGTCGATAGCAAGAATATCTTCCTGATCAAAATTGCTGAAAAACACAATGTCGGTGATGTCGCTCACGCTGCTGATGCTTACCGTATCAGGCACGGTGAACACAGGGAAACGGCATGTGTCAAGGACTTCAGCCGTCACACTTCCGACAAGCTCTCGCTCTTTGGTGCCGGCGCCGCGGGTTCCCATAACTATGAGTATAGGCAAATGCTCTTTGGCATACTGAACAATGCTTTCTTCCGGTATTCCCTCAATGATTTCCGTGGAGAATTTTACGGCCGGGATGCTCCCTGCCTTTATTCTATCAAGAATCCTGTCGGTGAAATTTTTCATTTGCCGCTGGGCTTCCTCTTCAACAAAAGCACGTTCGTCAGAGTCGGAATTCTTTGAATCAAACGTCAGCATGTCCGACAGCTGCACTCTGTTGGAGTAAACCGGATCGACATAGGAATACAGCAACACAATCGAGGCATTGTGAATTGCCGCAAGGCGGAATGCCATATTGCAAGCCCGCTCGGAATAGTCGGAGAAATCGACAGGCACAAGAATGATCGGCTGGTTGGCATCGCAGGTCGATTTGCAGCCGTTGAAAATTTCCTGATTTTCAATTATGCGCAATGCGATGGGCAGATCGGATTCGTGAATGCGCACCCTGACACCTGAGGCAATGACCGGATTGGTGAGATTGACATTCTGAAGCATCACTTCAAGTCCTTCTCGCTCAAGAAGCGATTTTAAGGCCATCGCACGGTCAAACGTATGAATCGCTACTGTAATAAAACGGTCGTCCACTTTTGTTTATCTTTTTGTGCCTGTGATTAAAGACGGGCTTTTGCCTCGGGTTTCAACTATAGCTGGTGCTTGTTAAATAGGATCACTGCTTTAGTGAGCAGGAAAAGGGAGAGGAGGGGAGAGAGGAGAATGAGTGCTGATTAGTCTTTTTCCTGACCCTTGATGATTTCAAGAGCCATATCGTAGATTGTGGTGTCGTCGAGCACTACGATACCGCCGTCGGGACCCGGTTCGATGTGAACGCCTACATTTTTACCAAATTCATAGTTGCTGCCGCCGAAATAATTGCGGACGGTCTGTACGGTTATATTTAATTTATCGGCAATCTGGTGAGTAGCGCCATCGGGAAGGCTGTCTTTAATGCGACGAAGCTCGTTGAAGGTGATAGTTTTAGCCATAATTTTATTATTTATAATTAATAAATGATATTAGAGTCAGTTTCATTGTGCTATAAAAATAGGCCTATATTTTCACATATCCAAATTTTGTAAGCAAAAATTAATTTTAAGGCACTATTTTTTCTATATCGCTGTCGTTTATCCATGCCCGGTGCTTGTTGTCGACGGCCACTTCATGCCATATTTGGGAGGTCGAATCAGCCGATTGCGACATCGAACGCAGGATCCTGACTTTAGTCCCTTCGTGGAGCAGCATGGCTTCTTCCTCGTGGGATGACGGGGTGCGCGGAACCGTGCTTAAAACGGCGGCCTCAGCCGTGACGATAGCATAGCCGTTGTCGGTGGCATTGGATTTCGCTCGGAATGAAAACACAATGGCAACAATAGCGAGAAGCAGTGTGCATATACCGCCAAAGAATCCTATCTTACGCAAGATGATGGCCGATGCGAATACATAGAGGAGGGCTGCCCCTATCGTGAGCACGAAGAAGAAGAAAGCCGTCCAGGCCCACATGTTGCTGCTTGCAAAATTGACTACGGAATTAAACGTGTTGTAGAGAAACGAACCGGTCTCACCTTTTTTGTCGACGATGCGGGCGTTGACAAATTCAAGATTGGCCTTGGCATCTTCATTCGACGGATCGATGCGCAATGCCCGCTCGTAGGCAAGGATTGCCTGAGCGACATCGCCCGACCGATACCGCGCGTTGCCGATGTTGTAATAAAGATCCGACGATTTACCTTCTTTATTTGCCGCCTGCATGTAAAGGCTGCACGCTTCGGCATACCGCTCTGCCTTGTAGGCTTTTTCAGCTCTGTCGGTAAGCGCCGATGCGGCAAGGCTGAATGTCGCTGCCGCTATAGTGATTATTAAAAGTAGATAGCGTTTCATTGATGTGATTTATCTTCTTTGAGCAGTTTTCTGGAGTCGTGATTTCTCGAGATTGTTGATCGCCGTTGTGGCTTCGTCGTAGACAGCCTTAATCTGCGAATCAGAGCCGGAGGGTGTGTAACGAGCCATCTCGCATTTGTCAAGCAGAGCAATGATCGAATTGCACATCTCGTCGGATACGCCGCGCTCTGAAAGCTGACGGGCAATGGTGTCACGCGATAGATCGGCAACCGGAATGGCAAGCTTGTCGCTCATATAACCCCATAGAGCACGAAGCGTCTCTTCGTAGAACTTTTCGGGATCATGCGCCGTCATGAATTTATGCGCAAGCTGCAGGCGGCGGCGTGCTACCTTGTTGGCCTTCGACATGCGCATGCCGGTGACATCGGCTGCACGGCGTCCGGTCCTAGCGGCCATTATCAGCACAACAATAAATGCGGCCAGCAAAATCAGATATGCCATCCAGTACCAGCTTTCGCTTATAATAAAGGTGTGGCCTTTTGTCAATCCAAGATCGCCTGTCTTGATAAACAGGATATCAGTGTTTTTAGCCGAAACGTCCTGTTTCTCTCCTCCTCCGGATGAAACGCCCTTCAGCACTTTCACGTCAAATTCCTTGCCCGGAATTGTCACATATTCTTTGCTCTGCGGGTTGAAGTAAACGAAATCGGGAACCCTCACCTTGTAAGTGCCCACATCCTTGGGGACAAACGTAAGCTCAGTGCGGGAATATCCCCTCACATTATCTCCTGCCACCTTTGCATCCACATTGTGCTGCGGTGTGTAAAGCTCAAACTCCGACGGGAAGTCGATTTCGGGATCAGCAAGATATTTTATGTTGCCCGAACCGTTGACAAGATAAGTCAGAGTGGCCGGCTCATTGGTGCGGAACGAGTTGGTCGACATTTTCATATCGACGGTAAACTGACCCACGGCGCCCGTAAACCCGGCAGGCTTCGGCGTGGGAAGCGGTAACACATTGACGGAAGCGCTGTTGGAATTAACCCTGATTTTACGGCTCCTGGCCTCCGGTATGCTGTAGAAACCGGCATTGATCATGTCATACTGCACTACATCAAGATCATAAGATCCAGATACGATCGTCAGCTTGCCGGCTTTCTGCGGAAACAGGATGCATTTTTTTATCACCGCAGTCATATATTCCTGACCGTTGTAAACCTCGCGCGAGTTCATCGGAGTCTGGATAGGCAGATCATCAACGAGGAACCCGCTGAAAGTAGGCTGCGTGATGGTCATGAACTGATCGATGGAATATTTGGTGTAGAGCTTGATCGTACACTCTATCGCTTCCTGTTCGTAGGTCGACGAACGGCTTGTGGCGATGCGGATAAACACATCATTAGCCCCTACAGGGCGGTCGGAAGTCTGCGTCTCGATATCGTCAATTGTCGTCTGTCGTGACGAAGGGGGCGCCTGTTTGTTCGACGCTGCGACGATAGTGATACTCGTTGGTTTGGTCGTGTAACGTTTGCCCTCGGCCGTAATAGAGGCTGCCGATATGGTGTAGGTTCCTTCTTTATCTGCTCTATAGGAATAGGTGAATTCAGTGGCGAATGATGATGAGGATTTTCCGTTGATATTCTGGTAGCTCTGGCTCTCCATTGTCGTAGGCCCGTAGATAAGCGTACAGCCGTTGATCTGCGGCGCCTTGAGTGCTGTTTTTGATGCTCGGGCATTCTTCAACACGTAGGTGACATGGAATTTATCGCCAACCGACACTCGGCCGGGAGCATTTACTGAAAATGACACCTGAGCAAGTGCTGCGAAACCGCAGACAATTACCGCAAGCAGAGTCGTTGAAATTCGTCTTATCATTTTTTCAGTGATTGATTGTTAGTTATGCCTGTTACCAGGGATGGAGAGTGATGCGGCGCGTCGTCCGGTCATCTTTCTTACGTTCGACCTTCTTGCGAGTCCGTTCTTCCTCTTTGGCAGCCGAATTAAGGATCTTATCAGCCATTTCGTCGCTCATCTGAGGCTGGGCGTTGGCCGGTTTCCCACCGGTGCTTCCACTATCTTTCTGTTGTTGTTGCTGATTCTGCTGATTCTGTTGCTGGTCTTTCTGATCCTTCTGATCCTTTTGCTGATCCTTTTGTTGATCCTTCTGTTGATCTTTCTGCTGGTCTTTCTGCTGATCCTGCTGCTGTTGCTGTTGATTCTGTTGTTGATTCTGCTTGTCTTTTTGAAGATAGAACTGGGCGACGCGCAGATTCTGACGGGCTTTCATGTTCGACGGATCGCGGCGGAGAGCCTGTTTGTACATGTCGACGCTTTCCTGATAATCCTTATTGTGGAAAGCCAGATTGCCGAGATTGATATACGAATTGTTCACCAGTTGCGGATTCTTTGACGAGGCGACGACCTGTGTGAAATATTTTGCAGCGAGCGAATCGGTCGGAAGATTTTTATCATCACCCTTGTCGCGGGTTCCTGCACCAAGGCGCACCAATGCCAGCGCATAGTTATAGCCTGCCACATCCGACTGCGGATCCTCCTGCAGGGCGTTGAGATAGAACTCTTCAGCTGCCTTGAAGTCGCCTTTGCGGTAGGCTTCATTGCCTTTTTTGATGTTTATCCTCACATGTTTTGCCGTCAGGTCGGCATTGCTCAAAGCGTGCATGCTCACCGGCGAAACAAACAGGATGGATAACAACAGATATATAATCGGTTTCATAATGAGAGAGCAAATAAAGGATTATTTCTTTGAAAAGAACTTAATGTTGCGCAGCCATTTGAGTTTGCGATAGGGGATGGCGACATCCAGTAAAAGCAGCAGCAGCGCGAGCGCGGCAAAAAGCGGGAATAGATCCGACGAGTCCGACGGAATGGCGTTTTTGCTGTATTTTGTCGCTTTTATCTTTCCAAGCTGAACGTCAAGGTCGTTGACGGCGTTGGCGGCATTGCCCGAAATGTATATGCCGTTGCCGGCTTTGGCTATGGCAGCGGCGCCTTCAGTATCAAGGCCGGTCTTCACTTCTTCGCCGTCGTACACCATGAATCCGCCGCCGGGAAACGGAATCGGCATTTTCTCCGCTGTACCCATGCCGATTACGTCAACCTGAATGTTGACTTCAGCAGCCTTCTGAGCCGCTTTGACGGCATCGTCTTCAAAGTTTTCGCCATCCGTTATCACCACGATGGCTTTATTGAATGCGCTTTCAGGGTCAAACGAATTGACTGCCGTGTTGATTGCCGCTCCGATTGCTGTACCCTGGAACGGAACCATCTCAGGACTAAGCGTGTTGACATACATCTTGGCCGAACTGATGTCGGGAGTGATAGGCAGCTGGAGATAAGCGTCGCCGGCGAACACGATAAGTCCGACGCGGTCATTGGTCATCTTGTCGAGAGCCTTGTCGAGGATCAGTTTGGCTCGGTCGAGTCGCGACAGGCCGTTGACATCCGTCGTAGACGAAGCGAGCATCGAGTTGGAGACATCGCAGCATATCATCAGTTCAATGCCACTCACCTCCACCTCTTCAGGCTTGAGATCGGCGCTTTTTTCAGTGTGGACATAAGGGCGCGAAGCCGCTATGATAATGAATGTAAGCGCTGTCAGCTGTAATATTATCTTGATATTTGGCAAGTAGCGCGATGCATCAGGCATAAGAGTGTCAACATTGTAGTGCCGGCCGAACCGCAGCAGCTTTTTTCGCCGCGAAAACCGCGCCAATATATATAGTGCGGCAATCACCGGAATGGCAATCAATGCATACAGGAATTCAGGATTTGCGAAATTTATCATTGTTGACTGTTCTTTTCAATCATCAGGCGGTTTACGGAATGTGGCGCAGCACAAGAGAGCGGAAGAGCAACTCAAATGCCAGCAGACACATGGCGAGAATGGCCCAAATTAAATACGTTTCTTCAACTAAAGTTGTTTTCTGCACACTCGTCTCACTTGTTTCAAGACGGTCAATCTCTTTGAATACATCGGCGAGGACGTGCTCATTTACAGCGCGGAAATATTTTCCGCCGGTGAGCTGTGCAATCTGTTCAAGGGTCTTTTCGTCAATGACCACAGGCAGATTGATATAGTGAACGCCTCCAAACGCATCATACTCCGGGAAGGGAGCATTGCCGTTTTTGCCCACGCCTATGGTGTAGATTTTGATTCCTTTGCGCTGGGCTATCTCAGCAGCGTCCATGGGCGGGAGCTGGCCGGCATTGTGTGAGCCGTCGGTGAGCAGGATTATGCTTTTTGATTTTGCTTCACTGTCTTTCAGACGGTTAATTGCTGTGGCGATACCATCGCCTATGGCGGTGTTGTCCTCGAGAATGCCCACTTCCACCTCGTTGAGATAGTTGATCAGCTGGGCATGATCCGTGGTCATCGGCACTGCCGTAAACGATTCGCCGGCAAAGATCACCAGGCCAATATTGTCATTCTTTCTGCCTGAGATGAAGCCTGATGCCACGCGCTTGGCCGCCTCGAGGCGGTTAGGATCGAAATCGCCGGCGAGCATACTGGACGATATGTCAAGTGAGATGACGATATCCGTTCCGCTCGTCTTCGTCTCCACCGTATGCTGCGAATCCTGAGGACGGGCTATTATAATGATCAGCACTGCAATCGCTATCATCCTGAGAGCGAACAGAAAATGAAGCAGATATTGCTTGAATGTCCGGGGACGGCCCTTGAATGATGCTGTCGAAGATATACCCATCGACGCATAGCGGTTGCGCGACGAATAGATGTACCACGCAATGCATGGAACCAGAATCAGGAGAAACCACAGATAGTCGGGATGTGCAAATTGTAGATTCATTCCTTTTCTTTATTTAAATCCTTAGCGGGCGCTGTTTCATCTGACGGGGCGGATGCCGGCGCGCTTTTCGGAGCGTTATTGTCGGCCTTTCCGTCGCTCTTCTCGTTATTTTCCGGCTGCTCGACCGGTTTGGTTATCTCAACAAACTGGCGTACATCGTTGAATGTGCGTTCATTGACATCGGCCGAAGGACGGGCCTTGGCAAATTTCACGAAATCAGCCTCGGACAGCACGTCGTTGACGAGCGCCGCTTCATCGCTGATCATATCACAATGTGCTATTGCTTCGCGGATCTGTTCCGACGTCATCTCCATGGCATTGATGCCGAAGCGGCCGAAGAGATAGATACGCAGGATGTCGGTGAGCCGGGTGTAATATTCCTTGTCGGCGCCTTTCTGCCACAGTTTTTTCTCGCGCAGCGCATCGAGCTGACGTACGGCAAGCACATAAGGCGGAATCTGTTTCTTCTGAGGCCGGAGCGGCATCTTGCCGTAGCGGAACCATTTGAAATAGCTGAAAATCAGCAAGCCTAATACGACAAGGGCAATGAGCACCTTCCACCAATGTTTCTGGACGGCATCGGGGAGGAAGTCCCAGAAGTTGTCCTCAATCGATGATATATCGGTATAATCATGTACGGTCACTCCCGTAACTTCGCCATTCTCAATGATGAGGTTCACGGAATCCAGTGCCACAGGCTCAACCTTTAAGGCCGGCGACTGCGGTATGATCGTATCGGTGCCCGAGATACAATAGATCTTAGGCATCACATAAAGTCCTGAATCAAACACCTGCACGGTGTATTCCTGCTGAAGCTGTTTGCGTCCGTTGCCCAGATCATTCACCTTATGTTTGTCAGGCTCTGAGGTGATTTCGAGTTCGGGATTGTCCGATTCACCGATTTCAATGGCGGCGTTGCTCTGCATCGGGCCGGAAAAGTCGACTTTCAGCGTTGTTTTTCCGCCCTGAACCAGTGTGGTGCTGTCAAGCGTTGCCGAGGCATGATAATCTGTGGGCAGAGCCGCAGCCGGGAATGCGGACAGGAATGCTGCCGCAATAACAGCGGCATTAAATATCTTGTTAATGCGCATCATCTTACGCCTCTGTTTTTAAATAATGACATTAATGCTTTAACATAGTCCTCATCCGTGGCAATCGACGTGAAGTCAACTCGGTTTTTAAGCATCATTTCCGTTATCCTCTGCTGGCGTTCATACCACCATCGGTTGTAGGATTTCCTCACCGACGAAGATGATGTGTTGACCCATTGCTCACTACCCGTTTCGAGGTCGGCGACACGGATCAGCCCTACGTCGGGCATCTGCGAATCGCGTTTGTCATAAACCTGAATGCCGATCACATCGTGCTTTCCGGATGCGACAGAGATAGCCTTTGAATAGTCGTGATCGTCGATGAAGTCGGAGATAAGGAATGTGGTGGTGCGTTTTTTGAGCGCATCGGTAAAGAAACGGAGCACTTGCGCTATATCCGTGCCGTTGCTCGTAGGCCGGAACGTGAGCAACTGGCTGATAAGAAACAGGATATGTTTGCGACCTTTCTTCGGCGGTATGAATTTCTCGATCTTGTCAGAGAAGAAGATCATACCGATTTTATCGTTGTTTTGTATCGCCGAAAAAGCAAGCGTCGCAGCTATCTCCGCGATGATCTCGCGCTTTTCATCACCCACGGCGCCGAACAGACGGCTTCGCGAAACATCGACGAGGAGCATCACGGTAAGCTCGCGCTCTTCTTCGTAGACCTTCACATAGGGGTGATTGTGGCGGGCCGTAACGTTCCAGTCAATATCACGGATGTCGTCGCCATACTGATATTCTCTGACCTCAGAAAACATCATGCCGCGTCCTTTGAAAGCAGTATGGTATTCGCCCGCAAAAATATTTTGTGACAATCCGCGGGTTTTGATTTCAATCTTCCTGACTTTTTTCAGTAGTTCGGTTGAATCCATGACGCTATAGACTTGATTTTAAACATCCGGTGATAACTGCAGCCGCACTTTTGCATTGAAGGCAAAGTCACGACAACGGTCATCAGGGCACTTCCACTTTATTAAGGATATCCGAGATCACCTCATCGGCCGAGATGTTGTTGGCTTCAGCCTCATAACTGAGACCGATACGGTGACGGAGCACATCGTGGCAAACGGCGCGCACATCTTCCGGTATTACATATCCGCGGTTGCGGAGGAAGGCATAAGCGCGGGCGGCACGTGCCAGACCGATCGACGCACGAGGCGATGCTCCGAACGAGATGATGCTCTGGAGGTCGGAAAGATTGTATTCGGCCGGGAAACGGGTGGCGAACACGATGTCGACAATATATCGCTCGATCTTCTCATCGAGATAGATCTGCTCTACGATCTTCTGTGCTTCTGTCACAGCCTCCGGACGAAGAATCGGAGTCACGGCTTTCTGCTCGGGATTGATGTTCTGACGCACGATTTCTTTTTCTTCATTGCGTGTCGGATATCCGATGATCACCTTGAGGAGGAAACGGTCCACCTGTGCTTCGGGGAGAGGATAGGTGCCTTCCTGCTCGATGGGGTTTTGAGTGGCCATGACGAGGAAGGGCGAGTCGAGTTTGAACGTTTTGTCGCCGATAGTCACCTGACGCTCCTGCATGGCTTCGAGCAACGCGCTCTGCACTTTGGCCGGGGCACGGTTGATTTCATCGGCAAGGATAAAGTTGGCGAAGATAGGGCCGCGTTTGATCTGGAACTGCTCTTTCTGAACGCTGTAGACCATCGTACCGGTGACGTCGGCAGGCAGAAGGTCGGGGGTGAACTGGATGCGGCTGTATTTTGCATCAATAAGCTGTGCGAGCGTTTTAATGGCCAGAGTCTTTGCGAGACCGGGGACACCTTCAAGAAGGACGTGGCCATTGGCGAGCAATGCCACCAAAAGAGAGTCGACAAGATGTTTCTGCCCGACTATACGCTGATCCATGCCGCGGACAACCATCTCTGCAAAACCATGGTTGCTTGCCACAAGCTCGTTTAATTCGTTGATGTTAACAGACATATTCATGTTATTTCAGTTTTATTCAATTGAAAGCCAATAGATAACGACAACGTATATACCCGACTTGGGCAGTCGCGTATTACGCTACACAAATTTAGATATTGTCAACAAGTTAATTGTAAAATCGGATGTTAAAATTAACTATTATTCGTTGCCATGATTAAACATTAAGCAATTTTAAATCTCGCTAACTAAAGTGCGCAATCAGAAGAGTGTAGCACCGTTTTTAACGAAATAAACAGCATAGCCGACCAATGCGAGCGCTCCGATTATTAGGCCTGTCACAAGTCCCAGGAAGAAGCCGAGCCCGAACCTCGACTTTTTATTCTGATAATGATAATCCACATATTCCTCCTCCACTTCGGGCAGATATGTTATGCCCTGAGGCTCAACATCCTGCGTCTCGTCTATCGTTTCGTCCTGTGTCTCGGCTTGTGTTTCTTCTTGTGTTTCTTCTTGTGTTTCATCCTGCGCCTCATCAGCCACTGGTTCCGAAACGGTTTCTTCATCGGATTCTTTCTTTTCCTCGGTCTCCGGCTCTTCGACAGTCTTTGGTTCTTCTTCCGGAACCGGTGCTGTCACGTTGTCTTCGGCAACTTCAGTCTCAGATTTGTCATCTTCGGCGCCCTCGCACGGTTGTTCGATTGATTCGACAGGCTGCTCGGCCACTACAGTTTCCGTCACGGATATGTCAGCGGCAATATCTTTCTCAGGCATCTTCTCCTCAGCCGCTTCTGATTCGGCAGGTGTCTGAGGTTCAGGTTGCGCTGCCTCTTCAGGTGCCGGTTCTGCAGGCGTCTCATCAGTAGCCTCTTTCGCTTCAGGCGCATTAGCCTCAGCTTTAGCTTCAACGGTTTCCTCCGGTTTCTCAGCCGGCACAGTTTCAGCCGGTGCGGCAACTTCATCGGATGTGACAGCATCGATTTCGGCCACATTAATATTGTCGGGGAGGATCACAGCCTCAAACATGGCGAACGGGGCGTTCACATCGTCGGAGAATTGTTTCTCCGGCTCAAAACGCACCGGTTCAGCTGTGTTGTGCGACACGGAAAATTTGCCAAGGCCCGCGATGGTCACCGACTGGCCGTCCAAAAGAGATTCTGTCACAAAACTGAACAACGATTTCAGAAAAGCCTGCGCCGTCTCGTTATCCATTCCGGTCTGAATGGCAAGCTGCTCGGCAAGTCGTTTTAAGGGTATCTTATTATTCATCCTACAAAACGGTTTCGAAGTACAACACTTGATTTGAATTCCACCTGTATCTCAGGCGGAAGCATCACTGTTTCATTAGTCACATTGTCGGTGACAATACGTTCGTCCGTTTTCACGGCAGCTATTGTACCGAAACCGGGTATGGCCACGGCGTCAAGATCCTTGCAGAAGCCTTTCACGACATCGGGCAATGCCCCGAGCATTTTCGATGCCGCATCGCGGTCGATTCCACTCTCACTGCAAAGTGAATTAATGATATCGTCGTTGTTCATGAGATATGTCATTTAAAACGGCAAGCCGGCGCGGATGGATCATACGCATCGGCTTGCCGTGATGTTTAATCAATAATTGCGGGCAAAAATCACGCGCTGCGCACTGGGTTTGCCGGTAACCATGCAGACGCCGGGCGTTTTATCGCCTTCGAGCGGGATGCAGCGGATTGTAGCCTTGGTTTCTTCCTTGATCCTCTCCTCCGTTTCGGTGGTGCCGTCCCAGTGGGCGAGGATGAAACCGCCTTTTTCGATCTCGCGCTTAAATTCATCGTAGGTTTCAACCGTGCGGGTCATCTCCTCGCGGTGTTTGAGCGCTTTGTCGTAGATATTCTGCTGGATATCCTCAAGCAGATCGGCCACATAATGTGCGATGCCTTCAAGCTTGTGCTCCGATTTTTCGAGCGTGTCGCGGCGCATCAGCTCCACAGTGCCGTTGGCAATGTCGCGGGCACCGATGGCGAGGCGCACAGGCACGCCTTTAAGCTCATAGTCGGCGAATTTGAATCCGGGACGACGATTGTCGGCATCGTCATATTTCACGCTGACGCCGAGCGATTTCAGCTCGTCGACGATCGGCTGCACGTGGGCCGATATCTCAGCCAGCTGTTCGTTGTTTTTGTAGATCGGCACGATCACCACCTGAATAGGAGCGAGGTGCGGCGGAAGGACGAGGCCGTTATCATCGGAGTGTGTCATGATGAGAGCGCCCATCAGACGGGTCGACACGCCCCATGAGTTGGCCCACACATATTCGGGCTTATTGTCTTTATTGACGAATGTCACATCAAAAGCTTTGGCGAAGTTCTGGCCGAGGTTGTGCGATGTGCCGCACTGCAGGGCTTTGCCGTCTTGCATCATGCCCTCGATTGTGTAGGTGTTGACAGCACCGGCAAAACGTTCGTTGGCCGATTTCACGCCTTTGATCACAGGCATAGCCATATATTTTTCAGCAAATGCGGCATACAGATCGATCATCTGCACCGTGCGCTTCTCCGATTCTTCGGCTGTGGCATGAGCGCAGTGGCCTTCCTGCCACAGGAACTCGGCCGTGCGCAGGAACATTCTTGTGCGCATCTCCCAGCGCATCACATTGGCCCATTGGTTGCAGAGGATAGGCAGGTCACGATAGCTGTGGATCCAGTTGCGGTAGGTGCCCCAGATAATGGTCTCGGAAGTCGGGCGTACGATGAGCTCTTCTTCAAGACGTGCCTCGGGGTCGACGATCACGCCGTTGCCGTTAGGATCATTTTTCAGTCTGTAGTGTGTCACCACAGCGCACTCCTTGGCAAAGCCTTCTACGTGTTCGGCTTCGCGGCACAGGAATGATTTGGGGATTAAAAGTGGGAAATAAGCATTCTGAACGCCTGTTTCCTTAAACATGCGGTCGAGTTGCTGCTGCATCTTTTCCCATATCGCATAGCCGTAAGGCTTTATCACCATACAGCCTCTGACTGCTGACTGTTCGGCCAGATCGGCCTTTACTACAAGATCATTATACCATTGCGAATAATTGTCGGCTCTCTTCGTGAGCTCTTTCAATTCTTTTGCCATAATGTGGTTCTGTCAATATGATTTGTTTATTATTTTGATTTGCTTAAAATTATATGTTCGGAATGTAAGTTACTTCAGCTTCTTTTCACGGGCAAGCTTTATCATTTTCGGACCGGGCACGAAATAGATTTCAAGCCGACGGTTTTCTTTACGGTGCTTTCGGGTGTCGTTGCTGACGAGCGGCTCCGACGAGCCCATGGCATAGGGCACTATCACGAGATCTTCCGAGATGTCGCCTTTGTCAATGGCATCCATAAACCAGTCGTAGACAGTGTAGATGCGTGATGTGGAGAGCCCCTGTCGGTACTGTTCTGATCCGGTGTCGTCGGTATGCACGGCTACCAGGATTTTGTACATATAGGGGTCTTTCATCAGTTTCAGCACCGGATCAATCACTTTCGCGGCATAAATTGAGAAGAGGGTGTCGTTCGGCAGGAAAAGATCGTCGGTCGGTATGCATATCACAAACACGTCGTCGTTGCGCATCATGTCGACGGTGTAGTTCTTCATCAGTTTCTCGGCAACTTTCTTCTGATATGCCGAGATGGATGCCCGAAGATCTTTGGGGATTTCCGGTGTGACAATATTTTGGGCTAATTCCATATCCATAAACACATCTTCCTGATAGTCGGGATAAGGATCAGCTTCGGGCGCACTTTGCTGTGCTACCATACCGGCAACCCCGACGCTGAGCAGAATTAGTGTTATTATAGTTCGTTTCATTAATATATATATGTGAGTAGAGAAGTATTGAGTGGTGTGATCAGTCCGCCTCCAGCAGAAGCGAATCTTCATAATCGATTTCAGCTCTGATCAATGGCTCGATATATTCCGTGGCGAGTGTCGCTTTCTTGTCTTTGCGTATCATTCTGACCGCGTAGTCGGTGATGTCGCGGATAAGCGCCTCTGGATCGTCGTCGGGATCATCATCCGCGAAATCGATATCGAGCAAACCGTTCTGCTCGTAATAGTCCCAGATAATATCAATAAGATTGAGCAGCTCATCATCATTGTAGCTTTCCGAAAGATCGGCCGGAAGCGCCTTGCGCATGGCTTTTATAGCTTCATTTTCATCATATTCTTTCATAATCTCATTGATTTATAGGGTTTAAGTCGAGGAGCCCCGATGGCAGCGACATTTTTATCGTTCGGTTTTCTGCGTCAATTTCAGTGATGTATTCGTCGGCAAGCGGGATGTAGAGTTGTACTGAATCGGGTGCGCGTTTATCTTGCGGACTGACGATGAGCAACACATTGCTGGTCGAATCGTCGTAATCTTCAATTTTGCCAATGACTTTCCCGGATTCCGACTCTACATTAAATCCGATCAGGTCGGCAAGGTAGAATCCGCCTTCATCATCGGAAGGCACGTCGGGCACATCGCTTTTTAGAGCGTAGATCTCTTTTCCGCAAAGCTCTTTGGCTTCATTTTCGTTGGTTATGCCGTCGATAGTCAGAAGCGTTGACGAAGAACCCCCGTTTCTGATGCCGGATATGAAGAACGGTACAAAAATACCGTCGATATCAAGTACGATGCACCGCAGTTTGTCGGGCTTGATATCCTGATCCAGATCGGCCACAATCTCTCCTTTGATACCATGTGGTTTCAAAAGAGATCCTACGGCAGCTATTTCAGAGGCTTTGATCATTTTCCACGTAAATCCATGACTGACCGACACGCCGGCCTGTTATTTTTTCTTTTTCTTTTTTCCTGTCGGCTGAACCGGAATGATGTAATCGCGTAGTTTCATCTGCGAAGAATCGATGCGTATCGCTCCGTGCGACATCTCGGCCATATCGCGGAAAATACGGGCGTCTTCAACGCCTTCTTTGTTTGCGCTCATCAACAGCTTTTTCATCTGATTGGCAATGAGCACGATCAATTCGTTGCGTTCGTCGCCTTCTTCTATTTCTGACGCCTTGGCTATCATGGCTTCGATCGTCCGTCCATACTGGCGGCGGCGCAGTTCTCCGTTGCTGTAGTGCAGGGGAGCGGGGGTGGATTTGAGATAGTCAGAACGGATTATCTCACACGGATAGTCGATGTCGAGTTTGAAATCCGACATTATCGCAAGATGATCCCACAGCTTGTGGCTGTATTCGCCTCCCGACTTCAGTTCCGGAAAGAGATTGGCCATCGATGCAATGATCTTATATGCGCAGCGGGTGCGTTCATCGCGGTCCTCAATGGTCTGGCAATAATCGATCATTGACTGTATGTTGCGACCGTATTCCGGCAGCACAAGCGGCTTCATCTGAGTATTATATCGTAGCATCTTATTCGCTTAATTATATATTTCGGTCAAAGTTACGCCATTTTTTTTATTCTCACTTAATTTCCCACCAGCTATTTTGCACAATTTCACAATTGCACACACTCGGCAGGCCGAAACGAGAAGCTCCGGCAGTCCGTAAGAGCGGATGCCGGAGCATGAATCAGTTGATTGTCGCTGATCTGACAGCGGAGATATGAATCGGCGGTTGATTACATATTCATGCCGCCGTCCACCTGGATCACCTGACCGCTGACATAGCTCGACATATCGGATGCGAGGAATGTTGCGACATTAGCGATATCCTCCACTTTGCCACCGCGGCGCAGCGGAATTTTCTTTGTCCATTCAGCGCGGATATCATCGGGAAGAGCAGCCGTCATAGCTGTTTCGATAAAGCCGGGGGCGATGGCGTTAGCGCGGATACCGCGTGAGCCCACTTCCTGTGCGATACTCTTTGCCAGTGCGATAAGGCCGGCTTTCGATGCGGCATAGTTGGCCTGTCCGGCATTGCCGTGAACGCCTACCACCGATGCCATATTGATGATGCTGCCCGAGCGCTGACGAAGCATTATGGGGAGCACGGCATTGATGAAGTTGAATGCGCTTTTAAGGTTGACATTGATCACGGCATCCCACTGCTGTTCAGACATTCGCATCATAAGACCGTCTTTGGTTATGCCGGCGTTGTTGACAAGAATGTCAATAGAGCCGAAATCTTCCTTCACTTTTGCAACCACCTCTTTGGTCTGATTGAAATCGGCGGCATTTGAGGCATATCCTTTTGCTTTCACACCGTAAGCGGCGATCTCTTCTTCGGTCTGTTTGCCGTTTTCGTCGATTACGAGGTCCGTAAAGGCAATATTTGCGCCTTCAGAAGCGAATTTCAGAGCGATCGCTTTACCGATACCGCGGGCTGCGCCGGTGATAAGGGCTGTTTTTCCTTCAAGAAGTTTCATGTCAGTTTGTTTTGTTTTCTGTGATGATTATTGTTGTATATCTGTTTTTTTCGTTAGTCAGCTTTCTAAAGTGACAATTCCATTTGTTACAAAATCGATAATGTCGTTGCACAACTTGTCGTAGTCCGACGAATCCAACTCCGACGAATTCACCGTGAAATGATCTGTTGTCATAAAGATCAGCGACATCACCGACGGAAGTCGTTCGGCCTGCGCTTTGTCAAAAGCTCCTTCGGCAACGCCTTTGTTGAGCAATTCAATAAAAAGCGATTGCTCTTTCTTCCTTGCCATATCGTAGATGCGCTCGACACGGCGGGCATCACGGCTGAAAAGCGACCGGTAACGGTCGATATGGTTCTTGGGCTTGTTAAGGGTGTCGGAAATGACGTCGAAACGCTTTGACATATATTTACGGAATTTCTCCACCGGCGGAAGATCAGAGTCGACAATTGTGCGCAACTGACCTATGATGGCGTTGCTCTCGCTCTCTACGACAGCATTGAAGATCTCACGTTTGTTTTTGAAATAAGTGTAGATGGTGCGTCTGCCTTTGTCAGAGGCAGCAGCAATATCGTTCATCGTCGTATTCTCAACGCCTTTGTTGACAAACAACTGACGTGCCACCTCTATTAATCTGTCGCGAGTTTTGCTTACCATTCTGTTTCTGTGTGGAATCCTGACATTCCGTTTATCAATTCGCGAAATTACTCAAAATTTGCCGAATAACCTTACTGTTGCCCGAATTTCTTTGAATTATTGCCGGTAATTAGACTTATTTTTCGTATCTTCGTCAGCCTAATTTCTTTGCTATGAGTCTTTACAAAACATACCACCGGACCTTCCGCTATATCCCTTTTGCCTTCATCTTCTGCATTTTAGCGGTCCTCACTCCGGCTGTTCACTCGCAGGGCATCATGCGCTATGCCACTTCGGTCGAAGGCATCGAGGCCGACAAAATAGCCATCTACATCGAAAATCTCCGCACAGGCGAGGTTGTTCTCGACGTTAACGGCGAGGAACCTATGATCCCGGCAAGCACCACAAAACTCTTTACGGCCGCAACCGTTTTTCAGAATTGCGACCTCGATTCACGCTATGCCACCGAGATTCTGACCACCGGTAAATTACATAAAGGTGTACTTAAAGGCAACATAATCATTAAGGCTTCGGGCGATCCCACCATCGGCTCTTCACATTTCACCGAATGTGGTTCATTGCCCGACAGCATCGTCGCAGCCATAATCCGGCAGGGAATCGAGACAATCGAGGGACGCATTATAATCGACAATCCGAAATGGCTCGATCAGGATGTGCCTTCGGGCTGGACCAACGATGACATCAACTATCCCTACGGCACCGGACATCATCCGTTTAACTTCGCTGACAACCGGTTCACACTGCGCTTTTTACGCGACAGTTCCTACACGCTTTCCCCCGAGAATCCTTCTGTCACAATCAAAAAGACTTCCTCCAACGCCGGTGGCACCGTGTGGCGAAAACGCAACGACGTCATTTACAATGTCTGCTATAATAAAAAGACACCCCTCGTTGTCGACCTCGCCAATCCATCGCCTGCGGGCTCTTTCATCGCCGTATTGCAGAACAAACTGACCGAAAGCGGCATAACCGTCGAAGAAAAGGATATCAAGAAAAAATCGCATGATCACGTGATCTACACGCATTATTCCCCCACGATATATGACATTCTGCGCAGCCTTGTGCTCCGCTCCGACAATATGATGGCCGAAGCGGCGCTCCGCTATGCCTATCCGGGCAAGGATCGCGAGAAAGCTGCCAAGGAAGAGGTTAAGCTTTGGAACAAACTTGGCATCGACACCCGTGATATCGTGATTGAAGACGGCAGCGGACTGTCGCGAAACAACCGCATCACGGCTTATGTGATGGCCGATATACTTGCCTGGATGTGCGATAACGACGAGAATTTCGTGCGGTTTTTGAACATGCTTCCGAAAGCGGGCGTTTCGGGAACCCTGAAATCATTCCTGAAAGGCACTCCCCTGCAGGGCCGGCTATGGGCCAAAACCGGAAGTCTCAACGGCGTGCAGTGCTACGCCGGTTATGCCGTGGACGCGGTCGGCGTGCCCACCCACATCGTTGTCATCATGGTCAATGGCTTTAAAGGATCACGAGCCGAAGTAAAAACCGTACTCCAGAATCTGCTAATTGAAAAATTGTGCGTAAATTTGTAGCTCAAACATCTACCAACTATGGCTATTGAACCGAAAGCATTGTTAGACGATTGCCTTGAACTCGAAGGCCTTATCGCGCTTATCATCCAACGTGAAAACCGGGTGCCCGATCATCTGTATGATCTCATCGATAGAAAAATAGAGTCGATTAAATGCGACGCTGACTCGCTCCGCAACGGCCGGAAGAACCCCGTGACCATTGCTGACATCCCTGTCGCCGATGCCGAAGTGGCCGCATCAGTCGTCTTCGAAGAAAAATCGGATGCCGACGAAATGCCGCCGGAGGTTTCCGACCTTCCCGAACCTAAGGAAGAGCCGCAGGAAGAATCCGCCTCGGATACCCCGCTGAAAAATGAACCGTTGTATTGTCCCGTTGCTCATCGTAAAGCCGACGCCCCGGTTTGTGAAGTGGCTGAAGGTGCGGCCGGCGCCCCTGAGGATGCGACGGATCCCGTGGCTCAGCCCGAAAATGTCGAAGTTGTCGCTGAAGTAGTGGCCGTTGATGAAGACGAAACCGTCAAAGTGGAATCGCCCGACGTCACCTTCGGCAAAACCGGCGTCGTGATCAACGACATCCTTCAGCCCACCACGCTGTCGCTCAATGACCGCTTCCGCTTCCGCCGTGAGCTTTTCGACTACAGCGACGAGGATATGGACGAAGCTATCAAAATAGCCTCGGCCATGAGCTCGGCCGAAGAAGTGCAGGACTATTTCTACAACGATCTTTGCTGGGACGAATCCGACCCGAATGTCGTTGATTTCATGCGCATTATCACCGCGCGCTTCAATAAGTGACCATTATTCATGTCCGGAAAACTATTTATTGTTCCAACTCCGGTTGGGAATCTTGACGATATGACGCCGCGGGCGCTTGAGACTCTCCGCTCATGTGACCTGATTCTGGCTGAGGACACCCGAACATCCGGCGTGCTTCTGAAGCACTTCGGCATTGACACACCGCTGTTGAGCCACCATAAGTTCAACGAACACGCTACGGTTAATACCGTTGTCGACCAGTTGATTGCCGGGAAAAACATAGCACTCGTATCCGACGCGGGGACGCCCGGCATCAGCGATCCCGGCTTTATGCTTTCACGCGAATGCCGCCGCCATGACATCCCCGTCGAAACACTTCCGGGAGCCACGGCTTTCGTCCCGGCGCTTGTCAACTCGGGGCTGCCATGCGACCGTTTCTGCTTCGAGGGATTCCTTCCACCCAAAAAAGGACGCGCGACACGCCTTCAGGAGATAGCCGACGATTCCCGCACCACGGTCATCTACGAATCGCCGCTCAGGCTCGTCAAAACGCTGATGCAACTTGCAGAAGTGTGCGGCGGCAACCGTGACGCATCCGTTTCCCGCGAAATATCTAAAGTGCACGAAACCACCGTCAGAGGCACACTGTCGGAGCTGATAGCGTATTTTAACGAAAACAATCCCCGTGGCGAAATCGTTATTATTGTCGGCGGTAAGACCAAAGAAGAATCCGCCGTTCATAAGAATAAATATAAAAATGACGATTAACTGATTAAATTATGCTGAACAAACATTTTATCATCATTCCTGTTTTAACCCTCGCAGCCGCCGTTTCCACAGGCTGTAAAGATGATCAGACAAAAGCTGAAGATCAGGCCGCTCAATCGGCTGATGCCGAAGCTCTTAATGCCGCGGCCGCTGAGAGAGACAGCCTTATAGCTCTGTTCAACGACATCGCCGGCGATATGCAACAGATCAAAGCGATGGAATCTATTGTCGCTGTCCCGTCACAGATAGGCCAGGACGGCAGTGCCCGAACAATCACTATCCGCGACGACATCCAGGCATTGCGTATCTCCCTTCAGGAACGCCGCACCCGTCTTGATGAACTCGAAAAGAAATTGGCGCAGCAGAGCGGTAAAAACTCGCAGCTCAGCCAGATGATAACAAACCTCCGTAGCCAGATCGAACAAAACGAAGCAACTATCGCTTCGCTCACCGACCAGCTCGCAGCCGCCAACATCACCATTTCGGAGCTCAACACCACCGTCGATTCACTTAACGTAACCGTTGCCGATGCCAAAACCAAAAATGACGCATTGCAGCAGCAGACCGAAGATCTCACCAACGAAATCAACAAATGCTATTACGTAATCGGCAGCAACAAAGAGCTCAAGGAACACAAAATCATTGAGAAAGGCTTCCTTCGCAAGACCAAGATCATGCAGGGCGATTATGAATTGTCCTATTTCACCCGTGCCGACAAACGCACGCTCACTCAGCTACCTGCCTACAGCAAGAAACTCAAAGTTTGGTCGTCACAGCCCAAGGACAGTTACACCATCACCACGGAGGCCAACGGAAACAAAGTGCTGAAAATCACCAATCCCTCAAAATTCTGGGCAGCCTCCAACTATCTTATCATTCAGACCGATTGACATTGAGATTCATCATAGCGCCGGCAACATCAGTTGCCGGCGTTTTTTATACTATCAGTTACGGCTGCTACCCGCTGTTAATCCAATAATTAGCTGCGTATATCCGAACCATCACTTCAATACGGTTGAAACCTGATGAAAATTGACGGTAAATAGTGGCGCGAATGCCAAAAAAAATCGCTAAATTTGCAAGCTAATTTTTACAACCGATTCCAATGGGGTTTTTCAACAAACTATTCTCAAAAGAAAAGAAGGCGACACTCGACAAAGGCCTCGAACGCACCAAAACCGGCGTGTTCGACAAGATCACAAGAGCCCTTGCCGGTAAAAAACAGATCGATGATGATTTCCTCGACAATCTTGAAGAGATCTTTATCACTTCCGATGTCGGAGTCGACACGACTCTGAAAATCATTGACCGGCTTCAGAAGCGTGCAGCCCGAGACAAATATATCAGCACTTCCGAGCTCAACACATGGCTGTGTGAGGAAATCACCGGCCTGCTCGCCGAGAACAACAACGACACCGACGAGCCTGATTTCACCATACCGGCAGGCAAAAAGCCCTATGTCATCATGGTGGTGGGCGTCAACGGCGTCGGCAAGACCACCACGATCGGCAAACTCGCCATGCAATATAAGAAAGCAGGCAACAAGGTGATGCTCGGCGCTGCCGACACATTCCGTGCCGCCGCCATCGAGCAGCTCGACGTGTGGGGCGAACGTGCCGGAGTGCCTGTGATCAAGCAGCGCCTGGGTGCCGATCCTGCCTCGGTGGCTTTCGACACACTTCAGAGCGCCAAGGCAAACGATGTCGATGTTGTGCTTATCGACACGGCCGGACGTCTCCACAACAAGAAAGGACTGATGGACGAGCTCACCAAGATCAAAAATGTTATGCAGAAAGTGGTGCCCGACGCTCCTCATGAAGTGCTTCTGGTGCTCGACGGCAGCACGGGTCAGAACGCGTTTGAACAGGCTCGCCATTTCGTTGCGGCCACACAGGTCAATCAACTGGCCATCACCAAGCTCGACGGCACGGCAAAAGGCGGTGTGGTCATCGGCATAAGCGACCAGTTTAAGATCCCCGTGAAATACATTGGCCTTGGCGAAGGTATCGACGACCTCCAGGTGTTTGACAAAAAAGAATTCGTCGATTCACTTTTTGGCAACCATTAAACAATGAGCCGCAAAAAAGTCAACGTGATATCGCTCGGATGCTCAAAAAATCTGATTGATTCCGAGCGTATCATGAAAATGCTTGCCGACGCCGGATTCACGCCCACCCATAACGACTCTTTCGACTGTGGCGCCGATGTCACCGTGATCAACACGTGCGGATTCATCGGCGACGCTAAGGAAGAATCCGTCAACACCATCCTCGAAGCCATCGAGGCAAAACAGAGCGGCCTCACCGACCGTATCTTTGTGATGGGGTGCCTTTCGCAGCGTTATCGTCAGGAGCTGCCCGTTGAGATACCGGAGGTCGACGGATGGTTCGGCAAAACCGACTGGGGCGGCATCGTTTCGTCGCTTGTCGGCAAATATCCCGCCACGGCATCCTACGACCGCATCATCACCACACCCCGCCATCATGCCTATCTGAAGATTGCCGAAGGGTGCAACCGCTTTTGCTCGTTCTGCGCCATCCCGCTCATCACCGGACGCTATCATTCGCGCTCGGAAGAGGAGATTGTCGACGAAGTGAAATCGCTCGTCGCCTCAGGCGTCAAGGAATTCAATGTCATCGCGCAGGACCTCACCAACTACGGCGTTGACCTTTACGGAAAGCAGCGCATAGCATCGTTGGTCGACAAAATAGCCAACGTGGATGGCGTCAGATGGATACGTCTGCACTATGCTTATCCCGCCGGCTTCCCCGATAATCTTCTCGATGTGATGTCCCTCCACGACAATGTGTGCAAATATCTCGACATCGCCCTTCAGCATGCATCGGATAAGGTGCTCGGCAATATGCGACGGCACATCACTTGTGAGGAAACGGAGCGCCTGCTGGACCGAATCCGCGAGAAAGTCCCCGGCATCCACATCCGCACAACGCTGATGGTGGGCTTCCCCGGTGAAGGGGAGGAGGAGTTCAATGAGCTGATGGAGTTCGCCGCTCGGCAACGATTCGAACGCATGGGCGCTTTCGCCTACTGTGAGGAAGAGGACACGTATGGCGCTAAGCATTTCTCCGACGACATCCCCGAAGAGGTCAAGCAGAACCGGCTCGACCGCCTCATGGCGCTTCAGGAAGAGATTTCAAACGAGCACCAGCAGAGCAAGATAGGAAAGATCTTTAAAGTGATTGTCGACCGTGAGGAACCCGATTATTATGTCGGCCGAACCGAGTTCGACTCTCCGGAAGTGGATCCCGAAGTGCTCATCGAAAAAACTGCTAAACTTAAAACAGGGGAGTTCTACGACGTTGAGATCACCGATGCTCTCCCGTTTGAATTAATTGCCAGACCGACCGATGTTTCTGCTCGATGACGACATAAAGCATGCTATCAGCCTGTGCATCACGCATGGCATACCGTTTGCCGTGTATGCTATGCCGGGCGATGCGCATTGCTCGTTCATCGCCTCCGATCCGCGGCGGCACACCGATGGCTGCGCCATCTCGCCTGCAGAAATCGACGGGTTCAACGGGTTTCTTTTCAACCGTTTTGAAGTAAATGATACCCTTCATGCCTATGGTATCCGGCGCGAGCTTTCTTCCTCGGAAGCGATTGCCCTTGCCGACTCGCTTCCGGAGGTAAATGCATCCTCAACTACAGCCTATGAATCAACCGGCTACGAGTCATATCGCCGTCAGGTCGAATCCATAACCGCCGCCATCTCTTCCGAATCGGAGAAAGTAGTCCTGTCGCACGTCGTCACCATCCCGTCGTCACTGGATCCGGCAACGGTTGCCGACGCCTATTTCAGCAAGCACCCTTCCTGCTTCCGCTACATCTACTGCACTCCCGAATCGGATGTGTGGATTGGAGCCACGCCCGAGCTTTTGCTCTCAGTCGACCGTCTAAGCGGCGACATCACATCCATGTCACTCGCCGGCACCCGCCGCGCTGCCGACGACGAGCCCTGGGATCGCAAAAACACTCTTGAGCACAACATAGTCACTGATTATATCGTCGGCATCCTGACGCCTTTTTGCGATAGCGTGTCACGCCCGGAAAGAGCGCGTGTGAAATTCGGCGATATCGAACACATGTGTCACCTCATCCGCGCAAAGGCCTCGCGCATCGACCTTCAGGCACTCCTGCCGCAACTGAGTCCCACTCCGGCCCTATGCGGTTACCCGCGAGATAAAGCGATGGCTCTCATAACACAAAATGAACAGTTCCGGCGCAATTGCTACGGCGGTTTCGTCGGAGTAAGCAGTCCCGAACGCTCATCTTTCTTCGTCAATCTCCGCTGCGCTTTCACACAGCCGTTCGCAGGAAAGGATCCGCACACCTACACCCTCTACGGCGGCGGCGGGCTCACTTGCCATTCTTTGTCTGAAAGCGAATGGCTGGAAGCCAAATCCAAAATGGCCTCTCTCATAAATATTTTATCCGACCAATCTTCAAGATTATCATCATTCAGTCATGAAACATAACGCCTGGCGTATAGTAATCATAGTTTTTTCAGCAATAGCAATATTAATCGGCATCTCGTTCCTGCCCCTCAGCAAATGGACCGGAGGCCGAATCAGTGATTTCAATCTCTTTTCCGACATTCTCAACATCGGATTGCCGGAAGAAAAAGACATCTCGGGCGCAACCATCGACCCCTGCCTTGCCGAAGCGATTGAAGAAGATAAACGCAAGGTCGACACCACGCTTAATTCAATCGACAACAAGCCTTTGATTGCCGTTCAGCCCACCAAGCAGGGCGAGCAGGTGGTCATTGAGGACTATACGGAATCCGGCCGCGGCCTTGAGCATCTCCGCAATGCGATTTCGTCTGACCGGCTTGCACGCATCGCCGTGATTGGCGACAGCTACATCGAAGGTGATATCCTGACCGAAGATCTGCGTGAATTCATGCAAAAACAATATGGCGGTACGGGCGTCGGCTACGTCAACATGTATTCCGAATTCCCCGGTTTCCGCAAAAGCGTGCGGCAGGGAGGCGGCAAAGGCTGGAAAGAATTTGCTGCAAACGGAAAATTCGACGATCGCTACATGGGCCTGACGCAGCATTATTACAAGCTTACGTCTCCGACCACTTCCACTTACAGCGGATCAAAATCTTTCGCCAATATCGACCGCTGGAACCGTTCGACATTCCTGTTCATATCCCCCGACTCCACGCAGATTACGGTCGAAACAGCATCCGGCACCAAGACCTACGATATCAAAGGCTCCGAATCGCTGCAGGCCATTACCGTTGATGAAAATACCGACAAATTCAACGTCACGGCCAACAAAACATCATTGATCGCACTCGGTGTCTGGCTCTCCGACACCAAGGGCGTCAACGTCGACTGCATGTCGTCGCGCGGTTTTTCAGGTGTTACGCTTTCCAAAGTCAACACCGACCTTTCGGCTCAGATGTCGAAATATGTCAACTACGACCTCATAATCCTTGAATTCGGCATCAACGCAATGTCGGCCGGCCAAAAGAATTTCGACTCCTACCGTAAGCGCATGGAATCGGTGATCGTGCATGTCCGGCAGTGCTTCCCCAACGCCGACATCCTCATCATGGGCATCGGCGACCGCGGTTCGAAACGCGGTACGGAGGTCCACTCCATGTCATCAGCCCAATATATGGTTGAAGCACAGCGCGAAGCCGCACGCCGCACTCGCACCCTTTTCTGGGACACCCGCGAAGCAATGGGCGGCGAGGACGCCATCGTGCGCTGGACACGCGACGGCCTTGCCAACAAAGACTATATACACCTGAACCATAAAGGCGGACGCGAACTTGCCACCCCGCTGTTCAAAGCAATTCAAATCAATCTCAATAAATGACCCGCAAATTTTTAATACTGCTCGCCTCTTCTCTCCTTACGTTTGCGGCCTCCGCACAGGATGACATCGAACGCGATGACGAATCGGAAGATGAAACCGAGATACGTGAGAATCCCGTTATCGATGGCATCGACGATGATTTCGACATCGTTGTTCCTTCATTTATAAAAAAAGGGAAAAACCACATCAATCTCAATGGCGCCGACTGGTCGAAACTACGCAGCGCCTTAGCCCGCTCCTACGCTCAGCCCGCCAACATCATACACATCGGCGACAGCCATCTGCAGGCCGATTATGCCACATCGGAGATCAGAAACAATCTTCAGTACGACTTCGGCAATGCCGGCCGTGGTCTGATCACGCCTCTCCGTCTAAGCTCTACCAATCAGCCTGTCGATTACTCCTTTTCGAGCACGCTTAGCTGGAATGCCGTCAGGCTGATGAGTCAGAACTGGCCACGCACCATGGGATTTACCGGCACATCTATCACTCCGGTCAACCCCAGGTCCAACTTCCTTGTGGCTACCTCCGAGACTACCGACTACAATCCTTTCTCGGCTATCACGGTGTTTCATAACGGTCAGTTCTATGTCACTTCGGTCACGGATGCCGATGGCAATCTCATCCCTTTTCAGGCCGAGCCCTCAAAAAACTACACTCACATTTCCCTGTCGCGTGATGTCACCGCAGCACGCATATATTTCGATTCGGCCGGCGACCTCACTCTTTTCGGAGCAAACCTCTCGGGCAACCGTCCCGGCCTCTTTTACCATACGATCGGAAACAACGGAGCGGCCTATAGCACTTACAACCGCATCGGCAAGATCGGGGAGGGCATAGCTCCGATTCACCCCGATCTCGTTATCATCTCTCTTGGTACAAACGAAGCTTTCGGCCGGTCTAACGCCGGATCTATTAAAAATGAGATCGATCGCCTGGTCAAGGATATACGCCATGCCAATCCCGAAACTGCTATACTGCTTGTCACACCGATGGAATGTCAGCGCATTGTCTACACCACTGTCAAAGGTCGCAAAAAGAAAGGACGCAGGCGCCGGTCCTCCCGCCGGGTCAAAGGCTATAGCGTCAACGACAATGTGGAGCGCGTCAGGGATGTCATCGTCAATTATGGCAAGGAAAACCACATCCCGGTCTACGACTGGTACACCGTGGCTGGAGGCGACGGCGCATCCAACAAATGGATTAAGGACGGCCTTTTTAGCGGCGATCGCATCCATCACAGCATTAAAGGATATAAACTCCAGGGATTGCTGATGTATCAGGCTTTGAGAGAGGCTTTCTCCCAGTCCAAATAACCGTTATTCTCAGAGCAAACCATCGACATAAATCTTACGTCTCACGAAATGTCCGATTCTGTTATCAACTTCGACAATCTGCTCGCGTTGCTGAAATACGATCAGTATAATCCGCTGATGTTCAACACCGGATTATTCCTGATCCTGTTTGCGGTATTTCTCGCAATATATCAGCTGATGCGTAAACACCGGACTGCCAAGTTTCTGTTTGTCATTGCATTTTCTCTTTATTTCTACTATAAGTCGTCGGCCGAATATTGTTTCATCCTTCTCGGCGTTTGCCTCAGCGACTACTTTCTCGGAATACTCATGGAGAGATGCCGGCATAACTGGCAGAAGCGGCTCATTGTGGCTCTGAATGTGGTGATCAACGTCGGCATGCTCGTGTGGTTTAAATATTTCAACCTCATCTACGAGACGTTCGCCAATTTCACAGGCAGAGATTTCAATGCTCTTGACATTATTCTTCCGGCGGGCATATCCTTCTTCACATTCCGTTCGATCAGCTACATCGTCGACATTTATCGCGGAGTGATCCACGCCTGCCGTGATTTCCTCGCATATGCTTTCTACCTCACATTCTTCCCGCCGCTGCTGGCCGGTCCCGTCGTTCGAGCCAAGGATATGCTTCCGCAGGTAATGGCCAATCCGGTGGCAAGCCGCGCCATGACGAGCGAAGGTTTGTTCCTAATAATGTGTGGCCTGTTCAAGAAGGTGCTGGTGGCCGACTTTATCAGCGTCAATTTTGTCGACCGTGTGTTTGACAATCCCGCGCTCTACACCGGCTTTGAAGTAGTCACCGCCATCTATGGCTTTGTCATCCAGCTTTACTGCGACTTTTCCGGCTACAGCGACATGGCTATCGGCCTTGCCCTGCTGATGGGATATCAGTTCCTCGACAACTTCCGTTCGCCGTTCAAATCGCAGAGCCCCACGGAATTCTGGCACCGCTGGCACATCTCGTTATCAACGTGGCTGCGCGACTATGTCTATATACCTCTCGGTGGAAACCGGTGCGGGAAATTGCGTCATTACTTCAACCTCATGTGTACCATGGTGATTGGCGGTCTCTGGCACGGCGCTTCGTGGATGTATCTTATATGGGGCGCACTGCAGGGCTCATTCCTCGTAGGGCACAAAATGATCCGTCAGATTCTGCCGCGTGTGAAGCCGGAGAATCGCAACCGGTGGTGGCGGCGCGCCTTCAACATATTCATTACATTCAATCTCATCGCGCTGAGCTTTGTGTTCTTCCGCGCGCGATCGTTGGAGAAAGTAGGGGAGATGTGGGCCCAGATCCGCCACAATTTCCATCTGCAGGTGATCACTCAGTTCTGGGAAGGCTATGCTGCAATTATCATTGTGATGTTCGTTGCCTATGCGATGCATTATATGCCGGAACGGTTGACAGCACGCCTGAAATCCACCTATAATGCCATGCCGCTCATTGCGCAGGCTCTCGTGCTCGCTTTGCTGATTTTCGTTGTCATTCAGCGCAAAGGCGAGATTGTCCCCTTCATTTATTTCCAGTACTGATATCAGCCCCGACTGCCTGAAGCGGTTGCAATCTATGCGTCGGTTTTGCGTATCCGTCCGAAAAAAGCCGACTTGATTTTGGTATCCATCCTAAAAAAGCCGACCTGACAAAATCAAGTCGGCTTTTTTCGGATGGATACGAACAATCCACGGTCTGACCAATCCCGGGAATGGTGGCAGACGATACGCCACGACGGATAGTCATTCGTAAGCATATTCCATTGGCAACCGGTCTTGGTTATGTAAAATATCGCGTCAATGATATCGAAAAGGTCATGTTTCCGGGGCAATGTCATGGATTGGGGCAGAGATGCCCTGACAATCAGTTTCTGGCTCACGATCAGATCGGTTTTTTATTTCAATGGGCGTTGAATTATTTTGATAACCGGAATTTGACATGACAAGACACGGCGGGGGGAACCTCAGTTGGCATATTTACCGCCAGAATGTAAAGGAATGTAAACCATCGAAGAACTGTACGGCATGAAGTAAAGTAACCCTTGTCTCGCAGCAGCACGCCATCTTCTTCCTTTTGGCTCAGTCACATAGCCCGCTATGCTCCTGAGCCTGCAAGGAGGAATCTGACGCACTGCTACGACCCTGACGTCAACAAATTTTGTGGGATGGGTCTTAGAAATCCGACTTCCAAAGGACGATGTGGCCGGATGCAAGAGTCTCGGCAACGTTTATAAGGCGCTGATTGGATGAGCCGCGAAACAGTAGCTCGATATCGCGTTGCGATTCAGCGAACGGCCCGTCGACCATCACATCGATGAATGGCAGCAACGCCGACAGCCGTTTGTCGTGCTGCACCGTCTCAAACAGATATCCCGTATAGCACCAGATCGTTTTGCCCAGTTTTCTTATCTCCCGTGCAAGCAGAGCAAGCGGCTCGGCCTGAAAAAGCGGATCGCCGCCGGAAAAGGTCACATCAAAATCATTCTCTTCAATCCGTTGGAGCAGTTCGCCGATAGTCATACCCTTTCCCGCCATCGGATCCCAGGTGGCCGGGTTCTGGCATCCGGGGCAGTGATGTTCGCATCCTGCAAAATAGATAGAGGTCCGGAAGCCCGGACCATCTACCGTTGTGCCGTCTACAATATCAACGACACGAAGCGTTACATCTTCAGTATTCGTATTTATCACTTTATCGTTTCATTTATGAACAACGCGATCATTGAGCTCGGCAAGCTTGGCATTATTCCAGCGGTCGGTAGTTCCGACGAGATAACCGGTGATGCGCTGCAGTTTGTCGATGTCGCTGCTTCCGCATTTAGGGCATATCTCAAGATGGTCGCTTGCATCCTCATAGCCGCACGACATGCATCGGTTGCGGTTATGGTTCACTGAGCAATAACCGATGTTGTACTGATCCATCAGGTCAACGATATCGGCAATGGCCTTCGGATTGTGGGTGGCGTCGCCGTCAATCTCCACATAGAAGATGTGACCGCCGCCGGTGAGTTCATGATAAGGAGCCTCGATTTCGGCCTTATGGCGCGGCGAGCAATGGTAGTAGACCGGCACGTGATTGGAATTCGTGTAGTAGATCTTATCGGTTATGCCGGGGATAATTCCGAATGATTTGCGGTCGCGCTGCGTGAATTTGCCCGAGAGCCCTTCGGCCGGAGTGGCGAGCACCGAGAAGTTGTGCTGATATTTCTCGGAATATTCATTGACGCGGCTGCGCATGTGGGAGATGATTTTCAGTCCGAGTGCCTGCGATTCAGGCGATTCGCCGTGGTGTTTCCCGGTAAGGGCTACCAGACATTCGGCCAATCCGATGAATCCGATGCCAAGTGTGCCCTGGTTGATCACGCTCTCAATAGTCTGATTCGGCTTCAGGATATCGCTGCCGTTCCACAAACGCGACATCAGCAGCGGGAACTGCTTGGCAAGCGCAGTCTTCTGGAAGTCGAATCGGTCACACAGCTGGCGGGCTGTGATATCCAGCACCTGATCCAGTTTCTCGAAGAATTTCGCGATGCGCTCTTCCTTGTCCTTGATCATCATGCATTCGATGGCTATGCGCACGATATTGACGGTGGAGAAACTGAGGTTGCCGCGTCCGATCGACGTCTTCTCACCAAAGCGGTTCTCAAACACTCGTGTGCGGCATCCCATCGTGGCCACCTCATATTTATAGCGCTGCGGATCATCGGCCTTCCATTTTTCATGGTAGTTGAATGTCGCGTCGAGATTCACGAAGTTGGGGAAGAAGCGGCGGGCGGTCACCTTGCAGGCCAGCTTATAGAGATCGTAGTTGCGGTCCTCGGGCAGATAGCTCACACCGCGTTTCTTTTTCCATATCTGAATCGGGAAAATCGCCGTGGCTCCATTGCCGACGCCTTCATATGTGGAGTTGAGCAGTTCGCGGATCACGCAACGGCCTTCGGCCGACGTGTCGGTGCCATAGTTGATTGAGCTGAACACCACCTGGTTGCCACCGCGGGAGTGAATGGTGTTCATGTTGTGGATGAATGCTTCCATAGATTGATGCACGCGGTCAACAGTCTGATTCATGGCGTGCTGGAGGAGACGCTTGGTTCCTGTGAGTCCGTCGAGCGGCCGTTTCACGAAGTCGTCAATTTCAGCGTTGTAATATGACGACAGATCCTCTCCCGACACTTGCTCGAGTTTCTGCAGTTCTTCGATATATGACGATCTGACAAATGGAGCAAGATAGAAGTCGAATGCCGGGATGGCCTGACCGCCGTGCATCTCATTCTGCGCCGTTTCCAGAGAGATACAGCTTATTATGCTTGCTGTCTCGATACGTTTTGCCGGGCGCGATTCGCCATGGCCGGCAATAAATCCATACTGGAGTATGCGGTCGAGCGGATGCTGCACGCAAGTGAGGCTCTTTGTCGGGTAATAATCCTTGTCGTGAATATGCAGATATCCGTTGCGCACTGCATCGCGGGCTTCCTGCGAAAGGAGATAATCGTCAACAAACGGTTTGGTAGTCTCGCTCGCGAATTTCATCATCATTCCCGCCGGCGAATCGGTGTTCATGTTGGCATTTTCGCGGGTGATATCGTTGCTTTTGGCTTCGATGATCTCCAGAAACATATCGCGTATCTTTGCCCGGCGGGCTATGCTGCGCTGATCACGATAGGCTATATAACGTTTTGCCACCTCCTTGCGGGGGCTGTTCATGAGCTCAAGTTCGACGCGGTCCTGTATGTCCTCTACGGTCATACGCTCATCGCCGGTCACTCCGATGCGGTCGGCTATTTTCTGGATCAGCGCTTCATCTTCGCCTGCTTCAGTCTGCAACATTGCCTTGCGAATGGCAGCTTTGATTTTCTCTTCGTTATAGCCCACTACGCGGCCATCACGTTTTACTACGGTATGTATCATGGCATATTCTTTGTTTACCGGATTCGACATTGATTATTGACGTTGCAAATCTACATATAATTTTCTTCAGGATCAACATTTTTTTCAATTAAATTATTCGACATATTATCTTTTTGGAAAACTTTTCATCGCTTGCAAAATTGCAACTATTTAATAATCAACATATATTCATTTCGTTTTGGAAAACTTTACATTATATTCCACTTATGACAATATGAGGTTCGAATAAATTTCATGAAAAATCTTCAACCTGATTTGTATCACATTCGCATCACGGGGAAAGGACGCATCACAACATATTTTTAGGGAATATTTAGGAAATAATCGGATTAATATGCTTAAATTCGCAAAGTAAACAGAATCAACCGCAATATTTTATGAAACGAATCTTTACCATGACAATCGCCTCGCTTATGTGCGCATCGCTTTTTGCCGGCACACGCAGCGAACGCACATTGGAAAAAGGATGGAAGTTCACGCGCGACGACGCGGCCGACTTCTCATCGAAAGACTACGACGACTCCAAATGGCAGTCTGTCACAGTCCCTCACGACTGGGCCATTTACGGGCCGTTCAGCTGGGACAATGACAAACAGAACGTTGCTATCGCTCAGGACGGACAGAAAGAAGCCATGGAGCATGCAGGACGCACCGGCGGACTTCCCTTCGTAGGCACCGGTTGGTACCGCACCGAAATCGAGGTACCCGAACTGACCGACGGCCGCCGTGCCACACTCCTGTTCGACGGAGCCATGAGCCATGCCCGCGTTTATGTGAACGGCAAGGAGGCAGGTTATTGGCCTTATGGCTATAATTCATTCTATTTCGACGTCACCGACCTGCTCAAGAAGGGCAAGAATAACACCATAGCCGTCCGGCTTGAAAACCTGCCGGAATCTTCCCGCTGGTATCCGGGTGCCGGACTCTACCGAAACGTTCACCTCATCGTGACCGACGATGTGCATATTCCGGTGTGGGGTACATATATCACAACCCCGATTGTACATAACGACTGGGCGCAGGCCGACGTCAAAACAAAAATAGATCTGCCGGCCGGCTTCAACTCCAAAGATCTTTCATTACATACGGTTATTCTTGATCCGGAAGGAAAAGAAGTCGCTCAGGTCACCACACCGGTCTCTGATCTCCGCCTGCTGGCCAACGAAGGAAACGAGGTGGAACAGAAGATTTCAATCGACAATCCTCAGCTCTGGAGTCCCGAAACGCCTGTCCTTTACACCGCAGTTTCGACCCTCTCCGACGGCAGCACTGTCAAAGATGAGTACACCACCACATTTGGCATCCGCACAATCGAAGTGCGCCCCAACGACGGTTTCTATCTCAACGGCAAACGCACCAATTTCAAAGGCGTCTGCAACCATGCCGACCTCGGACCGCTCGGCATGGCAGTCAACGATGCCGCTATCCGCCGTCAGATACGCATACTGAAAGATATGGGCTGCAATGCCATCCGCACGTCGCACAACATGCCGGCGCCCGAGCTAGTCAAAGCCTGCGATGAAATGGGCATGATGCTGATGGCCGAGAGCTTCGACGAATGGCGCAAACCAAAATGCAAAAACGGCTACAACCTGCTGTTCGACGAATGGGCCGACAAAGATCTCACCAACCTCATTCGCCACTACCGCAACAACCCTTCGATCGTTATGTGGTGCATCGGCAACGAGGTGTCTGAACAATGGCATGAAGGCGATTGCAAAACCGCTTATTATCTCCAGAACATAGCTCACCGCGAAGATCCCACCCGTCCCGTAACCCAGGGCATGGACGGTCCCGACGCTGTGCTCAACAACAATTTCGCCGCCATTATGGATGTTGCAGGTTTCAACTATCGTCCCTTCAAATATCAGGAGGCCTATCGCAAATTGCCGCAGCAGATAGTGCTCGGAAGCGAAACGGCTTCGACCGTCTCATCGCGCGGCGTCTACAAGTTCCCGGTGGAGCGCAAAGCGATGGCCGTCTACGACGACCACCAGAGTTCCAGCTACGATGTGGAGCATTGCGGATGGTCAAACCTTCCCGAAGACGACTTCATACAGCACGACGACCTGCCTTACTGCATCGGCGAATTTGTCTGGACAGGATTTGATTATCTTGGCGAACCGACACCTTATTATACCAATTGGCCCAGCCACAGCTCGCTGTTCGGCATCATCGATCTCGCCGGAATTCCCAAAGACCGCTATTATCTCTACCGCAGTCACTGGCGTCCGGAAGAAGAGACGCTGCACATTTTGCCGCACTGGACATGGCCCGGCCGCGAAGGCGAAACCACTCCGGTGTTTGTCTACACGAATTACCCTGAAGCCGAACTGTTTATCAATGGCGTAAGCCAGGGCCGTCGCAAAAAAGATCTTTCGGTTGGCATCGACAGCAGCTACACCGAAGCCGCTCAGAAAAGCTTCGAACGTCAGAAACGCTATCGTCTTATGTGGATGGACACCAAATACGAGCCCGGCACAGTAAAGGTCGTAGCCTATGATGAAGCAGGTAACCCTGCAGCTACCAAAGAGATCCGCACGGCAGGCGCACCCCACCATATCGAACTGTCGGCCGACCGCTCGCAGCTCTCGGCTGATGGCCGCGACCTTTCGTTCATTACCGTGAGAGTGGTCGACAAGGACGGCACCCTTTGCCCCGATGCATCCAAGAAAATACGCTTCAAAGTGAAAGGCGCCGGTTCATTCCATGCAGTGGCCAACGGCGATCCCTCATCCCTCGAATCATTCCAGGCTCCCGAGATGACCACCTTCCATGGCCAGCTCACCGCAATAGTAAAGGCAGGCGAGAAAGCCGGAAACATCGAATTCACAGCCACCGCCCCCGGCCTGAAATCAGCAAAGCTGACCCTCACATCCGCCAGACCCTAATAACCGAAACGCATCCGCCACACTGTATCCGTCCGAAAAAGGCCGCCTATGCCAAAGTTTTTTTACTGGCGAACTTTGCGGCAAAA
>CABUBG010000002.1:0-59671 GCA_902489785.1 uncultured Porphyromonadaceae bacterium
ACTTGCATGTGTTAAGCCTGTCGCTAGCGTTCATCCTGAGCCAGGATCAAACTCTTCGTTGTTGTTTATCTTGTCTCTTTTTCTTCTTTAGTAAAAAAAGGAACAAAACCGTTTTGTCTGTTTTGTTCTTTCACAAGACACCGACCGAAGCTGTCCGATTGTGTTGGCCCGGAATGTTGACTTGACTTATTATCGTTAAAGAAATTGACTCGGGTCGTTTTTTTGTTGAAAAATGACTCTTGTACTACTTCTTGTCTATTGCAATTATTTCAATGTTCTCTGTCGCGAATCGTCGCGCTTCCGGCGTGCCGTTTTTTCGACGGCCGAAAGTTTTGCAAAGTTACGGCTTTTATTTTAATCACCAAAACTTTTAACAATTTTTAATCGCTTTTGCCGGCCGGACCGCTGTCCGAGGCGCTGTTTCTCAAAAGCGAGTGCAAAATTAATACCTGGCGGCCGATTTGCCAAACATTTTCCGAAGTTTTTCTCAAATTCGGCTAAAATTAACAGATCTTAACAAGCAGTCCGGCAAATGCGGGGTAAAAAGCATCAAAAGAGGGTCAACGGGAGGATAAGGGGGGGGGAGCATGAAATGCCGTTACGGTCATCTGATGCGGTTGCCGTTGCCGTAGGATGAGCCGGCGGTGGCAATTTCCACAGGGAGAAGCGACGGGGAAGTTGAGATAAGATATTTGAAATCGCGCGACAGTTTGGCAGGTTTTTCGCCGGCGAGGTTGTCGATCACAATATTTGCGACGTCGACCGGCAGACGAATTTCACTGTCAATATAATACTGAGTCATATCCTTACGATAATGGCATGACCTGATCCACAGACCGCAGAATTCATCCTTATCGCCCAAATCATGATATGTCAGACCCATGGCTAATGGAGGGGTTGAGTAAACATATTTGTTTACGACCTGACCGTTTGGCAAAGTCTCTGTCAGATCAAATGTTATTTTGTAGTCAAAATCGGAAGGAACAACATAAATTGCAGCAGATTTATCCAAGACGGTATAAACCACAAAGGTGTAAGGTGTACCCTTTTCAGGGATCATATCCTGGGAATAGGTGATGTTGTTTTGATGTTGTTCAATCCAGGCATCGTGACCCTGCGATTTAGTAATGACTGCCTGAGCCATGACTCCTAATATAAGGAACAGGAATATTAAAGCATTACGCCTATAAATAATAATCAGGTGGGCTTAAAGATGCTTGCGGTAGGCGCGTCGGCGGCGGTGCTGGCGGTAGTCGAAGTAGGTCCATTGCTGCTGGACGCTGTTGTTGTCTTCGAGCTCGATGTTGCTTTCGGCTTCGCGGAAGCCTTCTTTATTAAATATAGGTATGAGATCGGCGAATAGCATGGCGTTGACGCCGCGGTTGAGATATTCTTTCTTGACGGCGATGAGGAGGAGGTCGACAACGTCGTTATGGCCGTAGATGCCGTTGAGGAGATGGTACCATCCTAAGGGGAACATCTTGCCGCCGGATTTGCGGAGAGCCTGCGACATGGAGGGCATGGAGATGCCGAGTGCCACGAGGCGGTCGTCGCTGTCGACGATGACGCTGACGCAGTCGAGGCGGATGATGCCGAGATATTTGTCGATGTAGTAGTCGATCTGGCGCTGGTTGAGGGGGGAGTATCCGTAGAGGCTGTCGTAGGCTTCGTTGATGAGGTCGAAGAGTGCCTGGCCGTACATCCGCTTGATTTTCTGACGGGATGTGAACTTGACGGAGCGGAGGCCGTATTTGCGGGCTACGATGTCGGAGATGCGTCGGAATTTTTCGGGGACTTCGGCGGGGACTTTGATGCGGTATTCCACCCAGTCGGCATCTTTTTTGTAGCCGAGGCGCTGGAGGTGGCGGGGATAGTAGTCGTAGTTGTAGATAGTGGCCATGGTGCCCATCTGGTCGAAGCCTTCGACGAGCATCCCTTCGTGGTCCATGTCGGTGAATCCCATCGGGCCCACCATTTCGGTCATGCCGCGGTCGCGTGCCCACTGCTCGGCGGCGGCGAAGAGGGCGTCGACGACGGCGTCGTCGTCGATGAAGTCGACGAAGCTGAAGCGGGCTTCTTTCTTGCCGGTGCGCTCGTTGACGACGTTGTTGATGATGGCGACGATGCGTCCCACGGGCTTCTTGCCGCGCCATGCCATGAATGCCTGGGCCTGGCAATAGTCGAAGGCGGGGTTTTTGTCGGGCATGAGGGTTTCGACCTCGTCGGAGATGAGCGGGGGAACGAAATATGGTGAATTCCGGTATAGGTCGATGCCGAATTTGACAAAGCGTTTGAGCGATGATTTCGTGGGGTTGACCGGCTCGATGATGATATCTTCGGACATGGAGAAATGTGTGATGGGTGAACTATCGTAACGAGAGAGGGGCAAATCATGCGTGGGGAGCCCATGAAGAGCTGAGCCACAGGAGGAAGTCTATCATCACGAGGAGGAAGATGATGATGGCGATGTAGAATTTGTTGTCGGAGCGTCGGGCGAGGGCCATGCGCAGTTTGTGGATGCTGCGGAATCGCTGGCGCGGGTCGGAAGCCATGCATCGGTCGGCGATGCGGCGGAGATGGGGGTGGGGCTCTGGGAGATGGTCGAGGACTTCGGAGAGGACGCATCCGAAGCTGTAGATATCTTCGGTGGCCTCGGCGGGGGTGAGGTGTTCGCTCTGGTCGAATCCTACGTCGATGAGCTTGAGATTACCGACGTTTTCAGTGAAGATGATGGTTTCGGGCCGAATGGGGAAATGGACAAGATGGTTGGACTGGATGTAGTCGAGGGCGTCGACGAGCTGGGTGCATATCTTGTCGAGATTAGCGTCGGTGAGCTTGCCCTGATCTATGATTTTGCGGAGAGAGAGTCCGTAGACATCGTCGGTGATGATGCAACGGCCGAGGGTGGGTACATCCTCGAAATCGTTGATCATGACGATGTTTGGGTGGGCAAGATTGTAGCGGACGTCGAATTCCTTTTCGATCATGGCGCGAAAGCGCGGATCGTCCTTATACTGTGGCTTGAGGGTTTTGAGCATGACCCACTTGCCGTGTTTTTTAGCGGTGTAGACATCGTAGAACTGCTCGTCCCATTCGGGGAGCAGCTCAATATCGGTCCATTTATCCTGGGACATGGCTGGAATCAAAAGGCGTTATAGACGAGCCGGTCGCCGGTGTCGAGGTCGGTGAGCTCCATGCGGTCGTAGTAGAGGCGGATGAGATAGGACCATACGTCGGTGCCGGTGTAGATGTAGAGATATTCGGCGCCGCCGGGGGTGATTTCGGTTTCCCAGGTGATGCCGTAGGTGTACCACTGGCCTGTAGGATTGTACTGGCCGTAGATGCCGGTGCCGTCGCTATAGAATGTGAACTCGCTGACGCTCAGCTCGGGAACTACGACGCCATTGACCGAGTAGAGCTCCCAACGGCCCTGGAGCGGAGAGTAGTCATAGGTCTCGTCGCCGCATGATGAGAAAGAGACGGCGGCCATCACGGTGAGGCAAATAAGCCACAGACGGCTGAAAGATATTGTGGATTTCATCAGAGAAGTGGAAGTTGTTGCGTTAAACATAGGGTGCAAATTTACGCAATAATTATTAATAAAATTGCAGAAGGGGAATAAAATGTGGAAATTGGAATCGCAAAAGGACAGTATAATCAAATTTTGATTACTTTTGCTGTCACTAACAAAGCGACAGCCCAAAGAGCATGAACATCACCCGACTCATCCGACCCTATTTCATGAAGCGCATCCGCCAGATAGCGGCAGCGAATGCCGATGCCGAGCGGACGCAGCGCGAGGTGCTTGGCGCGCTGCTGCGAGCGGCGCGCGACACCCGGTGGGGCCGTGAGCACGGCTACAGGAAGCTGACGGGCTATGAAGACTACCGCGAGGCGGTCGGTGTGACGCCCTACGAAAAGATACGACCGGCGGTGATGCGCATGATAGGGGGCGAGCGCGACGTGCTGTGGCCCGGCGTGACGCGTCGCTTCGCCCAGTCGTCGGGGACGTCGGACGGCAAGAGCAAATTCATCCCCGTGACCGCCGACTCGCTGCGGCTGAACCATTACCGCGGCGGGGCCGACGTGGTGAGCCACTATCTGAATCTGTATCCCGACAGCCGGATGTTCGGCGGAAAGAGCTTCATACTCGGCGGCAGCTTCGCCAACGAGCTGTCGCTGCCTGAGGGGTCGAAGGCGCGGGTCGGCGACCTGTCGGCCAACCTCATCGAGGTCATCAACCCGATAGCCAACCTGGCGCGCGTGCCGTCGAAACGCACGGCGCTTATGGCCGACTGGCACGAGAAGCTGCCGGCGCTTGTGGCCGCGGCCTCACGCTGCAACGTCACCAACATCTCCGGGGTGCCGTCGTGGTTTCTGACGGTGCTCAACGAGATACTCAAAAGCACGGGTGCCAAAGAGATACATGAAGTGTGGCCCAACCTCGAAGTGTTTTTCCACGGCGGCATCTCCTTCGTGCCCTACCGCTCGCAATACGACGCCATCATCGATCCGGCGAAGATGCGCTATCTCGAGACCTACAACGCCTCCGAGGGCTTCTTCGCCGTGCAGGACACGCGCGAATCGCGCGCCATGGCGCTGATCACGGATGCCGGCGTGTTTTATGAATTCATACCCGCCGACGACCCCGACGGCACGCCGCTGGCAGCGTGGGAGGTGGAGCAAGGAGGCATCTACGCGCTCGTGCTCACATCGTGCAACGGCCTGTGGCGCTACCCGATAGGCGACACGGTGAAGATAGAGTCGACATCACCGCTGCGCATCACCATAGCGGGACGCACCAAGCACTATATCAACGCCTTCGGCGAGGAAGTGATGGTGCACAACACCGACGCCGCGCTGGCGAAAGCGTGTGCCGAATGCGGCTGCAGCGTGGCCAACTATACGGCGGCGCCTGTGTACACCTCGCAGGGGCACCGCGGCCATCACCAGTGGCTCATCGAATATTCGACGCCGCCGGCCGATCCGGCGCTCTTCGCCGCCACGCTCGACCGCAAGCTCACCGAGGAAAACAGTGATTATCAGGCCAAACGCGCCGGCAACATATTTCTCGACCCGCTCAGCATCACCGTGGCGCGGCCGGGGCTTTTCGACCGGTGGCTCGAATCGACAGGCAAGCTCGGCGGGCAGCGCAAAGTGCCGCGTCTGAGCAACGACCGCAAGCTCATCGAATCGATGCTTAAACTCAACAGCTGACACCGACGTTCTTATCATACCGACGTACCGTCAAACAAATCAAACAACAACAACCATAACCATAACAATGAAACATTTAGCCATCGCCGCCATCGCTGCGGCACTCACACTGAGCACATCGGTCAACGCCATAGCCGGCGGCAAGCTGCCCGAACGCAGCACGTTCGCCAGCCAGACCACCCCATCGGCCTACGCCCAACTGCTCCAGCGCTTTCAGGCCGGCGAGCCTCTGACAAAAAACGAATATACGACGGTCTATTACGGCTCGGCGCTCCAGCCGGGCTTCAGCGCCGACAAACAATATGCCGACATCGCCGAGATCTATGCCTCGGGCGACCTGACCAAAGCGCTGCGCCGCTGCGAAGAGGCGCTTGCCACTGACCCGACCAACCTCGCGCTGCTGTTCAAAGCCTATGCAGCATCGAAGCTGTCGGCCGACGAAAGCGTAAAATCCAAAGCCGACGGCTACGTGAACCGCATCAACGGCATCTGCGACGCCATCCTCGACTCGGGCAGCGGCGTCACCGACATGAGCCCCTATATGGTGATACGTCCTACAGACGTCAACGAATTCCTGGTCAAATTCCTTCAGCCCACATCAGTCAACGGCCGTGCCCGCGTAGGCAACCTCGATGCCGTAAAAGTGACACTCGACGGGGTACCCGACGAAGTGATCTTTTATTTCGGCCAGTTCTGAACCTCCCGGCAGAAAACAATCCTAACATAAAATAAACCTCAGATGAAAACACCGTTAAAACTTACAGTCATCGTGTCGGCAGCGCTGATAGCCGCCGGCCTTCTTGCCATCGGTCTGGGCGTACGCAGCGGCCTGCGCGCCATCCCCGACAGCCAGCGCACGGTCGAAGTGCGCGGTCTTGCCACCCGTGAAGTGAAAGCCAACCGCGTGACGTGGCCCATAGTGTTCAAGCAGGTTGGCAACGATCTGCCCACCGTCTACGCCGCCGTGTCGAAAACCAACTCCGACATCGTGGCCTATCTCAAATCCAACGGTCTCACCGACAGCGAGATCAGCGTGGGTGCACCGACGATGACCGACCTCACCACCGACCGCTACAACACACAGCCGATACCGTTTAACTACAGCGTGCAATCAGTAGTAACCGTAAGCTCGTCGCAGGTCGACAAAGTGCATGACCTAATCAACCGCCAGGGCGAACTGATGGAGCACGGCATAGCCATCAGCAACGACTACTCCTATCAGACCACCTACGACTACACCGAACTCAACACCATCAAGCCAGCGATGATAGCCGAGGCGACGAAAAACGCCCGCGAAGCCGCCAACAAATTTGCCGAGGACTCGAAGTCGGAATTAGGCAAGATCAAGTCGGCCTATCAAGGTCAGTTCTCGATCGAAGACCGCGACCAATACACCCCCTACATCAAGGAAGTGCGCGTGGTGACCACGCTGACCTACTTCCTTGAGGATTAAGAGCCATTAACATTTATTATCGAACCGGCTCTAAGACCGACAAAGCACATCCCAAAAGCACCCCGCCACCATAAAAAGCGGGGGGGCTTTTTGTGTTATTAGCGAGATTTTATCTATTTTTGCAACGATAAAACCCAATGCATTGATTATGGACTTATTTGACAAAATCAGCAACGACATAAAAGCCGCTATGCTGGCAAAAGAAAAGGTGCGTCTGGAAACGCTCCGCGGAATCAAAAAGGAGTTTTTGGAAGCCAAGACCGCCAAAGGCTCCGACGGAACGCTGACCGACGACAAAGCAACCAAGATACTTGCAAAAATGGCCAAACAGCGCCGTGAGACAGCCGTGATCTATTCGGAGCAGAACCGTCCGGAGCTTGCCGAAAACGAGCTTGCCGAAGCTGCTGTTATCGAAGAGTATCTCCCGAAGCAGCTGAGCGATGAGGAACTGACCGCGGCACTGCGCGAAATCATAGCCCAAACCGGAGCCACTTCACAGAAAGAGATGGGCAAGGTGATGGGCGTTGCATCGAAAGCTCTTGCAGGCAAAGCCGATGGCAAAGCCATCTCGGCCAAAGTGCGCGAGCTTCTTGCATAAAGAAACGTCAATGGCGTCACCCACAGGATATTAACGTCACGAACTCTCAAAAAAATCAAAAATTGTCATGCTAACGTTACAGCAAATCAAGGAAAATCCCGAAAATATAGTGAAGCGTCTGGCCATAAAGGGCTTTGACGCAGAAGGACCTATCAACAAAGTGCTGAGTCTCGACGACAGCCGCCGTAAGCTCCAGCTGGCCAACGACAACACGGCCGCCGAGCTCAACAAATATGCCGCCAAGATAGGCCAGCTCATGAAGCAGGGCCTGAAAGCCGAGGCCGAGGAAGCCAAAGCCAAAGTGGCCGAGCTTAAAGAATCGCAGAAAGCCATGGCCGAGAAGCTGTCGCAGACCGAGACAGAGATCCGCGATATCCTTCTCACGATCCCCAACACACCGTGCGACATGGTGCCCGAGGGCAAGACGGCCGAAGACAACGTCGTGGAAAAGACGGGTGGACCGATGCCCGACCTGCCCGCCGACGCACTTCCCCACTGGGAACTGGCAAAAAAATACAACCTGATCGATTTCGACCTCGGTGTGAAGATCACCGGCGCCGGCTTCCCGGTGTATATGGGCAAAGGCGCCCGCATGCAGCGCGCCCTCATCCAGTTTTTCCTCGACGAAGCAGGCAAAGCCGGCTATCTTGAGATCGAGCCGCCCTACGTGGTGAACGAAGCCTCAGGCTACGGCACAGGCCAGCTGCCCGACAAAGAGGGACAGATGTACTTCGTGAACGAAGACAAACTCTACCTCATCCCGACGGCCGAGGTGCCCGTGACCAACATCTACCGCGACGTGATCCTCAGCGAGAGCGAGCTTCCCAAAAAGAACTGCGCTTACTCGGCATGCTTCCGCCGCGAAGCCGGCAGCTACGGCAAGGATGTGCGCGGACTGAACCGTCTGCATCAGTTTGACAAGGTGGAGATCGTGCGCATCGAAAAGCCTGAAAACTCCTACGCCGCCCTCGAAGAGATGAAGGACCACGTGCAGGGACTTCTCGAAAAACTCGGCCTTCCCTGGCACATCCTGCGTCTGTGTGGCGGCGACATGAGCTTCACGTCGGCCATCACGTTTGACTTCGAAGTGTTCTCGGCAGCCCAGAAACGCTGGCTTGAGGTGTCGTCGGTGTCCAACTTCGAGACCTATCAGGCCAACCGCCTGAAATGCCGCTACCGCGGAGCCGACAAGAAGACACGCCTGTGCCACACGCTCAACGGCTCGGCACTCGCCCTGCCGCGCATCATGGCCGCTTTGCTTGAAAACAACCAGACCCCTGAAGGCATCAAAGTGCCGGAATGTCTGCAAAAATACACGGGCTTCTCCATCATCGACTGAGCAGCCCTCCCACTACTCCGCAACAGGTAAGATTTGGAAAAGAAAACGATATTCGATCTCGGGCGCGACACTGTCGAACAGTATCGCGCCCGTGTCAAATTGCCGCTGACGGTGGTGCTCGACAACATACGGTCGCTCAACAACATCGGGTCGATATTCCGCACCAGCGACGCCTTTCTCGTGGACCGCATCATGCTGTGCGGCATCACGGCGACACCGCCCTCGCCCGAGATACACAAGACGGCTCTCGGCGCCGAGGACTCGGTGGTGTGGGAATATTATCCCACGACCCTCGAAGCAGTGGCGCGTCTGCACGACGAGGGCTACACGGTGTGTGCGCTCGAGCAGGTGAAAGGCAGCGTCGAGCTGCAGAACTTCCGACCGGAGCCTGACGGGCGCTACGCCATAGTGTCCGGACACGAGGTGCAGGGCGTGGATCCTGAGGTGGTGAACGCGGCCGACGTGTGTCTGGAAATACCGCAGTACGGTACCAAACACTCGCTCAACGTGAGCGTGTCGACGGGGATTGCCATCTGGCATCTCTTTACGGCCATGACGGCCGGCGGCATGAAATAAAGACAAGCGGAAGGGCGTGCGGCATCAGAGCCGTGCGTCGGCTATATCGCGGGCTATCTGCCCGGCGAGCGCATCGGGATTGTCGAAACGCCGCTCCGGACGCAGTCGGCGGCGGAATTCGAGCGTGAGCTGCTGACCGTAGAGGTCGCCTGTGAAGCCGATGATATGCGCTTCGATGGTGGTCAGGCCGTCGGCAGCGACAGTGGGCCGCGTGCCGATATTGACCACGGCATGCCGGCGGACGCCGTCGGGGGTCACGGCAAAACAGGCATAGACGCCCGAAGCGGGGATGGCCTGCCGCGGCTCCAGGGGCGTGATGTTGGCCGTGGGGAATCCGAGCCGGCGGCCGAGCTGACGGCCCGGGCCGACGATGCCCGTCAGCGCGTAGCGGCGTCCGAGACATAAAGCCGCCTCCTCCATTTCGCCCTTTTCGACAAGCGAGCGGATGACCGACGAGCTCACCTTGTGACCGTCGGCCTGCGCTTCGGTGCCTTTAAACAGCCGTATGCCGAGCGGCGCCGCAGCAGCCTGATAGTCGGCAAAATCGTTGAGTCGGTCGCTCCCGAAATGATGATTGAAACCCATGTAGACGGCGCCCACATTGTAATCGTCGCGGAGCATCGTCATGAACTGCTGCGCCGTGAGCGCCCGCATCTTTTCGTCGAAGTCGAGAACGATGACATCGCCGGCAGCCTGACGCAACGCCCCGATGCGGCTGTCGGCAGGCATGAGCAGGCGTGGCGCCCGCTGCGGAGCTATGATTTCGAGGGGATGACGGCTGAACGTGACTGCCACGGGGCTGAAGCCGGCTTCGGCGCTGACACGCGCGAGGTCGGCAAGCATGGCGCGGTGTCCGGTGTGGACGCCGTCGAAGGTGCCGATGGCAGCCATGCGGGGCTTCGGAGCAGTAACGGCAGGTGACGTCATAGCTACTGCATACTGATGGTTTTCAGACGGTCGGCGAATTCGGTGCCGGGCGGCACGAGGAGCGTGTGGAAGCCGAGTGCCGCGGCCGCATCGAGATTGCTCTGCGAATCGTCGAGGAAAAGCGTGTCCTCAGGCCTGATGCCGAAGCGCTCCGTCACCATGCGGAAAATCTCCTGGTCGGGCTTCATGACTCCGGCTTCGTAGCTGCGCAGGATGCCGTCGAAATAGAAGCCTACATCGTGGCCGCGCTGACGGAAATTGCGCGATATCTCGCCGGCCCACATGATGGGATTGGTGTTGGAGAGCAGATAAATGCCGTAGTTGCCATGCAGCGCCTGAAGCTCGTCGAGGCGGTGGGCCGGAATGCCGATGAGGAAGCGCTGGAAAGCATCGTCGATCTCCCGGTCGGTGACGGGACGGCCTATGATGCGTCGGATCTCATCGTGAAACTGCGCGGGTGTCAGCGAACCGTTCTCGATTCCTGCAAACACGCCGGCCTGCTCATATTCGCCGAGCAGCGACCCGGCATCGTGCATTCCTATCGCCTCGAAAGCCTTCACACAATTCTCACGGCGGATGTCCATGATCACGCCACCAAGATCAAACAGCAGATTTTTAATCATTTCGAATCAAGATATTTGATTTGCGGAGACAAAATTAATCAATTTTCCACCAAAAATTGTTAAGTTTGCAAACCTATTACCGGATTCACCGTATATATTTAGATTATGAAACATCGGCTACTCCTTGTTGCGCTCTGCATATCAGCCATTTGCGGCATCGCTCGTGCGGAAGTTCCCGCCGGCTACTATAATTCGCTCGTGGGCAAATCGGAAAGCGCGCTCAAAACGGCGCTCTATCAGATAATCAATCCTCACACCCAGGTGTCGAGCTATAACGCTCTCCCCACCTACTTCCGTAAGACCGACGTGCGTCCCGGCACCAACTACTGGTGGGATATGTATTCCGATCTGGAAGTCAGCACATCGGTTCAGTTCGGCACCTACATGAACCGCGAGCACTCGCTGCCCAAGAGCTGGTGGGGCGGCACGACGACGATACCTGCCTATGTCGACCTCTTCCATCTCTACCCCGGCGAGGCCAAAGCCAACCAGGCCAAGAGCAACTATCCGCTGGGCGAGATAAAATCAGGCACGACGCCGAAATTCAACAACGGCGTGTCGATGGTGGGCACCGGTGTCAACTCCGGCGGCGCCAACTACGTGTTTGAGCCGGCCAACGAATACAAAGGCGATTTCGCCCGCACCTATTTCTATATGGTCACATGCTATCAGAACATGAACTGGGTGACTACATGGCAGGTGATGAACGGCACCTATCCGTCGCTGCAGCAGTGGGCCATCGACCTGCTGCTGAAATGGCACCGCGCCGATCCGGTGAGCGAAAAAGAGATCAACCGCAACGAAGCCGTCTACAACATACAGAACAACCGCAACCCGTTTATCGACGATCCCGATCTTGCGGAATATATCTGGGGCAACAAGAAAGGCCAGGCCTACGTGCTCCCGGGCACCGTGGAACCGGGCGGCGACGCCACACTCTTCACGCCTGTCAACGGCATGACGATCGACTTCGGCGAGGTAGCCCTCGGCCACTCGATCACGGCGCAGCTCATATTCCGCGGCGAGAACGTCTACGGCACGTTTGAGCTCGGCATCTCGGGCATGAACAAAAGTCTCTTCTCGCTGGCCGCGAAAACGGTTGTGGGCTCGCTCGCCAACTCTGCGTCCGGCACATCGGTCACCGTGACCTACACACCCAACGCCACAGGAACCCACTCGGCACAGGTCAACATCACCGACGGCTGTCTGCCCGCCGCCGGCTACAGAGTGTATCTGAAAGCCCAGTGTCTGCCCAAGCCCACGCTTACCAAGCTGACGGCCCGTGACGCCACCGACGTGACCGACTCGACATACGTGGCACACTGGGATCTCCAGCCCGAAGATGAGACGGTCGACTACTACATCGTCACCGTCAAACGATATAAAAACGGCGTTGTGACCACAAGCGAACAGATAGCCGAAACCAACGAGCTCCCCATCGAAGGATTCAACGAAGGTGACTACGACACCTACGCCGTGCAGAGCGTGCGCCTTGAGGAACGTTCGCCGATCTCCGACTATATCACCGTCGACCATCAGGCAGGCATCGAGGATATCATAGCCGACCAGCCGCTCGTCATCGAGTCGCATCCGGGCTTCATCCGCTTCAGATGCTCGACGCCTCACACCGACGTGCGCATCTACGATCTTGCCGGCCGCACATTCGGCATCCTTCCGCTCGTCGAGGACTATCAGGAGATGACGCTTCCCGTCGGCGTCTACTTCATCGCAACCGACGAGCATCCGCGTCCGGTGAAAGTGATAGCCCACTGATGTGTCGGTGAAATGCCCGAAACAGCTCTTTTTGTGGCTTTTTTGTGACAAAATGCTTGAAAATTCAGTCAAAATCGTTAACTTTGCCACAGTTAACAAACACTAAGACTAACACTCCAACAGAAACCCACCGAAAAAGCCATGGGAAAAATTGACAGTCTCGACAAAAAGATTCTGGGTATTGTCATGAACAACGCCCGCATACCCTCAAAGGATGTGGCCGCCGAGTGCGGTGTGTCACGAGCCGCCATTCACCAGCGACTGCAGCGCATGATGGATCTCGACGTAATCACCGGCTCAAGCTATAACGTCAACCCCAAAGCCCTCGGCTACCGCACATGCACGTTTATCGGAGTGAATCTGGAGCGCGGCGCCATGTACCGCGATGTGGTGCCCGAACTTGAGAAGATACCCGAAGTGGTGGAATGTCACTTCACCACGGGCCCCTACACCATGCTCATCAAGCTTTTCGCGCGCGACAACGAGCATCTGATGGATCTGCTCAACAATAAGATACAGACCATCCACGGCGTCAACGGCACCGAGACCCTCATCTCGCTCGACCACTCGATCCACCGCAAAATTCCCATCTGCGAAGAGTAATCCGGCAGCCGCCGGCTTTGAGCCGACAGCACTGAACGACATAACAACGACGGAGGCAGCGTCACCGCAATGATGCTGCCTCCGTCGTTGTTTGACCCCATTCCACAAAATATGTTAACGTCAGGGTCGCGTCTTTCCGGCGTCCATGACGTTAACATATTTTGTGGAATGGGGTCTTAATGCGATCCGTGGCGGACGGGGCGCCGTCAGAAGCTGATGACGTTGCCCGAGCCGGAGGGACGTGAATCGGTGTTTTCGGTGCGCGGCGCACCCTTCTTCAGGCTTTCCACCACGCGTTTTTCGCGGGTGTAGGCGGGCGTGCGCTCAAACGTTTCGATGGCGGCATCGTCATCAAACTGCTCGGGCGAAAGGATGATATAGTTGGTGGTGAACTCGTCGATACCCGAGCCGTAGACCTCGCGGACACGGTCGGAGGCATCGGTGCTCTGCGCGCCGGCGGCGGGATTGCGTTTCTGCGCGGCTGCAACCTTGCGCTGGCTGTCCTCCCGGGCTTTCGACTGGATGAGGATATCCTCCTCATCGCGCAGGGTCACTTCGAAACCCGATGCGAGGATGGTGATTTTCACCTTGCTGCCGAGAGAGTTGTCGACAGCCACACCCCAGATCACGTCGACCTCATCATCGATCGTCGAGACGAAGTCGCGCAGCTCCGACATCTCGGTCATCGACATAGCGCCGTTCTCGTCCTCGCGCGACATGTAGAGGTTCATGAGCAGACGCTTCGAACCGATGATATCGCGGTTTTTGAGAAGAGGCGAGTTGAGGGCATCCTCGATAGCTTTTGTCACGCGGTGCTCGCCTTCGCCATAGCCGGTGGAGATGATGGCCGTGCCGCCGTTGCGGAGAGTGGTGTCGACATCGTTGAAGTCGAGGTTGAGATAGCCCGGGATGGTGATGATTTCCGAGATGGAGCGGGCAGCCGTCGAGAGAGTGTCGTCGGCTTTTGAGAAAGCGTTGAAGAAATCGAAGTCGGGGTAAATCTCGTTGAGGCGCTCGTTGTTGATGATGAGCAGAGCGTCGACATATTTGGCCATCTCGTCGGCGCCGGCGAGAGCCTTAAGAATTTTCTTCTTGCCTTCGAAGATAAACGGAATGGTCACGATGCCGATGGTGAGGAGACCTTTCTCGCGGGCCACGCGGGCCACGACTGGAGCAGCACCCGTTCCCGTGCCGCCGCCCATGCCGGCGGTGACGAAAACCATTTTTACGCTATCATCGAAGATCTGCTCGATCTTGTCGATATCCTCTTCGGCAAACTTGCGGGCTTTTTCGGGGATATTGCCGGCTCCGAAACCGTCGCCGATAACCACGCGGTTGGCGACAGGCGATTTTTCGACGGCCACCTTGTCGGTGTTGCACACGACGAAAGTGACGTTTTCAACGCCCTGGTTGTACATGTGGTTGACGGCATTGCCGCCACCGCCGCCCACGCCGATGACCATTATATCGTTTTTCTCAACCTTTTTCGCGGGATCACGAAACTGGCTGGCGAGAGCATCTATATCAAGATTTTCATCCATATCTTTATAATTATTGTGTTTTTGTCAAAAAGTGTATGATGTGCAGTGCGGTGGGAGGAGGGATCAGTCGTCGCGATAGTCATCGTCGTAATCGCGTTCGGTCATGAGATTCTCCACCTTGTTCTTAATGCTGTCGAAATTGAACTTAAACCATTTCTTACCGGCCTTCTTTCCGGCAGGCTCCGGATCGGAGGGGGCGATTTCCTCGATCACAGGTTCGGGCTCGGGTTCAGGCTCGACTACGGTGGCGGCAGGCTGCGGCTCGGCGACATCCGGACGCTGCGGCATCGTGAGGCACTCCTCGGCGCCGTCGGCGGCAGCGCGGTAAAGCACTGCGATGACATCGCAAGTGTCGGTGAGCGAGAGGCGGCTGTCAGGGATACGGATGTCGGGGCGGCTCACGCTGCCCACGCGCAGATGCATGGCCAGACGCTTTGACAGACATTCGTTGAACCCGTTGAGGCGTGCGCCGCCGCCCACGATGATGATGCCGCCGGGCAGATCGGAGGATGTGAATCCTGAATATTCGAGCTGCTTGCGGATGTTGGCGATGATTTCGCCGGCGCGGTGGCTCACGTAATTGTTCACGTCGGAATAGTCGGTCGAGGCCATGGATAGCGAGCCGTCGGCGACGGCAGAGGCACCGGTGGCGTTGCCGACAGTGCATTTGAGCTCTTCGGCGCGCTCTTCGAGATAGTTGAGCTTCATGATGTCGCGTGTGATGTTGCGCGAGCCCATGGGGAGCGTGACGAGATACTGGAGATAGCCGTGCTTGTAGATTGACACCGCAGTGGTTTCGGCGCCGAAATCGACGAGCATGCAGCCCAGGCGTTTTTCGTCGGAGTTGAGGACCACGTCGGCCAGGGCGAGCTGCCGCACTTTGTAGCCGGCAACGTTGAGCTTCATCTTCTCGGTGAATAGACGGTCGATATTGCGCTTGAGCTGCGGACGGCATGCGATGAGGTTGGCCGACATGCGTATGGTGCGGCCTACGGTGCCTTTCGGACGGCTGACAACCGTTTTGTCGACAATAAACTCGCGGGGCACCACCATGAGCATCTCGCGGTCGGCGTAGGGCGAGAGCGCGGCATCGCGCACGAGCTGCGCGATGACGTCGTCGGTGATCTCGCTGTCCTCGGCAAACGTCTGCTCGACGTCGCGGGGCAGCGAGCAGAACGAACGTCCGCCGATGCCTACATAGACCGACGAAACCTTGCGCGGCGACACGCGGTTTTCGATCTTACGGATTATACGGCCCAGAAGGGCTGAAACCTCTTCGATATTGCTGACCGCGCCGTAGCGCACCCATTCCAGAAGCGGTTCCTCTTCCACAGCCTGCACGGTGAGAACACCCGTGGGACTGTAGGTGCCGATAGCGCCTCTCACCTTGGAGCTGCCTATCTCAATAGCTATTATACTTTTTTCTTCCATAATCGGTGTTATGCTGGGGGAGATTTATGATCAATATGTCAGTTGGCGGTGCTGAGTGATTTTTTGGATGCGGGCGTCACATGGTCGTTTTCGACAGGCGCTCCGACCCTGGCCTGGCCGGGGGCGATGCTGTCGCTGACAAGCATCGTTTCGTCGTCGTCGATTTCGGTAAATGTCTCATCGATGACTATTTCGGGAGCCTTGAGCTCTTTGTTGCGGCGCGTGGCCACGATCTGGCCGCGGTATTTCACGGAAATGGTGTCGTACATCTCCCAGCCGCGCACTTTGAGCACCTGGGTGTACATAGTGCGGATGCGGCGGAATTTGTCGGGATAGTCGAGGGTGTCGCCGATGTTGATGACGTGACCGCGCACCACGGGCACGAGGATAATGTCGTCGGGCGAGTCGACCTTGATCATCGACACGAGGTCGGAGAGCAGCGAGTCGGCCGACAGCCGGTCGACGAGCGGGATGAGCGAGGTGACCGGCATGCGTCCGTTGTCGAAGTCGCCCACCACGACGGGGAGGTCGAGATGATAGCGTGCGTCGGCCTTGATGCGCTTGCCCTCGCGGTTGACGTAGTACGACGAGCCGTCGGGCGAGAAGATGCGCACCACGGGATGCATCGGGGTGACGTCGATGTGGATTTTTCCGTTGGAGAGGACGGTGACGTTGACGTCCTCGATCTTATCGAAAGCTTTCAGGACGCGCTCGAGGCTGTCGATGTTGATGCGTTTCAGCGGTATGCGCGTGGCGTTTGCGGGCAGGTCGCCGAGCTCGCGGGCAAGCTCTTCGGGGGTGACGAAACGATACTTCGCGGTGTCGTGCACGGTGATGAGGATGCCGGAGCAAAGACGGTCGTCGGATTTGCCGGCGGTGATATTCCACATCACGACGATATAAGCCACGACGACGAGCGTCAGCGCGGCATATAGCCATGATCGTTTTATTTTACCACCCAATGCCATCAGTCGGTCGATTTAACGAGTTGCACTATTTCGGGGAGTTTGTCACAGATGTCGCCGGCGCCGGCCGTGAGGAGCACCTCGAAGGGCGTTGCGGCGATGGCGGCGGGGAGCTCGTCGCGGCTCACCATGCGTTTGGCGGGAGCCGTGATGCGGTCGAAGATGATCTGCGATGTCACGCCGGGGATGGGGAGCTCACGCGCGGGATAGATGTCGAGGAGCAGCACTTCGTCGGCCTCGGAGAGAGCTTGGGCAAACTGCGGGGCGAAGTCGCGGGTGCGCGTGTAGAGGTGGGGCTGGAAAGCCACTGTCAGCCGACGGCCGGGGAATAGAGCACGCACCGAGCGGATGGAGCTGCGCAATTCGTCGGGATGATGCGCGTAATCATCGATAATGGTGCGTCCCGGTTCGCGCAGCCAGAACTCAAAGCGGCGTTTCGGTCCCATGAAAGAAGCCATGGCCTCGCGGGCCTTGTCGGGTTCGAGGGCGCCGGCAGCCCACAGCGCGGCGATGGCGGCGATGGCATTTTCAATGTTGATTTCAACGGGCACACCGGGCGCGATGTCGCGGATCACGCCCGAGGGAGTGATGAGGTCGAAAGTGATGGAGCCTTCGCTGCGGCGGATATTTTCGGCATGAAAATCGCCTTCGTCGCGGGAATATGTGAAGATTCTGACGCCGTCGGCAACACGCGGGCGCATTTTCAGTCCGGTGTGAATGACGAGGGTGCCTCCGGGGCGTATCAGTTCGGTGAAATGGGCGAAGCTTTCGAGATAGGCTTCCTCGGTGCCGTAGATGTCGAGATGGTCGGGATCGGTGGCGGTGATGACAGCCACTTCGGGTCGCAGGTGATGGAACGAGCGGTCGTATTCGTCGGCCTCGATGACGGAGAACGGCGAGGCGGGGTCGAGGAGGAAGTTGGTGCCGTAGTTGCGGAGCACGCCGCCGAGGAAAGCGTTGCAGCCTGCGGCGGAGCAATGCAGCATGTGGGCGGCCATAGAGGATGTAGTAGTCTTGCCGTGGGTGCCGGCGAAGCAGAGGGCGCGGCTGTCGCGCGTCACGAGGCCGAGGACGGCGGCGCGCTTGACCACCTCGAAACCTTTGTCGCGGAACCATTTCAGGCCGGGGTGCGAGTCGGGGATAGCCGGAGTGTAGACCACCAGCGTTGTGGCGGGATCGCGAAACTCGGCGGGGATGCTGTCGGCGCTGTCGTTGAAAGAGATGTCGACGCCTTCGCTTATGAGAGCGTCGGTGAGCGCCGACGGGGTGCGGTCGTAGCCGGCCACACGATAGCCTTTCGAGAGGAAATAACGTTCGAGCGCGGCCATTCCGATGCCGCCGGCTCCAACGAAATATATGTTGTTTTTCTTGTTGTCCATAACTTAAATGAAAGTTCAGTCGCGGGTTTCAAGCACTTTTTCAATCATGTCGACGATGCGTTCGTCGCTGTCGCGGAGCGCCATCTGAGCGACGTTGCGGGCGAGCCGGTCACGACGGGCGTCGTCGGCAAGAAGCTCGATGACTACGGGACCGAGCTGCCGGGGGGCATCGGCATCGAGCACCATCACGGCGGCGTCGCGCTCGGCGAGTGCGAGCGCGTTTTTACGCTGATGGTCCTCGGCCACGTTGGGCGACGGCACGAGGATGGCGGGAGCGCCGAGTATCTGAAGCTCGGAAATGGTTGAGGCGCCGGCGCGTGCCACGATGATGTCGGCGGCGCGGTAGGCCGTGGCCATATCGGAGATGAAAGCCGACGCTTTCACATTGTCGTAGCGGGCGGCTGTTTCGAGGCACCGGTCGGCATAGAGCTTGCCGGTCTGCCACATCACCTGCGCGGAGGTGGCGCTGATGTCGTCGAGCGCGGCGGCTATGCTTTCGTTGATGGTGCGGGCGCCGAGCGAGCCGCCGACCACGAGCACGAGTTTGCGCTGCGGGTCGAAACCGAGCTTGCGCTTGGCATCGTCGCGGCTGATGGAAGCTTCGGCGATCTCACGGCGCACGGGATTGCCGGTCTTGACGATGGCCTCGGCGGGGAAGAAGCGCTCCATGCCGTCGTAGGCCACGCAGATGGCTTTGGCCTTGCGGGCGAGGAGCTTGTTGGTGACGCCGGCATAGGAGTTCTGCTCCTGGATGAGCGTCGGTATGCCCTTTTTCTGGGCCGCCTTGAGCATGGGACCGCTGGCGTAGCCCCCTACACCGACGGCGATGTCGGGCCGGAACCGCTTCAGCACCTTGCGCGCCATGCGCATGCTTTTGAGCAATTTGACAATGACGGCGAAATTACGCCACAGACGCTTGCGGTCGAAGCCTGCCACCGGCAGTCCGACGATCTCGTAACCGGCTGCGGGCACGCGCTCCATTTCCATACGTCCGAGAGCGCCTACGAAAAGGATTTCGGCATCGGGATGACGCCGGCGCACGGCATTGGCAATGGCGAGGGCCGGGAAGATGTGGCCGCCTGTGCCGCCACCGCTTACCAGGACTCTGAGGGGTCGGGCGCTGTCTGTATTGTTGTTTTTTGCCATAATCGTTTATAATTGAGTGGGGTTGTCGGCACGCATATCCTCGGGGAGCGCGTCGATTTCCTGTTTGATTTCTTTTTTACGGGCACTGTTGCGCACGGCGAAGCGGCTCACGCTGAGCATCACGCCGAAAGCGATGGATGTGACCAGAATGGAGCTGCCGCCCTTGGAGATGAGAGGCAGCGGCTGCCCCGACACGGGGATAACGCCCGTGACGATGCATATGTGGAACAGGGCCTGGAACACGATGACCAATGCCATGCCGATGACCAGCAGCGCCGGGAACGCCCTGGAGCATTTGGAGGCTATGGCGCTGGCCCTTGCCAGCAGCCACAGATAGAGCGCGAGGATGAAGAGGCCGCCTATGAGTCCGGTTTCCTCGACCACGATGGAGTAGATGTAGTCGGTGAAAGCGAGGGGGAGTCGCGATGTCTCGCGCGAGTTGCCGGGGCCGACGCCAACCATGCCTCCGTGAGCCTGCGCCATGTAGCCGAGCATTTCCTGACGGTTGTCGCTCGTGAGCTCCTGCTTGTATTTCGGCTCGCCGCTGCCCCAGAAGTTGCTCAGACGGTCGCTCCACACGTTGACGCGCGAACCGCTCTCGGAGCCGTCGGCCGTCAGCTCGGTCTGCTCTTTTTCCGATGAGCCGCGCACATGCTGATAGATCAGATAGGCGCCGAAGCACATGCCGTAGAATACCAGCACGAAAAACATCTTGCGGAACGTGGTGCCGCCGATAAGCATCATCGACAGGCTTATGCTCATGAGCAGGAGCGTGTTGGTGAGGCCCTGCGGGACGAGCATGATGCAGAAAAAGAGGATGATGCCGGCCGTCCACCGGACGCCGGCGTCGGACACGCCACCCCCTTTGAGCTGCGTGCGCGAAAGGATCAGAGCCAGCATCATGGCGGCCGAAATCTTCAGGAATTCCGACGGCTGGATGGAGAAGAAAAAGAAATGGAAGCTGCGGCGGGCGCCGTTGATGTATTCACCGAAGAATATGGTGTAGATCATCATGCCGATGCTCACAAACGTGAACAGCACGATCCATTTCGGGAATTTCTGGTAGGGGGTGCGCTGGAGGAAGTAGATGATACCGAATCCGGCGAGCAGCATGGCAGCATGGCGCACGATAGTGCCGTAGACGCCCATGCCGGCCTCGGCCACCTCGCGCGAAGAGGCGCTGTAGAGCTCGACGACGGAGATGATCACCAGCAGGATGTAGATACCCCACAGGTGCTTGTCGCCTTTGGCCACGGGCGCGAATTTCGAGGCGGCCGCGGAGGGTTCGGCCGCGGAGGGTGCGTTGTTGTATGTCGGAGCGGTTGAATCCATCAGCAGGTTTTGGATTTGAGAGCGTTGACGGCATCCTTGAACATGGTGCCGCGCTCTTCATAGGAGTGGAACAGATCGAAGCTCGCGCAGCAGGGCGAGAGGAGCACGGTGTCGCCGGGGGCGGCATAGGCCTTGGCCTGCGCCACGGCCTCGTCGAGCGAGTGGGTGTCGGCGATAGCCGGCACTTTGCCGGTGAAGAAATCAAGGAGCTTGGCGTTGTCCTTGCCCATGCACACGATGGCCTTCACCTTGCGCTGAACCAACGGCTCGATCTCGGTGTAGTCGTTGCCCTTGTCCTTACCGCCGAGGATAAGCACCACGGAGGGATCGGGAGTCGACGGCATGCTTTCGAGGGCATACCAGCAGGAGTTGACGTTGGTGGCCTTGGAGTCGTTGATGTAGCGGACGCCGTCGATGTCGGCAACGAATTCCAGACGGTGCTCTACGCCTTCAAAGTTGGAGAGGGCGCGGCGGATATCGTCCTTGCGTATGTTGAGCAGGCAGGCCGAGAGGCCGGCGGCCATGGAGTTGTAGAGGTTGTGGAGGCCGTTGAGCGACAGCTCGGCACGCGGCATCACCATGGAGGTGTCGGGGGTGTCGAGCACCAGTTCGTCGCGGTCGTCGACATAGGCGCGGGTGTCGCGCTCTACATGCTCGGCGAAGGGATACATGCGGGCTTCGGTGGTAATCTGCCGCAGCTGTGCCTCGATGACGGGGTCGTCCTGCCAGAAGATGAAGGCATCTTCGGGGGTGAGGTTGTTGAGGATGCGGAACTTGGCGTTGATATAGTTCTGCATCTTATAGTCGTAGCGGTCGAGATGGTCGGGGGTGATGTTGAGCAGCACGGCCACGTTGGCTTTGAAATCATACATGTTTTCGAGCTGGAAACTCGAGAGCTCGATGACGTAGACGTCGTGATGCTCGCGCGCCACCTGGAGTGCGAGACTCTTGCCTACGTTGCCGGCCAGACCCACGTTTATTCCGGCGTCGTGGAGTATATGATAGGTGAGCATCGTAGTGGTGGTCTTGCCGTTGCTGCCGGTGATGCACACCATTTTGGCGTCAGTGTAGCGTCCGGCGAGCTCTATTTCGGAGATGACGGGGATGCCGCGTTCGGCAATGGCCTGCATGACAGCCGATGTCGGGGGTATGCCGGGGCTCTTCACCACCTCGTCGGCGTTGAGGATGCGGTCCATCGAGTGATGGCCGTGCTCCCATTCGATGCCTTCGGCGTCGAGCACGGCGGCGTAGCGCGGAGCCACGCTGCCGGAGTCGGAGAGGAACACGTCCATGCCCTTATCTTTAGCCAGGATGGCTGCGCCGACGCCGCTTTCGCCGCCGCCGAGCACCACGAGGCGCTTGTTTTTCTCTGTCTTGTTAACCATAATAATATATTATCTGATCTTAAGCGTAACGAATGTGACAATAGCGAGAAGGATGCCGATGATCCAGAAACGGGTCACGATTTTCGATTCGGGAATCGGCTGATAAGGCGCGCGGATGAGCGCGTCGCTTTTTGAGCCGTCGATCTGGAAGTGGTGGTGCAGCGGCGTCATCTTGAAGATGCGCTGCGGCTTTCCGGTGCGGCGGCGGGAGAATTTGTACCACAGCGTCTGCATGATCACCGAGAGATCCTCGATGAAGAAGATGGCGCAGAGGATGGGGATGAGCAACTCCTTGCGGATGAGTATCGCGAAAACGGCGATGATACCGCCGATGGTGAGGGAGCCGGTGTCGCCCATAAACACCTGTGCGGGATAGGTGTTGTACCAGAGGAATCCGATGAGGGCGCCGATGAAAGCGGCCATGAACACCACGAGCTCACCGCTGTCGGGAATGAACATGATGTTGAGGTAGGCCGAATAGACTATGTTGCCGCCGAGATATGCCATGATGGCGAGTGCCACCCCGATGATGGCCGAGGTGCCAGTGCACAGGCCGTCGAGGCCGTCGGTGAGGTTTGCGCCGTTGGAGGTGCCGGCCACAACGAAGATGGTGACGAGGATGAAAGCTATCCAGCCGCCGGTTTCGGCATCGTCGCCCATCCAGCCCGTGAGCCAGGCGTAGTCGAAGTTGTTGTTTTTGACAAAGGGGATGGTGGTCTGCGGTGCCTTGATGTTTTCGCCGTTGTAGGTCACAACCATCTCGGTGCCTTCAGTGCCGCCGGCAACGGTGGTTTCGATGTTTTCCTGCATCACGATCTTCGGGCTGAGCCACATTGTCAGGCCCACGATGAGGCCGAGGCCCACCTGACCGATGATCTTGAACTTGCCGCTCATGCCGTCTTTGTTGTGACGCTTGATCTTGAGATAATCGTCGAGAAACCCGAGGATTCCGAGCCACACGGTGGCAACGATCATCAGTATCATGTAGACGTTGGAGAGGTTGCCTACGAGCAGACACGGCACGAGTATGGAGATGATGATGATGATGCCGCCCATGGTGGGGGTGCCTGTTTTTTCGAGCTGCCCCTGAAGGCCGAGGTTGCGGACTATCTCGCCCACCTGCATCATCTGCAGACGGTCGATGATACGGCGTCCGAACACGAGAGCGATGAAAAGAGCCAGCAGCATTGCCATTCCGGAGCGGAACGTGATGTAGTCCATCAGACGCGCGCCGGGAAATCCGACATCCTGCAGCTGTTTGAAAAGGAAATATAACATGATCAATTAATGACTGGCTTTCTGAATATGAAGCCGGCGGGAGAGGGCGGCCGGACGTTATTGAACAGACTTAAAATATTCGGCGACGATCTCGCGGTCGTCGAAATGATGTTTCACACCTTTGATTTCCTGATAGTCTTCATGGCCCTTGCCGGCTATGAGCACCACGTCGCCTTTTCCGGCGAGCATCAGGGCGGTGCGGATTGCCTCGCGGCGGTCGGCGATGCTGACGGTGCGGCGGCGCATGTCGTCGTCGAGCCCCTGCTCCATCTCGCGGATGATTTCCAGCGGGTCCTCATCGCGGGGATTGTCGGAGGTGAGCACGAGTTTCTCGCTGCGTGCGGCGGCCTCTTTTGCCATCATGGGGCGCTTGCCTTTGTCGCGGTTGCCGCCGGCGCCTACAACGGTGATTACGGATCCGTGACCGTTGATGACGTCGCGCAGGGTGTCGAGCACGTTGACCAGAGCGTCGGGGGTGTGGGCGTAGTCGACCACTGCCGACACGCCGTTGGGACCGTGGATGGTCTGGAAACGGCCGGCGACGGGAACGAGGCGGCTCATGTCGACGAGTATGCGGTCGATATCCCAGCCGAGAAGCACCGAAGCACCGTAGACGGCCGTGAGGTTATAGGCGTTGAAGCGGCCGGTGAAGAGCACTTCCACTTCGCGGCCGTTGATCGACAGCAGCGTGCCGTCGAGACGGCTCTCTATGATGCGCGTCATGAAATCGGCGTGCTGGCGGAGCGAGTAGGTATAGGTCTTGGCAAGGGTGTTCTGCACCATCACGCTGCCGTGGGGATCGTCGGCATTGACCAGAGCGAAGCTGTCTTTGTGGAGGGTGTCGAAAAACATCTTCTTAGCGGCGATGTAGGCTTCGACCGTGCCGTGATAGTCGAGGTGGTCGCGCGTGAGGTTGCTGAAGATGCCGCCGGCAAACTGCAGGCCCGCGATGCGGTGCTGATGTGCGGCGTGGGAGCTGACCTCCATGGCCGCGTAGGTGCAGCCGGCCACGACCATGCGGTGCAGGAGCTCGTTGAGCTCGAGAGCGCCGGGCGTTGTCTGGGTCGAGGGCACGCGTTCGTCGTCGATATAGTTGCACACCGTCGACAGCAGGCCTGCCTTGTAGCCCATCAGGCGTGCCATTTCGTAGATGAGCGTAGCGGTGGTCGTCTTGCCGTTGGTGCCGGTGACGCCGACAAGCTTCAGCTTGCGCGAGGGGTTGCCCCACCACTGCGAGGCGAGGTAGCCGAGCGCCACGGCCGAGTTGGCCACGCGGATATAGGTGACTGTCGATTCGAGCCGCTCGGGAAGTTCCTCACACACGATTGCCGCGGCACCGGCCAGCGTGACGAGAGGAATGAACTTGTGGCCGTCGACGTTGTAGCCGCGCACGGCAACGAAAAGCGAGCCGAGCTTTATCTTTCTGGAGTCGCACTCTATTGACGTGATTTCTTTCGCGTCGCTTCCTATTATTTCCTCGACGGTTATTGCCGACAGGAGGTCGGATAATGATTTCATAAGCGGGTATGTTTGATCGATTATTTCAAAATGATGACTGACTGTTTGACTGACTATTCCTTGAGCTCAAGGGTGATGCGCGTTCCCTTGGGACATTTGTCGCCCGGCAAGGGCTTCTGTCCCGCGACGAATCCCGAACCGGTGAAAGCGACATTGTAACCGGCCTCTTCGAGACGGCTGAGGGCGTCGCGCAATCCAAGGCCGAGCACGTCGGGCACGCCGGAGCCACTGCTCTTGGGCTCCGACATCACGGCCTGCGAGCCGCCGCCGAGCATGGCGTGCAGACGCGTGCCGCGGTCACCGAGGCCGGCATAATAGGTGGGATAGTCGCCGTGTTTCTGCTCTATCTTGTGATAGTCGGGACGGTCGCCGAACATGCCGCGGGCATACATGGCTTCGGCCACCCTTTTCACGACGAGGCCGCTCGTCTTTTCGGGGCTGGAGCCCGGCTTCTGGGGATAGGCCACGATGACCATGAGGGTATAGCGCGGTTTGTCGTAGGGGAAGAAGCCGCAGAAGCTCATTCGGTAACGGCTGATATACTGGCCTTTATAGAGCATTTTTGCGGTGCCTGTCTTGCCGGCGATTTCCACTTTGTCGCTTTTCACCATGTGGCGTGCGGTGCCTCGCTCGCCCCACACCACGGCGTGGAGCATCTCGCGGAGCTTGGCGGCGTTTTGTTCGGAACAGAGGCGGTCGCCGACGTAGCTCACGGCGAAGGTGGTGTCGATGCCGTTGCCGCGCAATCCGCGCACCAGGCGGGGCTTGACAAACTTGCCGCCGCCGGCCACGGCGTTATAGAGGGCGCATGTGTAGAGCGGCGAAAAGGCTGTCGTGTAGCCGAAAGCCTGTCGGGTGAGACTCAGCTTGTCGTAGGGTTTGCAGCCGAGCGAGTCGAAACGCGGCACCATTTCTTCGGCAATGCCGGTGTTGAACGGCTTGAGGATGCCGGTCTGCTTGACGCGGGTGTAGAACTCGCCGGGATTCTTGCCGTAGGCTTCGAGGATCATGCGTGACATGACGATGTTCGACGAAAACTCGAGCGCGCGGCTCAGCGGCAGCTTGTCGCTCTTGACGCAGTCGGAGCACGAAACGCCGAAGAGCGTAAACTTCGCGCCGGTCGTATATTCCTTGTTGAGGTCGGGCACCTTGTTGTCCTCCATGGCCACGAGCAGCGAGAGGAGCTTGACAACCGAACCGGGCTCGCAGCGCTCCACAGCATAATTGCGGCTTTCGATATAGCCCACGCCGGGCTCGGGGCTCAGCTCGAGGTTGGCGATGGCTTTGATGTCGCCGGTGCCCACCTCCATCATGACGGCGGCGCCCCATTCTGCCTGGCATGAGTCGAGCGCGTTGTTGAGTTCGGTCTCGACGATGTCCTGCATTTTGATGTCGATGGTCGTGAGCACGTCGTAACCGTCGACGGCCGGCTTGTCGGTCCAGTCAACGATGGCGCTTGTCAGAGGCACCTTTTTGCTGTAGCCTACCTTACCGGCCAGCAGCGAGTCGAGAGCACGCTCGAGGCCATAGACGCCATGACGTTCTTTAGATTCCTTGGTCTCGCCGACTATGCCGATGCTGCGGATGCCCATTTCCCCGTAAGGGTTGACACGGATGAGCTTATCGTCGAAATGCAAGCCGTTGCGCGACTTTTTTTCTTTGAGAAACGGGAATGTGCGCAGCAGCGTTATGTCGTCGCTCGACACCCGGTCGGCGATGGGGAACGAACGGGTGCGTTTGCCTTTCACCTTGGCGAGAGGCTTGTTGAGGTAGGCTTCCCACTGCTTTTTGGTGCGCTTGGGGAAGTGGAGGGCAAGAGAGTCGGCAAGTTCGGGTATGCACTTGCGGTAGTTTTTCTCGTCGAAGTTGGGCACCCGGAAGTCGAGATAGACGGTGTAGACGCGGATGTTTGTGGCGAGCACGCTGCCGTCGGCGGCGAGGATATCACCGCGCACGGGCGGTATGGTGTCGATGTGCGAGAGTGTCTTTTCGGCAAGTTTGTTCCATTCCTTGGCCGAGAGGACGGTGTTGTCGACCAGCTTGTAGACAATGTGCAGGGAGAGCAGAAGGATGATGAACACGATCAGCCCATAGCGTAACAGTATGTTTCTGCGATTTTCTCTTTTCATTGCTGGCTGGGGGATGTGATGATGTAAGAGGGTTCTTCGCGCACGGAGAGTCCGAGGCCGTTTTCGTCGGCCATGCGCTGCATTTCCGATTCACGCACGCGGCCTTCGTAGCGTGCCTTGGCGCGGACGGCGTCGGTGCTTACGATCTCGATGTCGCGCGTGAGCCGCTGCACGGTTTCCATTTTTGTCTGGCAAGTGTATTTGCCGGCTATGTAGACGAGAGCCAGAAGCACCAGCAGGAGCATCGCCATCCAGTTGCGGGCGAAAAAGTCGCCCGAAACAATGCGGCCGTACATCACCTCGCGCAGGAGCGACGATGATGTCTCGCTTTTCTTGTCGGATTTCGGTCTGGAACTGAATATCATAGCTTAATCACAATTTTACGGCCACGCGCATCTTTGCCGAGCGCGAGCGCGGATTGTCGGATATTTCCTGTTCGGAGGGAACGATCGGTTTGTTGGTGAGCGGTTTCAGCGGCGTCAGCACACGGCCGTAGAAGTCGCGCTCGGCCTCGCCGGTGAAGTTGCCGCTGCGCATGAAGTTCTTGACCAGACGGTCTTCGAGCGAGTGATAGGTGATGATGACGAGGCGCCCGCCGGGACGAAGCTCCTCGAGAGCCTGACTGAGGAAGCTCCGCAGGGCGCCCATCTCGTCGTTGACCTCGATGCGCAGCGCCTGAAACAGCATGGCCATCTCTTTCTTCTCCTTTCGCGGCGAGATGAAACGGCCCACGGCTTCGGTGAGAGCCGCCACGGTGTCGACCTGCTTTCCGCTCTGACGCATGCGCACTATCTCGGCGGCCATGCGACGGCCCTGTTTCAGCTCGCCGTAGAGCGTGAAGATGTTGGCAAGCTGCTCCTCGCTGTAGTTTTCGAGAATCCAGGCGGCCGAATGGACGGCATGACGGTTCATGCGCATGTCCAGGCGCCCGTCGAACCTGAAGGAGAAACCGCGCTCGCTGTCGTCGAAGTGGTGGAACGACACGCCGAGATCGGCCATGATGCCGTCGACAGCCTCCACGCCGTAGTAGCGGAGGAAATTGCGCAGGAAGCGGAAGTTGCTGTAGACAATGGTGAAACGCGGATCGGTGAAAGCACGTGCCACAGCCTCATCGTCCTGATCAAACGAGTAAAGATGTCCGGCCGGGCCGAGCTTCTCGACGATTGCGCGTGAATGACCGCCGCCACCGAATGTGGCGTCGACATACACTCCGTCGGGGTGAATGTCGAGCGCTTCGATGCACTGAGGCAGGAGTGCCGGGATGTGGTAATGCGGCTCAGAATCGGTCATTTACGCAAGGGCTTGATGATATGGCCGGCACGAACTGCAGCGCCGGCCGGCACCGTAGTTCATGCCATGTGTTATTTTCAGCGTAAAGTTACGATTTTTTAGGGCAAGTTTACAAATATAAACTCCATTTTTTCGTTATTTTTTGCCGGGAAGTTATAAACATTGCGCGATATCATTGTTTTTCAATCAATAAGCATCCGGCCGTCCGGGGTCAGCGCCTATTTGCATTTGTAAACGCAAACTGCCGTGACAAAGAGCCGGCGGCCCGACGTCGATGAAACGTCGGGCCGCCGGCAATATGCGGATTTTCAATCGCTTACAGGCTTATTCGTAAACGCGCTGAAGCATGGAATTGTAGGTCGATGTGATCTGCTGCACCTGTGCCTCGGAAACCGAATCGGCCATCAGAGCTTTTTCTATTGCCGAAAGAAGCAGTGTGCGGTCGATTTCAACACCGTAGGCTTTGAGGTTTTCGATTTGCAGAATGAGATCGTAGGCGGCGTTAAGGCCGTTGGTGAAGCTTTCGGATGCGCAACTGTCGGAGAGCGTCGCACGCAGGCCGCGGATATAGGCGTCCTTATCCAGCGGCGGCAGCGAATCCTGGGCGCTGAGGCGCGCTGCCTCATCGTTGCCCAGAAGCATGCCCAGAAGCATGGCCACGGAATCGGTCTGCTCGGGAGGAAGCACATCGGGAACGCCGGTGGCCGAGTCGGCTTTGGCACTGTCGGTGCCGTCCGTGTCGCTGCCGGAACATGCCGACGCTGCCCAAAGCAGCGATGATGCGGCGATGAAAACGAAAACGCGGTGAAGGCTGAGAATATTTTTTGCTTTCATGTGACGATCATTTAAGGCAGGTTCTATATATTGACTTGCGATGATTTTGAGATTGAATTTGAGGGATTTTCAACGTTGAAGAGGGAGTTTAGCGAGCTAAACGACCGATGAAACGGAAGAAAATCACCAAATTTAAGCCAAAAGCATCCAAGAACCTGCATTTTTAATTCATTAATCGGACAGCGTTCAATTTATAGAACCTGCCTTAACGTTGACGAGTTTCACATCCACAACAATCAGCTCTCCGGGCTCGATGCCGTCGGTCGGTTTTGTAAATCCGAGCTTATGGGGGATGTAGAATGTGGCTTCCGAGCCCTGATTCATCAGCTGCAGCCCTTCTTTGAGGCCGTCGATAAGCGAGCTGTTGAGCGGCACCTCGACGGTTTCGCCCCGTGAAGAATCAATGATCGTGCCGGTGGTGTTGGCAAGCTGATACACGATGCCAACGGTCGACTTCGCAGTAGGTTTGGGACCCTGGCCCGCAGTGCGGATCTTATAGAGAAGGCCGCTCGGCGTTTCGACTACCGACGGATCATCGGCTTTAAGCTTGGAGATGAACGAATTGGCAGCCTCAATGTTTTTGTTGCGGCGAATGCATTCGAGCTCATACTGACGTCGGCGGTCGGCGCGCATCTTTTCCATGCGGGCGTGCTGCACCACAGCCATCAGACGGTCGTAATCGGCTTGAGCGATGGCAAGTTCCTTCGTGTCGGCCGATGGCGAGGCGAACGCCGAAGCAAAAGCATCGGCAACCTTGCCGCGGTTGAGGCGCAGGCCGATAGCGTCGTAGACATCGAGCGATGTGGCCACCTCAGTGCCGTAGAAGATGCCCTCTTTGACGCCGGGCGTCGTGAAATCGGTTGAGAGTGCCGCACGCAGTCCTTCGAGATAAGCCTTGCGGTCGAACTGACCGGCGATATCCTCGGGAAGCGACGCGAAGATCTGCGCCTGCTGCGCGCCCCACTGTTGGCCAAGCATCCACGAAAGCGAATCGGCAAAGGAGCTTTGCGCCGTGAGACCGGCCTGTGTATCAGCGCGTTTATCGTCTGAGCCACAGGCAGCGACGGCCACCGTCAGAATGACGGCGGCCGCACAGCGCAATGCGATCTGACATGTGCGTTTCATCGTTGGATTTTATGTGGCAAATGTCGTAAAAAGTCGTTGTTGAGAATCAAACCGGCTGATTACTCGACGATTTCGAGGTCGAATACGAGGGTTTCGCCCGGCATGATGCCGCCCTGAGGCATGCCCTGCTGGCCGTAGGCGAGCTCCTGCGGAACGTAGAGAGTCACGCGTGTGCCGGCGGGGAAGCTGGTGAGAGCTTCGGCAAACCCGGGGATGAATTTGTCGGTTGAAGCTTCAACAACCTGATTCTGCGTCGAATCAAACACTGAGCCGTCGATGTGCTTGCCATCGTAGATCATCTTCACGCTGTCGCCGCTCTTGGCAACAGCGCCGGTGCCCTGTTTTTCAATCTTATAGGCGATGCCCGACGGGGTGGTTTTGATATCCTTGTCGGCTTTCATCTTGTCGGCGATGAATGCCTTGCCTTTGGTCACGTTGTCGTTGTACATCTTGGCAATCTGAGCCTGCATCTTGGCCTGCTGCTCATAGCTGTAGGTCATCATTTTGTCCTGAAGAGCCGCCATTACGCCGGTGGCGTCTTTGCGGAATTTCGAAAGCACTGTGGTGTCAGGTTTCTCTTTGTTGAACTCGGCGGCGTAATTGGCAAGGAACATATCGGTGTTGAAATCAACTCCGGCATCGTTAAACTGTGCGAACTGCGCAAGATAGTTCATAGCCGTAGCCATACCGTTGCGGAACGAAGCGGAAGTGTCGGCCGTGAGAACGTATTTCATGCCGGCGAGGAATTGCTCTTTGTTGAAATCTTTCTGTCCGCCGGCAACCAGAGCATCGAGAGAGGTCATGCCTTCAGAGATACCCATATAGGTTGCTACGCTGTCGCCGAATGTTTTCGGAGCCTGCACTTCAGGCATTTCATCTCCGCCTTTGCTACACGAAGTAAAAGCAGCTGACACTGCGAGGGCGGCGAGGCCCATAAATAATGTTTTCTTAATCATAATGTATTTATCTGGTTTATTTACTTTTTATTTTAAAAATCAATCACTTCCACCTCGAAGATGAGCGTCTGGCCGGGGCCGATCGCAGGGGGAGCCTGCACACCGTAGCCGAGATCGGAGGGGATGACGAGTGTGTATTTGGCGCCCTTGTTCATCAGCAGCAGGCCTTCGGTGAAGCCTTTAATAAGACCCGAGGCGTTGAACACGGCGGGAGTGCCGGGCGTTGTGCCGTCGAATTCCTTACCGTCGACAAAGCGGCCGGTATAGTAGAGGGTCACCTTGTCGGAAGGCTGAATGAGCGGCCCCTCGCCTTTTTTGTCAACCTTATACACAAGGCCTGAGGCGGTTTTTACATAACCCTTGTCGGTGGCCAGGAGATGGTCGATGTAGTTGCGTCCGGCCTCGAGATTGGCATTCAGGGTAGTTTCAAACGCTTCGCGCTGAGCCTGCTGTGCTTCGGCCTGACGTTTCTGATAAAGGTCGACCATCGGCTGCATGAGGCGCTGGAGTTCGGCATCGAGCTTTTTAGCCTCCTCATCGGAAACCGGCTGGCCGGTGTAGTATTTCTGGAACGTTTCGAGGAAGAGCGGCAGGTTGACAGTCATGCCGGCGCCGTCCATGCGCTTGAACTCGCCAAGCATCTGGGTGCCGACGTTCAGACCGTCGCTGAAGCCGGTGCACGCGGTGTCGGCAAGGACAGCCTCGCGCAGACCGCGCATGAATTCGCTGCGGTAGGTGGCGAGGTCCTCTTCATTGCTGTATTTCTCGCGGGTGTCGTGGCCGAAATAGGCTCCCTGCGTGGCTCCGATGACGGTTGCGAGCGAGTCGGCAAGAGGAGCGCCGACGGAGGCGGCGGGAACTGCGGAGGCCGTGGCGACGGCACATGCGGCAAAAGCCGCGATTATGATTTTTTTCATTTTGCGTTAAGGTTTTGGGCGTAAGATTTCAATGAGCTGACGCATCCCTTCGGTGGCTTTGACAGGAAGCACGGTGATGCCGTCGGGCACCGGCACGGGGCGCGGGTCGATATAGTAGACAGGCACGCCGCGGCGGGCATAGTGGATGAGCCCGGCGGCCGGGTACACGGCCATCGAAGTGCCGATAATCACCACCACATCAGCCTGCTCCATGAGCTTGGCGGCAGGCTCGATGTTGGGCACCGCCTCCTGGAAAAACACGATGTGCGGACGCACGGGATCGCCGTAGGGGTCGCGGGTGTCGAGCGACGTAGTGAGGTTGTCGGGCGTAAGCTCGTAGACGCGCTCGGGATGCTTCATCGAGCGGATTTTCATAAGCTCGCCGTGGAGATGCAGCACGTTGGAGCTGCCGGCGCGCTCGTGAAGATTGTCGACATTCTGGGTGATCACCGTCACGTCATACCATTTTTCAAGCTCGGCGAGCGCGCGGTGCGCATCGTTGGGCTGCGCTTTCACAAGCTCGGCACGGCGGGCATTGTAAAAATCGTGAATCAGGGCCGGATTACGGTTGAATCCGGCGGCACTGGCCACCTCCATCACGGGATAGTTTTCCCAGAGGCCGCCGGCATCGCGGTAGGTCTTGATGCCGCTTTCAGCACTGACGCCTGCTCCGGTGAGCACAACGAGTTTGGGGAGTTTCACTTCTGCCATATAAGGGATGCTTTAGATGGCTGTCAACCAACGATTTCAATATCAAACACAAGAGTTGAGCCGGGTTCGATAGAGCCAGCATTCTGCTTGCCGTAGCCGAGATCCTCGGGAATATAGATGGTGGCCTTGGTGCCGGCGGGAAGAGTGGTAAGCGCCTCACCGAAGCCGGGAACAACCATTTCTGGTTTGAACGAAACAGGCTGTCCTTTCGAGGAATCGAATTCGGTGCCGTCGATCAGACGTCCGGTGTAGATCACTTTCACGTCAGCGCCATTTTTTGCCACGGCGCCGCTGCCCTGCCGGATCACCTTGTAGGCAAGGCCGGAAGGCGTCACCTTTATGGAGGGATCGGCGGCTATCGTTTTCTTCATGAATGCATCGCCGGCTTTTTTGTTTTTGTCAAACTTCTTCCCGGCCTCTTCCTGCATGCGCTGCTGTTCCTTAGTCTGATAGTCCATCAGAATGTTTTGCGCGCGCTCCGAAAGCGGAGCCAAAGTGGCGGATGCCTTGTCGAGAGCCGCCTGATCAATGCTGTCGCCCATGAACGCTTTGTTGAATTCCGAAAGGAATGCTTTGCGGTTATAGGCTATGCCGGCTTTTTCATACATGCGCATCTGCTGCATCAACTGAAGGCCGAAGCCAAGACCCTGATAGTAAGCGTCGGCTTTCTTTGAAGTATCGCCTTCAAGCACGGTTTTCAGACCCTTGACAAACTGTTTGCGGTCGAAGTCCTTGCGGTACTGCTCGGGCATATTCCGGAAGTTTTTGCTCAGGTCATAACCTATCTGAATACCGGAGAAATGAGCGAGCGAGTCGGCAAAAATGTTCATTTCTACAATGGCTGGGATGTTGTCGCCATCATCCTCCATTTCATCATCGGAGGTCTTTTTATCGCATGCCGCGAACAGAAGGACGGCTGCAAGTGAGGCGCAGCAAATCAGATGTTTTTTCATCGCTTAGGATAATCGTCTTTATTTACGCTCAGTGCCGCAACGGCCGAAGCCGCTGCAGCACTTAAGCTTTTATGTTCAATATGCTTTATGATCGCCGGGGTTATTTCTTAGCCTGATCTTTTTTAGCTTTTGCCTCGAAAGCGGCTCTTTGGGCTGCATTCTGGGCGGCGACCTCTTCCTGCGGGGTGACTTCTACGATCTCGATATCGAACACGAGAGTCGAGCCCGGTTCGATAGAACCTGCATTCTGCTGGCCGTAGCCGAGGTTTTCGGGGATGTAGAGAGTGGCTTTTGTGCCGGCGGGCAGTGTGGTGAGAGCTTCGCTGAAGCCGGGAACCACGCGGTCGGCTCTGAATGCTGCGGGCTGACCTTTCGATGAATCGAATTCAGTGCCGTCGATCAGACGTCCGGTGTAGATCACTTTCACGTTATCTTCTTTCTTTGCCACTGCGCCGGTGCCTTTTTTGGTCACTTTGTAAGCTAAGCCACTGGCTGTCTTGACGATATTCTTGTCGGCTTTGAGCTGTTTCTGTACGTAAGCAGCGCCGGCTTTTTTGTTTTCTTCAAATTTCTTCTGGGCTTCTTCCTGCATGCGCTGCTGTTCCTTCATCTGATAGTTCATGAGGATATTCTGTGCGCGCTCCGAAAGCGGCATGAGAACTGAGCGTACAGAATCGGCCATGACAATGTCGACAGAGTCGGCTTTAAAGGCCTTCTTGAACTGCTCATAGAAGAGGTCGCGATTGTAGTCGATGCCGGCTTTTTCATACATGCGTATCTGCTGCATCAGCTGAAGGCCGAAGCCAAGACCCTGATAGTAAGCGTCGGCTTTCTTCGCGGTGTCGCCGTTGAGCACCGTCTTCAGACCCATGAGGAACTGATCGCGGTCGAAGTCCTTGCGGTATTCTTCGGGCATGTTCTTGAAATTCTGGTTGAGATTATCGCCAATTTCGATGCCGCTGAAATAGGCCAGAGAGTCGCTGAAGTCTTTTGGTTCCGAACCACCGCCGAGACAGGAGGTCATGGTGGTGAAGAGGGCGGCGATGCCGCCTAAGATCAATGTTTTTTTCATGCTTGGTTTATTTGTTGTTCTGATTATTGTCATTGTTTTCAGTTTCAGGAGCGGCCTCCCCGGCTTCGGGAGCGGCTTCCTCAGCCGGAGCGTGACGGAGGTCGAGCAGCTCAACGTCGAAAATCGTTGCAGCGCCGCCGGGTATGAGTCCTTTCACACCCTCCTCGCCATAGCCTATGGCTGCCGGGATGTACAGACGGTATTTGCCGCCTTTTTTCATCATCTGGAGCCCTTCGGCGAAGCCGGGAATCGTTTCATGAACCAGGAAGGGGGTGCCCTCCTCCTCATTCATCGATTTGTTGAACACCTTGCCGTTGATGAGGCTTCCGGAATAGCGCACGAGCACTGCGTCGCGCGGACCGGGCATCTCGCCTTCGCCTTCGGTGATCACCTCAAAGAGCAGTCCAGAGGGCTTGCTCACAACGCCTTCGCGCTTGGCCACCTCGGCAAGGTAGGCCGGCGACTGCTCGACGATGGCTTCCTCTTCGGCTATGCGCGATAACAGGCGGTTGATATAGTTTTCGGCCGACGCGGGAGTGAAGCCGGTGCGGCGTCCTTTGGGAACGCGGGAGAGCACATAGGCGAAAGTGTCGAAATTGATATCGAATCCGCCCACGCTTTCCAACTGGCGCAGACGCTGAGCCATTGCGACGCCGTCGGCAAATCCTGCATATCGCAGGCCGCCCTTCTGTGCCATCTTGAGAGCCTGATGCACGCCGCGCATATATTCATCGCTCACGGCTTTGCCGTCCTTTTGGGCTTTCGTAGTGAGATAACCGGCCCAGAGCATGGCGAGGGCGCGGTTGACCGAATCGGCCTCCTGATGGGTCAGAGGCGCGGGCCGGCTCATGGCCGCACGCCGGGCTATCAGGCTGTTCATATAGCTGTCGGCTTCGGCCGATGTGAATCCTGTCGGCTTGCCGTTCTGCACGCGGCTTATCTGCCCGGCGAATTTGTCGAGATCAAGCTTGAAAGCACCGAGCTCTTCCACCTGACGCAGGCGGTGGGCTATCACTACGCCTTCGGCAAGTCCTTGATAGCGGGCATCGTCGGCAGCGGCCAGACGGATAGCCTCCTGACAGCCTTCCATATATTGCTCGCCGCCTTTCTCGCCGGCCTTCTCCATGCGCGTTTTGGCCGTCTGGCCGAGGATGGTGGCCATGGCGTGAGGCACGGAGTCGGATTCGGCGCGCGACAGCTCATATTTGGGAGCCGCAGTGGCCGCAGACGTTGAAGCCGCCAGCAGCATGACAGGCAGAAGCCGCTTGAAACAATTTTTCATTTGTTTGAAAATTTCTGCGTGGTTATCGCGGCACGGCTCACTTGCTGATCACCTTGATGAGCTCGACATCGAAAATAAGGGTGGCATTCGGGCCGATGACGCCGCCGGCACCGTTGGGGCCGTAGGCGAGAGCCGACGGGATGAAAAGACGCCATTTGGCGCCCTCTTTCATCATCTGAAGGGCCTCAACCCATCCGGGGATCACCTGTGTGACGCCGAAGGTGGCGGGTGCGCCGCGCTCTACGGAGCTGTCAAACACGGTGCCGTCGATCAGGCGCCCGGTGTAGTGAACGGTCACATCGTCGGATGCCTTGGGCTGTGCGCCGGTGCCTTCCTCAATCACCTCATACTGAAGGCCGGAAGCTGTGGTGTGCACGTTTTCGCGGGCACCGTTCTCGCCGAGAAACTTCTCGCCGGCTTCGGCATTGACCTTGGCCATGGCTGCGGCCTGCTCGCGCTGACGCTGCTCCATCTCGCCAAAGAATTTCTGAATCTCGGCTTTTGCTTCCTCGTATGTCATCTTGGGCTTTTCGCCGCTGTACACGGCTTTCACGCCATCGGCGAAATCGCTGTAGTCGAGCGTTTCGATGCCGCTGCTTTTGAAGTTGTTGCCCATGCTGAGGCCTAATGCGTAACTTATTCTGTCAAGTTGTTTTGTTTCCATTTTATATATCGTTTTTTCTATTTGTCAGTACTTGCTGTTTCAAGCTGCAAAAATAGCCTAAAAATCGCGCATGCCCGCATTTTTTATTGAAATTTTTCTTACAAACTGTTTAAAATTATTCCTAAATAGGTTCCGGACAAACATTCCGCTTGTTTCAGCCGCCGAATCCTGAATAATCTTGCCGTTTCGCGAGGCCTATGAGGCAGGCGCTCAGTTATTACAACAATCCGGGCAAGGCTAAAGTTAAGAGCCGGTTCGACAATAAATGTTAACATATTTTGTGGGATAGAGGGGTCTCATTGTCGAACCAGCTCTAAAAGCCCGTAAAACAATCAGGCGGGGATACCGTGATGCGATATCCCCGCCGATATGGTCTTGTCTGTGCCGGCTATCAGTCGCGGTTGCCGAAGAAACGGAGCAGATAGAGGAACAGGTTGATGAAGTCGAGATAGAGACTGAGGGCGCCCAGCGTGGCGAGCTTGCCTACGGAATCCATCGGAGCCTGCTGAGCCATAGCCTTGATCTGCTGGGTGTCCCATGCGGTAAGGCCGATGAAGATAAGTACGCCGAGACCGGAAATGAGCCAGTCAAAGCCGGTGCTCTTCATGAAGATGTTGACCACCGAGCAGATGATCAGGCCAAAAAGGCACATGATGAGAATCGAGCCCCAGCGGCTGAGATCCTTGCTGGTGAAATAGCCGTAGACGCTCATGGCGCCGAACACGCCGGCGGTGATGAAGAAGGTCTTGGCAATCGATGTAGCGCTGTAGGCATAGAAGATCGGGAAGAGCATCAGACCGTTGACTAACGCGAAAATATAGAACAGGAGCGATGCTGTGGATGAGCTTATGCGGTTGATACGGCCCGAAACGTAGAACACGATGCCGAGCTCAACGATGACGAGCGCGAAGATTGCCCAGCCGTTGGCGGCAAAGAATGAGGCCACGCTCATGTTGCCGGCGCAGAACAGCGCGACGAAAGCCGTCACGAGCAGACCGAGAAACATTTTGACGTAGACACGCTTCATGACGGACGACACTTTCATGTCCATCTCGTAAGCGTTCTGAGGAGTGAAGTACTCCGGATAGTTGTTATTCATAATATATAAGTGGTTAGTTGTTTTCAAGTTCGTTTATTAAAATTAGACTGTCTGTGGTGCTGTTGGTTTAACGCGCATCACATGCGTTCGGGCACGCGGATGCCGAGCAGCCCCATGCCCGACTCGATGGTGCGGGCGGTGCAGAGCGACAGGGCAAGGCGCAGGGCGCGCACGGCCGGATCCTCTTCCTTGAGAATCGAGCAGTCGTGGTAGAACTGGTTGTATTCCTTCACCAGGTCATACACATAGTTGGCTATGAGAGCCGGGCTGTAGGAGCGTCCGGCTTCGGCCACCACGGAGGGATAGTCGGCGAGGCGCTGGATCACGGCGATCTCACGTTCGCCGGGTTTCACGCCGGCATAGTCGGTGAGATCCATGCCCTCGGCTTCGGCTTTGCGGAGCACCGAGCGGATACGTGCATAGGTGTACTGGATGAAGGGACCGGTGTTGCCGTTGAAGTCGATCGACTCTTTGGGGTTGAACATCATGTTTTTGCGCGGGTCCACCTTCAGAAGGAAGTATTTCAGCGCGCCCAGACCCACCATCTCGGTGATTTCGTCGATCTCCTTTTCGGAGCAGCCGTCGAGCTTGCCGAGCTCGGCGCTGACCGAGCGGGCCGTGGCCACCATCTCGTCCATGAGATCGTCGGCGTCGACAACCGTGCCTTCGCGGCTTTTCATCTTGCCCTCGGGCAGCTCAACCATGCCGTAGGAGAAGTGCACGAGGTCTTTGCCCCACTTGAAGCCGAGGCGGTCGAGCAGCAGCGAGAGCACCTGGAAGTGATAATTCTGTTCGTTGCCCACCACGTAGATCATCTTGTCGATGGGGTAGTCCTGATAGCGGAGCTTGGCGGTGCCGATGTCCTGGGTCATATACACGGAGGTGCCGTCGGAGCGCAGAAGCAGCTTATGGTCGAGGCCGTCGGCTGTCAGATCGGCCCATACCGACCCGTCGTCCTTGCGGTACATGAAGCCTTTCTCCAGTCCTTCGAGCACTTTTTCCTTGCCTTCGAGGTAGGTCTGACTCTCATAATATATCTTGTCGAAGTCTACGCCCATGCGGCGGTAAGTCTCGTCGAAGCCGGCATAGACCCACTCGTTCATCATGGCCCAGAGCTTGCGCACCTCGGGATCTTTGGCCTCCCAGGCGCGGAGCATGGCGCGGGCTTCCTGCATCAGCGGCGAAGCCTCTTTGGCCTCTTCCTCGCTCATGCCTTTGGCCACGAGATCGGCCACTTCCTGTTTGTAGTGCTTGTCGAAAAGCACGTAGAAATATCCTATCAGGTGGTCGCCTTTCTCTCCGCGGCTTTCGGGTGTGCAGCCCTCGCCCCATTTCTTCCAGGCGAGCATCGATTTGCAGATGTGAATGCCGCGGTCGTTGACTATGTTGGTCTTGATCACGCGGTTGCCGCACGCCTTGAGGATTTCGGAGAGCGAATAGCCCAGCAGGTTGTTGCGCACGTGGCCCAGATGGAGCGGCTTGTTGGTGTTGGGCGACGAATATTCCACCATTATCAGCGGCGAATCTTCAGTCGGCTCCACGGTGCCGTAGTGCGGCGTGTTCTGGATGTGGTTGAGCACCGACGCCCAGAATCCGGGCTCGATGACTATGTTGAGGAAGCCTTTGATGACGTTGTAGCGGTCAACGGCCGGTTCGTTTTCCACGAGCCAGTCGCCGATCTCACGTCCGACGGCCTCGGGCGATTTTCGGGCGGCTTTCACCCACGGAAACACAACGACAGTGAGGTTGCCTTCAAACTCTTTCTTGGTGGCCTGAGGCTGGATGGTGGCGGGATCGGCATCCACTCCGTAGAGCTGCTTCACCGCGCGGGCCACGCCCCGGGCTATAATATCATCTATCGACATAGCAGTATTCTTTGTTTTTATGAATTGATATCAGAGGACTGCAAAATTACAACTTTTTTTTGTAACGGCTGCAATCCGGGCGGATTCAGAAGCTTTTAGCGCATCTGTTTCAGTCGCGCGAGGCTCCGCCGACAAGATCTTCGAAGAGAGTGATAAACCTGTTGGCTATGGCCCGGGAAGAGAAACGCTCGCGCACATGCTCGTGAAGCGCCTGGCGGTCGGGCGTCTGTTCAAGAGCCCAGAGGAGGCCTTCTACCACGTCGGCCGTATCGGGATAGCGCGCTATGTAGCCGTTGACCTTGTGGTCCACGATGTCGTCCTGGCCGCCATGGCCGAACGTGACGGGCAGACAGCCTGCCGCCTGTCCTTCGATCAGCGTGCCGGGGAGGGTTTCGTAGTGCGATGTTGAGAGCACCACCGAGGCACGAGCATAGATTTCGCGAAGCATCCGGGCGTCGTTGATGCGTCCCAGCGCCATATGCGGAAAGCGCAGATCGGCCAGCGCGTTTTCATCGCGTATCTGCCCGAAAAACACCATAATCGTGTTTCGGGCCGCCTCGGGATGATTGTCAAACAGATCATTCAGGGCTTCGACGGCGAGATTGAGACCCTTGATGGGATCGTCGAGACGCGCGGCGCCCATGAGTATCACCTTGTAGCCGTCGGGGATATACGAGAATTTGATCGAAGGCTCTGTCTTGAACGAGTCGACGGGGAAAGCATTCGGAATCACGCACACGTCGCGGTCGCGCAGCAGCGAGCTTTCGCGTGCGCGGTCGGCGAGCCAGTGGCTCACGGCCACGAATTTGATGGGCACGGTGTCGTAGAGCTTCTTTTTGCGACGCCACACCGTGGCCGACAGGTCGTTGTCTCCTTCACCCTTGAGCAGAGGGCACGCGCCGCACGCGACGGTGTAGCGACGGCAGTCGTAGGCGTGATGACAGATGCCCGTGAGATTCCACATATCGTGCATGATCCACACAAGCGGCTTGCCGCGGAGTCCGAGGCTCCGGATGCCGGAAAGCGAAAGCAATCCCTGATTGATCCAGGTGAGCACGATGACGTCGGCATCGCGGATCCATTTTTTATCTACGGGATCCAGGCCCGATGACGCCGTCGACACCTTGAAGAGATTCTCGCGCGAGAATCCGTTGGCCAGGGCTATCCGCGCACGTTCGGTCAGAAACGACCATCCGCGGCGGAAACGGCCAGCGCCTACGGGTATGACGGCTTCGTCGTCGCTCAGTTTGTTGAACACGATCATCCTGGCATCGACGCCTTCGTTGCGCAGCGCATGCATGAGCCGGCGCGTCACGACAGCGGCACCGCCGAGATTGTCACTGTGGCTCAGGAATACTATGCGGAGAGGCCGGTGCCGGCTGTCAGCCTCTTTGCCGGCGCCCACGGAAGTGTCACTCATTCTTTCTTTCATTTTTTATTGCCGGTACGGCAACGATTTCTATATCTTTCAGTTTGAGCCGGGCCTCAAGATACTCTTTCAGCTTTTCGCGCTCTTCGCCCGGGATGTTGCGCGAAAAATGCACCAGCGCCACGTTGACGGTGTCGATAGTGCCGGTGTTAACTTCCGTAAACAGACTGCGGCTCACCGAGATGTCGACCACGGCGGGGAACACTATGTTGAGCCCAGGCGCCACGAGCAGGCCGTCGTTAGAGTCCGAGAGCTTGAGCACGGCACGCAGCGAATCGATCTGCTGTTGCTGCGCCATGATCGTCGACTGCGCTGTCTGGTATATGACCTTGGCATCTTCCGACGACGTCGGCGCCGTATTGCCCGAGGATGCGAGGCTCCCCTGCACTATGCGCAGTCGCGTGCCCTCCAGATTGTAGAATTTGAGCTTCGATTCGAGAGCCGCCTCAAGCGAGTCGAGAGGCAGCGGGCGCCCGATGAGCGTTATCGATATGTAGCGCTGGCCCTTGTCGGTGTAGGCTTTGTCGGAAACCACCTGTGTCTCGGGGAAAATACATTCGTGAGCCACAAAATCGCCGGCCTGCATCTGAAACTTGTTGTCGCGCAGCATGGCATATGTGAGCCAGATGCTTGGGAGCATCGTCAGCACGGCAAGCGTATAGACAATGCGCCGCACGCGCTGGGCACGCTTGTTGTCGATGATGTCGGCACCCTTGTATCCAAGCAGCTTGCACCCGATGAATGTAGCGAAGGCAATGTAGATCGAGTTGATGAGAAACAGATAGAAAGCGCCGAAGAAATAGTTGAGCTGCCATGTGGCCAGTCCGTAGCCTGCCGTGCAGAGCGGGGGCATGAGGGCGGTGGCTATGGCCACACCGGGTATCACATTGCCCTTGCTGCGGCTCCCGATGGCGAGGATGCCGGCGCCGCCGCCCACGAAGCCGATGAGCACGTCGTAGATGGTCGGCGAGGTGCGCGCAAGGAGTTCGCTGTGGCCTTCGCTCACGGGCGATATGAGGAAATAGACCGTGGAGGCGAGCACAGAAAATCCGGCCGCCATCAACAGATTGCGCAGCGCCCGCTTGATCAGATCGAAATCGTGGATTCCCACGCCCAGACCTATGCCGATGATAGGACCCATGAGCGGCGAGATGAGCATGGCGCCGATGATCACGGCGGTGGAGTTGGTGTTGAGGCCGAGCGAGGCTATGAGGATGGCGAGGATGAGGATGAGGATATTGGTGCCGTGAAACGACACATCTTCTCGGATCGACTTCTCGGCATCGGCCTGCGGCACAAGCTGACTGCTCATCGTGAAATAGTTCACGATGAAATTGGTCAGTCGATTGGTCAGTTTCATTTTCATTACAGTAGTTGTTGCGGCATTGTCGTCTTGCGCTATGTCATTTATGCTTTGCAAAGCCCAATATTTTATTAAGCGGCAAAAGTTGGGAAATGTTCATTTTTTCAACTTTCAGCACCACGAAAATATAAGCCGCAAGCATCACCGTGCGCACGCTCATATTGAGTATGCTGCTGTCGGTGGCTATGACCAGCGACAGCCCGTAGAGCCCCAGGGCGAGGAAGAAATAGAGCAGCAGACGCGGCACATTGTAGCCGATAGGATATTTCACGCGACCCACGGCGTAGGAGGCCACCATCATCAGAGTGTAGCATATCAGTGCGGCAACGGCGCACCCCATATAGCCCCACACCGGCACGAGAAGCAGGTTGAAGAGTATGGTGACAGCGAGGCCAAACAGCGAGAAGTAGGCACCCCAGTAGGTGCGGTCCGTCAGCTTGTACCACAGCGAGAGGTTGAAGAACACGCCGAAGAAAAATTCGGCTATCATGATGATCGGCACCACTTTCAGGCCGCTGAAATATTTGGGAGAGATGAAATAGCGCAGCACGTCGAGATAAAACATCACGCCCATGAATATGATCATCGAGAAGATCACAAACCATTTCATGGCGTCGCGGTAGCTCTGCAGGCGGTCCTCGCCGCGCTCTTTGCTCTGAGCGAAAATAAACGGCTCATAGGCGAAGCGGAATGCCTGGATGAACATCACCATCACGATGGCTATCTTATAGTTGGCGCCGTAGATGCCGAGCTGCTGCATGGCGGTGGACTTGTCGGCCACCAACGACGGCAGCATGATCTTGTCGATTGTCTGGTTCATGATGCCCGCCACGCCGAGAATCAGCAGAGGATAGCTGTAGATGAGCATTTCGCGCCACAGCTTGGTGTTGAATTTCCATTTGAAGCCGCGCAGCTCGGGCATGAGCAGCACCAGATTGAGCAGCGAGGTGATGAAGTTGGCCAGGAATATGTAGCCCACGCCGAACGTCGGGTCGTAGAACCAGCTGATCGTGCCCGGGCACACGCGCCACAGCCACGGGCAGAGGAGGATGAAAAAGAGGTTGAGCGCGATGTTGAGCGCGATATTGACTATACGCAGCAGAGCGAAGCGCATGGCGCGGTGACGGAAACGCAGATAACTGAAGGGGATGGCGGTGAAGGCGTCGAGCGCCACGGCAGCGCCCATCAGCAGCACGAACGACGGACGCCCCTCGCATTCCATCATCCGGCTCACGGGCGTGATGAACACGCACAGCAGCACGAAAAACGCCGTCGAGCTGACGGCCAGCGACGTGAGCGATGTAGAATACACCTCCATCGGATCGCTGTAGCGCTCATGATTGGCAAAGCGGAAGAAGCCCGTCTCCATTCCGTAGGTCAGAATGATCAGAGCGAGAGCCACGATGGAATACACAAATGTCACCAGACCGTATTCGGCCGGGGGAAACATGATGGTGTAGAGCGGCACCAGACACCAGTTGAGAAAGCGTCCTATTATGCTGCTCATTCCGTAGATGGCCGTATCCTTGGCCAGTGATTTCACTTCACTCATATCATATGACGGCTTTGGCGCCGGAACCGGAGGGGGCTCAGAACAGCGAAGGGGTGTCGGCGGAGCGCTGATGCCCGAGATGCACATAGGCCAGCTCTGTAACTTCGCGTCCGCGCGGCGTGCGCTTGATGAATCCTTCTTTTATAAGATAGGGTTCGTAGACCTCCTCAATAGTGCCGGGATCCTCGCCGAGAGCTGTCGCTATGGTTCCGAGCCCGACGGGGCCGCCTTTGAATTTGGTTATAATCGTTGTGAGAATTTTATTGTCTATTTCATCGAGTCCGTAGCGGTCGATGTTGAGGGCTTCGAGGGCATAGCGGGCTATTTCGGGCTCGATCACGCCGTTGCCTTTCACCTGCGCGAAGTCGCGCACGCGGCGCAGAAGGGCGTTGGCTATACGGGGCGTCCCGCGGCTGCGCAGGGCTATCTCGTGGGCAGCCTCGCCGGTGCATTTCACGTTGAGAAGGCCGGCCGACCGGAGGATGATGCGTTCGAGCACTTCGTGATCGTAGTATTCCAGATGGCAGTTGATGCCGAAACGCGCGCGAAGAGGCGACGTCAGCAGGCCGCTGCGCGTGGTGGCGCCTACAAGCGTGAACGGCGACAGCGAGAGCTGCACGCTGCGCGCCCCGGGGCCTTTGTCGATCATGATGTCGATGCGGTAGTCCTCCATTGCCGAGTAGAGATATTCCTCCACAACGGGGCTCAGGCGGTGGATCTCGTCGATGAACAGCACGTCGTTTCTCTCGAGCGACGTGAGGATGCCGGCCAGATCGCCCGGCTTGTCGAGCACAGGGCCTGAGGTCACTTTAAATCCCACGCCGAGCTCGTTGGCTATGATGCCCGAAAGCGTTGTCTTGCCCAGGCCGGGAGGACCGAAGAGCAGTATGTGGTCGAGGGCCTCGCCGCGCATCCGGGCGGCGGTGACGAAAACCTTGAGGTTTTCCACCACCTTCTCCTGACCGCTGAACGCATCAAACTGCGACGGCCGCAGCGCTTTTTCTATCTCGCGCTCACGGTCGGGCATCTCGATGCCTTCCTGTGCCTGACGTATGTCGAATTGATCGCTCATCGGATGATGACTGTTTCGGGGATTCACTTTCCGCTCTTGCCGGCGGCATACAGCACCGGATTGGTGGCGGGATCGTTGTACATCTTCATCTGACGGTAGACCTTCATGTATTTGCGGCCCGCCTCGATATCGTCGATGAGCTGGTTGACGGCCGTCGTCAGGTCGGTGAGCTGCTCGCGGAGCACGCCCAGCTTGGCGGCGCAGCGGGATATGTGGGCTTCGTCGGCGTCGGTGCGCGCTGTTTCAGCCTCCATGTGGTAGATCTTGAGGGCCAGAATCGACAGGCGGTCGAGCGCCCATGCCGGGCTCTCGGTGTTGATGGTGGCATCAGGAAGCACCATCCCCGTGGCATATTTGTCAAGGAAATAGGAGTCGAGCTGCTCCACCATATCGGTGCGCACCTGATTCGACCGGTCGATGCGGCGCTTGAGGGCCAGGGCGGCAACGGGATCTATTTCGGGGTCGCGGATGATATCTTCGAGATGCCACTGCACGGCATCTACCATATTTTTGGCAAAAAGCGTGTGCTCAAGCGAGCCTTCGGGATAGGGATTGGCGATCACGGCGTCAACATCGTCGGTCACGTGATACTGTTCGGTGGCCTGGCGGAATATTCCGTAGCATTTATCGGCTATCTTCATGATTTATATCGTTTTGGGGGTTTTTTATATCTGTTCAATACGGTTTTTCGTCGGGGAATATGCCGCCGTCGGGGCCGATACGGTCGAGCCATACGCGCCTGACGTCGGTCCAGCGGTAGTAGGGTCCCGACACCGGCTTGGCCGGCAGACGCATCTCTTTTTCATTATAGAGCACTTTGACGAGCACGTCGTCGGGCTTGCAGGCGCCCTTGCCGGCGGGGCGGTAGAAGATCATCTGTATGTTGCTCGCCATCGGCAGCAGGTCGTAGTTGTGCCAGCGCTTCTCGAGCGTGGCGAGGTCGTTGATCTCGTCGCCGCAGTCGTCGAGCTGCATCAGCACGGCCATAGGCATCACCACCACTTCGTGGCCGAATCGCATGTTGGCGCCGTGGCGCTGACTCATCACGGCCGTGTCGGCGCTCTCGATCCAGTTGCGCATCAGATAGCGCTGCCGCTGAGGTCCGGCGCCGCCGGTGTGGGCGGTGTTGCCGAAGCTGAGAAACCATCCGGCATTGTCGCGCACCCACTGATTGTGGAGCTGGCTGTCGGTGAAGAGGTCGTAGGGAGCCTTCTGATCGTAATGGCTCTGCGCGTTGGCGGCGATGCGGAATATGGCTTCAAACAGGCCGCGGGCATTTACCGAATCGGCCACAAACTGCGGATCGTCGACAAGCTGCAGGGCGAAGGCATTGTAGTCGATAGGGGTGGCGTCCTCGATCGGCTGCAGAAGCCCGTTGCGGGCCCAGGCTATACTGTCGGCGGCTTTATCGCTGAAGTTGAGATAGCGCACGTCGCGCTTCGAAGCGTCGGTGGTGATATCAATGACAGGATTGAATGTGCGGAATTCGAGCATCTCATTGTCCATCGACAGGATACACCGCACCACGTCCGTTGAGCGTGCCTGGATATATGCGTCGCCGGCAAACACTTCGGGGAAGTTGGCCGTCATGCGGCGCGCTATGCCCCGGTGTTGAGCGGCACCCAGCGGTGTCAGCTCGCCGTCACGTCCCCGCGATGCCATCTCTATTTCACGCAGCTGGCTGAGCAGCTCTTTGCCACGCGCGGTGAGCTTGCCGTTGCGCTCGGCCGAACGAAGCTCGTCGATGGGCGAACGGTAGACCCACTCCCCTATATGCCAGCGGCTTCCGTGGCGCCCGTAGTGCTCGATATGAAACGGCTCATAGCCTGCGGGGGCGGCCGTCAGTGCCGGTAACTCGAGCTCCGGATAGGGATAGGCATAATAGTTGCTTGCCGTGCGGCGGTTTTCAACCGTCGGTTCGGCGCCCCGGCATATTGCCGGAATGAAAGCGGCCGCGATGACTGAAAACAGTATTATCTTCTTCATAATCGGTGGTGGTGTGATGATGGCCCGCGGTCAGCGACGGACGGTGCCGGCCGTGACCCGACCCGGGCGGAATCAGATTCGGGGACGCGGAGCTTTGTTGTACTCTTCCTCTTTGGGCATATACACCGCGATGGCGTTGTTGAGCTTGTAGAGATCGAGCCCCTTGCTGTAGTCAAACTTCTTGAGCACGCCCGGATGTTTCTTGCCGGGGATGGAGCCTTTCGCGTTCCAGAGGTTGTTCATGAGCTTGTTGGCGCGGTCGTTTTTCGCGCGATCCTTCACGGCGAAATATTCATTGGATGCTATGGCGTCGATATCGCCCTGAGTGAAGGCGTCGTAGAGTGCCTGATATTTGGCTGTCTTAAGCTCGGAGCGCACCCACACCGAATTGGAGTTGAGGTAGTCGATATCGGTCTGCTCGTCGGCCGACGGTGCGGCCTGTGCCGCCGGACCTGCGGCACCCTTCTGCACTGCCTGTGCCGCTACGGCTGTCGAATCGGCGGCCGGAGTGCTGTCGCCCGAACCGGAGATCAACCCGGCGATCCACCACACGGCAAGGATGGCGAGCAGTGCAAAGGCGCCGATAGTAGCTATCCGCTTGATGTTGTATTTCGGCTCTGCCGGTTGCTCGGTCTCGCCGAGTGTCTCGTTGACAAACTTGGGTGCGCACCGCTCGGTCTTTTCCTCATGATGGATGGCCGAAGGCGCCTTTTCGATCACCGGAGCCACAGGAGCTTCGGCGGCAACGGTAGTGTCGGCCGGCTCGGCGGCCGGCTTCTCGTCGAACGGAAGCACGGGCTCCGCTGCGGGGGCTGCCTTGACGGGCAGCTGCTTTGCGGCCGGTGTCGAAGTGGGACGCACGTCGATATTGTAAGTCTCGGGCTTGCTCCCCATCAGTCGGTGTGCGCGAAATCCGTGGAACGAGCCTGCGCGCAGACGGCAATATTCGGGAGTGTTTTTTTCTATGTTGAGGTGTTCCTCCACCACGCGGCCGTCGCCGAAATCCAGACGCAGCAGGATGTCGCGCGATTCGGGCTCGAGCACCACTTCGAGCGGCGAGGCTGCCTCGAGGCTCTCGGGTGAGAAATCGTTGGAGTAGGAGCTGAAATTGGTCGACGACACGGTGATGCGCACTATTCCGTTTTCGAAATCGGTGTTGGCCACTTCAAAGCCCTCTTCGGTGCGGTTGGCCGTGCGGCCGTTAATGAGGATGGTGTAGGTGTCTACATGCTGTCCGCCGGTGGTGATCACGTTGTAGGGCACGCGGCGGCGGAACACGATGCCGGCATGTGCGGCACTGTTGACAATGAGTGCCGGCCCGTTGATGCGCACGTAGCGGTTGGTCGTCCCCACCTCAAACATCACCGACACCGGATCGAAGCCCGGACAGCGGTAAGTGACGGTGAGATGGTCGGAGAAGCTCAAGCGCTGCGCTGAAGCGCTGACCCCTTCGGGGCACACCACCATGAGAGCCTTGTCGACCGCCACCGTGATCTGCGGCATGTTGTCGCCCGAATTCTGTTCGGCCGTTGCCGGCACCACTACGACACCGTGATAGCCCGTATAGGGTTTCTGGCGCGGAAAACCGATGATGTTCGACAGCTCGCCGGGCGATGCGTAGGTGCGGTAAGCTACGGCGGTGCCGTTCATGTCGCCGTAGCCGTCGTCGTCGCAACGGAGCGGCTGCTCGGCCATGCCCGATTCACGGATCAGACGGTCGAACGTATCAGGCGTAAGCGCCTCACCTTCAAACACACGGCTTTTGATAGCCGACAGGAGCATCACCACCTGACGGCCGGCCAGCAGCACATTGTTGTCGGCGAGCAGCGTCACCGACAGCTTCGGCTGACCGCTCACTCTGTCGAGGCTGAAATAGGTGCAGCCACGGCGTCCGCCGGCATTCCACAACAGATATCCCTCTGTCAGATCGCTGAAATGCGAGGTGATCTCGTTGAGCGACGGGAGCTGCAGCGAGGGTGCGCCTTCGGTGGCACATGTTGTTGCCGGGAGGCCGCCCTCCATGACATTGACTACGATGTCGATATAAGTGTATTTCGAACTCATGCTGTGTCTTTTTCTATTGAAGTGAGATGCCGCAGCGCGATGCCGTGACGTAACTATACTATTTCGTGCAAAGTTAATAATTATTTGCAATTCCCGTCAACAATCTTAGTTAATCATAGCAAAAATTCACCCGTCCCCGCTAAGCCCCCGCTAAGTTAGCTACCATAGCTATTTTAGCTAATTTAGCTAAGCCCCCGCACGCTAAGCCCCCGCCATCCCCCCCCCATAAAAACAGCAGTGGCGAGCCCAATCGAGCCCGCCACCGGTGTTTATTGAGGTGATTTGATCACATATTGCTCCAGGTGATGTCCCAGATCGAAACGCGGTCAACATTCTTGTCAGTGCCCGTCTTGCAGTCGTTGACAATTTCAATCACGAAGCTGCCGCTTACGTTGCAGTCCATGCTGAAATCCACGGCCTGACCCTTGGTGACCGAGGTGAGGTCGACAGTCTGCGTCTTGACAACGGCGCCGTTCTGCTTGATGTTGATGGTGAACTTGGCCTGTTTGTCGCTGAATGCGAAACCGTATTTAAACGACAGCTTCTTGATGCCGCCGGTGAGTGTCGGCGAAACCAGCGAGCCGGGAGTCGACGCCTTGCCATTGAGGCAAACAGCGTGAATGTCGGCCGACGAGCCGATCATCGTGAATGCCGGGTTGTTGTCCTTGGCTCCGCCGGTCTGCACGGCGCAGTTAGTGGCCACCCAGCCGTCAGTTGTGGTGACGGTCTTGTAGGAGCTGCTGGCTGTGAGCGTGCCGAGGTCAGCGCTGTTGCTGCCGGTCACCGGAGGCGTCGGAGTGTCGCCGCCGCCCGTACCGGCAGTGCCGGCCACTACGTCTTCAACACGATAGGTGGTGTAGCCCGAACCCTGTGCCGCTGTGTAGCAGAAGCCGATGTACACGGTGCCCGAAAGGCCTGCGAGCGATACGTTGCCCGATTCCACATAGTCGCCCCATGAGCCGGTGGGCTGGGGTATGGTGGCGTTGAGCTTCGTTTTTGTCGCGGTGCCGGGATCGGCCGACGAGAGGGCGTAGACTTCGAGGGTGCCGTTGCCGGAGTAGCCGACTTTCGATTTGAATGTGAGCACCTTGCTGGTCATGCCGTCGACATTGAGCGGACATGAGATGAGCCACGAAACGAATCCGTTGGCGCCCGGTGTCTTGTTGCTGCCGTAGCCGGTGACTTCGGCGCAGTTGGTGGGATTGTTGGCGTCGGCCTTGCGGATAAACCACGAAGCGTTGCCCGAGGTTTCGGCTATGGTAAAACCGACTGTGGTCGGGAACGATGTGCCGCCGTCGAAGTTTTCAGTGAACGAGGTCACGGCATCGCCGGGCGTCGGAGGTGTCGGAGTCTCGCCGCCGCCTTCGATCTTGCAGTCCGATGTCTCTCTCACACCGGCCACGCCGAAGTAGGCCACGAGTGTGCCATAGACTGAGCAGAGCTTCTTGTGGTTGCCGGGGTTGTCCATGAGGTTGAGAGCCGAGCGGATGTTGCCGGCCGGAAGCTTTACGGGCACGCATTTGCTGTAGTCCGTTTCGTCGGGTGTCGTGGCCAGAAGCACGTTGGTAGCCGATGTCGCGGGAACGGTGAAGAGAGCGCCGTCGAGATATTTGTCGGGAACATAACCTACGATGTAGCCGCTCACCCATTTGCCGGGTTCGTTGACCGATTTGCCTTTAGCAAGCACCTGTGTGGGATTGTAGGGCTTGGCTTCGGAGCCGTCGCCTTCGGCCACGGGGCCGCCGGGTGTTTCAGAGCCTGGCACTGTGACACCTTCGATGCGCCATGTGTTGACGGCGCCGGTGTTGCCGGTGAAGGCTTTCATGCCGAGTTCCTCGCCCGGAGTGGCGAGAATCCACATCTGTTTGCCGTAGTTTCCGGGCACGTCGCGGAGGTTGCCGTACTCACGCAGCGGCGATCCCTGCGGCAGCGTGACGAACATCACCTCATCGAGCGATTTCGATTCTGCCGTCTGGCCGATCACGAGATTGTTGGCCAGTTCGGCGTCAGTGCCCCAGATGATGTCGGAAGCCGAGCTTACGGTTTCGACACCGGCTTTGACGCTACCTACGATATAGCCGGTGTACCACGCTGATTTGGCTGTCGAATTGTTGACCATATCGATGGCCTCGAGAACGTCGTAGGGGTTGTCCTCCGTGCCTTTGGGAAGTGTCGGGTTGCCGAAGTTCATGAGGTCCCCGGTGCTGCGGAGCACGAGCTGCCACTGGATGTTGCCGCCCGATTTGTAAGTCGAGAGGATGCCCACGACGTCGCCGTAGCCGGCGGGCAGACGTGTGCTCCAGAAGTTGGCGTAGCCCGATGTGCGCACGATGATGGTATTGCCGTTGGCATCCTTGAGGGTGCGGTTGGTGTTCACTTTGTGTGCCGTGCAGAAGGTCACTTCGCCGCCCTCTTCAAAGGCCACGTTGTTGAAGCGCACCAGCTGGCTCTGATATTTCTGAAGCTCGGCCGAGCCGTTGCCGAGATCGCCGATCGACAGTGTGAGCGTGTCGATCTTCGATGGCTCGGGAAGGCCGTTGAGCTGCGCATGATCCTTGAAGAATTCAAGAGGCATGAATGTTGCCTGCCAGCCATAGGCGGCCGAATAGTCGGGGAAGCCCATCTGCTGGAGGGTGCTGTACTTGCCGATATACATATCGGTGAGGTCGATCACTATCTCCTGACCGATGCGGTATTCGTTGTAGAGCGAGTTGGCGTTGATCGACAGCGTAAGGGCGCCCGTCTTATCCTGGATCACGAGGTTTTTGTAGATGTTGCCCGATGCGTCGGAGCTGACCACGCGGCCGGCTATGATCACATGGTCGCCGTTGTCGGCCAGACGGATGGTGTCGATATAATTGTCGGCATCGTTCCAGAATTTGGCCTTGACGTCGGCAATCGTCGTATTGGGCTGGATTGTTGCCACGGGGATGTTCATGGCGGGTGAGTCGAAATCGTCCTGACACGACGTCATCGACCAGCCGGCCACCAGCGCGGTCATCATCAAGCCTACGTAAGCTTTGATTTTTTTCATTTCCTTATATATTAATTAAGGTGTATTGATTACTGTTTCTCGTAGAGGGCCGGCATCACGCCTTGTGAAGCGCTGTAGCAGCCGTAGGAAGTGTAATTCGAGTCATACTGGATAAACTTGCCGGTCGACACGTTGGTGATCTTGAACGTTCCGTCGCCCTGTGCGGCGATTGTCCAGACGTTGCCTTCGGAGGGCGAAGCCGAGAAGTTGAAGCTGTTGTATGTTCCGGTCTGATATATGTAGCGGCCGTCGCTCATCTTGATGGTGTAGCCGCCGCTGGTGCTTTCGATGGTGTAGGCGTTGGCAGCGTCGGCTGTGATTGTGCCGCCGTTGTCGGTCACGTCAGTCACCGGGAGATAACCATAATTGCGGGTGTCGAGGAGAGCTGCCTTGCCCGATGCCACGAGCAGATACTGCTTGCCGGAAGTGATGCTGGTCACTTTCTTGAAGGTGGCGCCGCTGACGGGCGTGTCGCCGCCGCCGGCGTTGCCCCATGCATAATCGCTCACGCTCTTCATGCCGGCAACGCCGAAGTATTTTTCAAGATTGCCTTTGATAGCTACCTGTTTGCCGAGGTTGCCGGCGTTGTCAACGAGATTGAGGGCATCGCGCACTTTGCCTGCGGGAAGCTGCACGGCAACGCATTTGTTGATGTCGGTTTCGCCCGCTGTGGCTGCCAGAAGCAGATTGGTCTTAAGTGCGAAAGGTCCCGTGAACGCTGCGTCGGAGATCGACTTGTCGTTGACTGCGCCCACGATATAGCCTGTCATCCACACGCCGGTGCCTGTGGCGCCCCCGAGCACCTGCGAAACTTCGTAGGGCTTGTCGGATGTGCCGTCGCCGGAGCCCGCCGGAGGATTCGGGGTGTCAGGCGTTGTGCCGCTGTCGTCGCCTTTGTCGCCACAGGCGTATGCTGTGGGTGCTTTCACGCCGGCGGCGCCGAAGTATGACTCGAGATTACCCTTGATCGAAACCTGTTTGCCCAGGTTGTCGGGATTGTTCTGGAGGTTGAGTGCCGTGCGAACGGCGCTGCCGCTGGTGAGCTGCACGGGGATGCAATTGGAAACGTTAGTTTCCGTGGGGCTCGCTGCCAAAAGCAGGTTGGAAGCCGACGATGCGGGAACGGTGAAGTGAGCGCCGGTCGAGAGCACCTGACCCTCAACCCAGCCTACGATGTAGCCTGTCACCCACTGCTCGCTGCCCTGTGCGCCTGCAAGCACGCCGCCTACGGTGTAGGGCGATTCAGCCGTGCCGTCGCCTTCCATAACAGGGCCGTAGCCTTCGCCTTCAAATCCGGCGCAGTCGGCGGGCGTGCGGAACAGGAACTGCCATGCGCCGTTGTAGTAGCTCAGGATGCCGGTTACCGTTCCGTGGCCGGCCGGGAGCTTCTGGTCGCAGAAGTCCGATTTGTTGCTGTTGCGCACGAGCAGACGGTTGCCGGCGGCATCGATGAGATAACGGTTTACACCGGCCGACGACGAGCCTGTCTCGCCCCAGTTGAGCTCGCCGCCACCGATCCACGACACGTCGTTGATTCTGATGAGCTGGCTCTGATATTTCTGCTGATCCTCAACAGAGTTGAGGGCATTGATTTCGGGTATCGTCATGTCGATCACCGTCAACTTCGAGGGCTGAGGCAGTCCGTTGAGGAATGTGTGGCTCAGGAATTCGGTGGCCGGCATTTTCGAGGTCTGCGGTGTGCCGTTGTAGTCGCCGGCGGTGCCGATCTGGAAGAGTCCGGCATATTTGCCCGCATAGAGTCCGGTGGCGTTGATATACATCTCTTCGCCCACTTTATACTGGGTGTTGAGATCGCTCAATCCGTCGTTGCTCGATGTCAGAGTGGCTATGGTGATGGCGCCCGTCTCGTCCTGGAGCATCAGGTTCTGGTAGATGTTGCCGCCCTCGTCTGAGGCGATGATGCGGCCGCCGAGGATGATGTCCTCGCCGTTGTCGTTTTGACCCACAAGGGTGCAGTAGTTATTCTCGCCCGACCAGTATTTGGCCTTGAACTCGGCGATCGTCATATTGGCGCGCACGTCGGTTGACGGTATCGACAGCGGCGGCACGGCGAGATCTTCATCGCAGCCCGTAAGCGCTACCGACGATACGGCAAGCGTGAGCGCAGCCAACATTGATTTATATATTTTCATGTCTGAACGTGTTAGTTGTTAGCTGTTAAGTTTTAGAAACGGATGCCCACATTGACAAACACCTTGATACCCTGGGCATAATAGTATTTGTTGGGGTATTTCATACGGTTGAAGTCGGTGTAGTCGAAACGACCCTGCTGATAACCGTAGGTCATGATGTTTTTCTTATTGAGGAGATTGTCGACGTTGACATTGATATTCAGGCTTGTGCGACGGTCGAGGTAGATCAGCTTGCCCACCGACAGATTGAGGGTGAAGGCATTGTTGAGTTTGTCCTCGGATGTGATGTTTTTCACTGCTGCTTCAAGCTGCTCGGGATCGGGATACAGGGTCCAGAGGTTGGTGAGCGCTTCGTGACGCACTGGGCTCTGGTTCACGTAGGCATTACCCATCCACGATGCGTTGATGTTGAAGAACCACATGCGCGGCGCTGCCCAGTCGAGGCCGATATTGACAGCCGTCTGCGGGGTGCCTCCGATGTGATAATTCTTCAGATAGACGGTGGTGGCGGTATCTGCTGCCATGCCGTTTTCATAGCTGCGCACGCCCGTGGGGTTGTTTTTATAGCGGTAGCTGGCTATCGTGCCGGCGGCTGTGGCAGTGAGGCTCGGGGTGATCTTGAAGGCCATGCCCACCTCGATGCCTTTGTAATTCTGCTTCACGCCTTTGGTCACATAGTTCATGAAGGTCGAATACTGGTCGTCGTAGTACGATGTGCGTTCGGTGAGGTCATACATGTTGGTGAAGAAACCGCTGACCGATCCGCGGAAGCGGCGGTAGTTCCAGTTGTAGGAGAGATCGACCGAGAACATGCGGGTGCTGGTGAGGCCGTCGATGGCAGTGTCCTTGATGCGCGGCGAGATATAGGCGTATTCAAAGAGCGGAGCCATGGTGGAGTATTCGGCGTGGGCCGAGAAGAAGTTGCGGCCGTTGAGCTTGTAGGTTGCGCCTGCTTTTATCGCGCCGTTGTCAAATTTGTGGGTGTCGCCCTTGCCGTAGGAGTTGAGCGGTGCGCGGCCGTTGCGCATCTTGCCGTCGCGCTGGAACTGCGTGTAGCTCATCTCCAGTCCGTAGTTGATGTCCCATTTCGGAAGGGTTATCATGTTCTGGATCCATGCTTTGGCCTGGATGGCGTTGATATAGTAGTTGTAGCCGAACTTGTCGTCCTCGCCCACGCGGCGGTTCGGGTTGTTGAGGTCGTTCTGTAGCAATTCGGGGTTGTCGGGGAAGTCGCGTTCGCTGAACTGGTCGATATCGAGCCAGAACTCGCCGCCGAGCAGATCGCGGATGGTCTTGTAGTAGTGGGCGCGGGTGTAGTTGGCCGACACGCCTGCCTGGAGGGTCATGTTGTCGTTGAGGCGGTGGTTGAGCACCGAGCTGAAGATGAAGTTGAGCTGGTTGCTGTGGCGGTTTTCCAGAATGTAGGTCGAGCCCTTCTGTGTGCCGTCGGGATTGGCTTTGTTGGCCTCGTTGTTGAGGTAGTTGGCCTGATACAGGGCATCCCAGTCTATCTGACGGAACGACGACTGATGCCACAGATCCGTGTACATGTCGTAGGCATCCTGATTGTCTGTCCAGTACGAGGGCAGATAGCGGTAGTAGTCCGGACGCGGGTCGCGGGCGTTGTACCAGTTGAGCGCCGAGGTCGAATAGTTGACCGAGCGGAAAGCGAAACCGGTATTGAGCGATGTGCCTGTCTTCGGCTTCCATAGCCAGTTGAGGATGACGGTGGGGTCGAAAGTCTCAACGATTTTCGAGCTGCGTTTCTTGCCGTCTTGCCAGCCCCAGTTGGGGTTGTAGAGGTTGTCGTCGGCGAGCTCGTAGGCTTCGAGATAGGTTGCCGAGTTGGTGGCGCGCTGGGTCGGGGCGCCGAAGGCTGTGAGTGTCAGAGAGTGCTTGGTGCCGAACTGTTTCTCCATCGACAGGAAGAGGCCGGCTGAATTGTAGAATGTGCCGGGGATAACGCCCTCGTTGGAGTAGCGGCCGATGGCGCCCACCGTGAGGCCGAAGCCGTGGCGGTTGATGCCTGTTGAATATAGAAGCATGGCGCGGGCCATATATGCGGCGTTGGTATAGGCCACCGATCCGTAGAAGCCCGGAGCGTAGCTCTCGGTGATGGTGTTGATGTTGGTGCTGCCGCCCAGACCGCCGAAGCCATAGCTTGCGGCGCCCATGCCCAGCGTTGTGGTGCGATTGCGGAAGGCCCTGTTCATGCCGCCGAGCGTCGAATAATTGAAACGGCCGCGGGCGAGATCATTGAACGGGACGCCGTTGATATAGGTGGTGGTGAGATATGAATCATAGCCACGCATGCGGAAACGCATCAGCGAGAAGTTATAGTTGGCAGCGTCGTAGAACACGTTGTCGGACGCTCCCGACAACACGCCCACCGACTGATCGTTACCCTCTTCATCCTCGATGGCCGTCTGGTCGTAGCGCATTTCCTGCTGCGATTCGGCTATGGCACGTCCGGCCGAGCGCACAACGTCCATCTTGAGCACGCCGAGATCGGATGCGTCGCCTGAAGTAAGGATCACAGGCTGCGAGAGGTCGTTGTAGCCGTAGGCGGCCACTACAATCACGTCGTTGCCCGGGTTGACATTACTGATACTGAAGTCACCTGCCGGCCCGGTGACCACCACCGTGCCCTGATCGTTAAGCATGACAGCGGCACCCGCCACGGGACTGCCCGTAGTGGCGTCGACCACCGTCCCCTTAACTGTGGCCTGCTGGGCCAGCAACGGGAACGTAGCTGTCAGCAACATTAGCAAAAACAGTTTGATTCTCATAAAACTTTAAAATTGGTTATTTAGATATTTATTTAGTTTTCAACCCGATAAACGCACGGCTGCCCACAGCTTCAGTTTCTCACGTTTCCACACATGGGCGTACCGACGCATTTAACCTCCAAAATTAAGCATTTTCAACTGATTTCTCACCTTTTTAACACTCTTTTTTTCACCTCCCCGCCATATGTTTTACAGCATGTGAAACGTGTATTTGCATTTACCCGGATTTATCACTACTTTTGTAATCCGATGCATCAATCCAACCTAACCCAAATCTCACTCTGATCCCACAATGCGCCCGGAGATTCATCTCCGGCAAATAATTTGGGCGGCGTGAGGTGATTTCTGCGGGATTATTGTTAATTTTACCGGCCGCAACTTCTGTTGCGCTCATCATTGCCAAAATCATAACTCATCATAATCATGAATCTGAAACGTCTTTGCATTCTCGCGGTGACCGCTATCGCATTCACCGCATCGCTTTCGGCTCAGAAACAGCACCCCGTCACACAACGTTTCGGTGTCGCTTTCTACAACCTCGAGAATCTATTCGACACCATCCCCAACAACCCCCTCGGCCGTGACGACGAGTTCACGCCCAACGGCAAAAACCAGTGGGGCAGCAAGAAATACTGGGCCAAAATCCACAATCTCGCCACTGCCATCAGCCACATGACATCGCCCAACACCCCCATGGGCCCCGCCATCATCGGTGTATCGGAAATCGAAAACCGCTCGGTGCTCGAGGATCTCGTCAAAGCCGAGCCTATCCGCCGCTGGATGCTTCAGATATGCCATCACGACTCACCCGACCGCCGCGGCGTCGACGTCGGGTTGCTCTACAATCCACGCTTGTTCCGCGTGCTCGATGTCACCAACCACACGCTCGTCATCCCCGGCTATGAATCGTTCAAGACCCGCGACCAGATGTGCGTCACCGGCATCCTCGCCGGCGACACCGTCAGCGTCATCGTCAACCACTGGCCGTCGCGCCTGGGCGGACAGGAACAGTCATCCTATCTCCGCGAAGCTGCCGCTCAGCTCTCCAAGGATATCGCCGACTCGCTCTGGGCTATCCGACCCAACCAGGGTGTGATCATCATGGGCGACCTAAACGACGACCCGCAGGACAAATCATGCGCTAAAGTGCTCGGCGCCAACAAAAACGCCGACAAGGTGCAGCCCCACGGCTTCTACAATCCCTGGTGGAAGAAACTCGACGACGGCATCGGCACGCTCGCCTACAAAGGCTCTTGGAACCTCTTCGACCAGATCATCGTCAGCGGCACACTCCTCGGCGACAACACCCGCCCCGGACAGCTCCACTACCGCTCGGCCAAAGTGCTCAACTTCGACTTCCTCAAAGACACCGAAGGCACGCGCCAGGGCTACCCGCTCCGCACACACTCGGGCGGCGTTTGGCTCAACGGCTACTCCGACCACTTCCCCACCGAAATTTTCCTGGGCAAATAATCCTAACGCCAACAGTATTAAGGGTGTGCCTCCAATGCATTGGCGGCACACCCTTTATTTTGCTACCCCGATCCTCCTTATTATTACCATTTCTCCCGATCGCGCCGCCGCCGTTTTGACGATGCCCGATTTTGTTTCTATCTTTGCGCATCATCTTAACAATAAACCCACACACCGATATGAAAGCTCTCTTATGCGCCGCAGCAGGCTTATTCTTCGCCCTGACCTCCTGCGGTCAGAACAGCAAACCGGCAGCCACCGCCAGCCCGGCCGGCGCCAACAATTCCAGGGTCCTCGTGACCTATTTCTCGGCCACCGGCACCACACGGCAGGCAGCCTCCGATCTGGCCGAAGCCATGGGCGCCTCGCTCGTCGAGATCAAACCCGCGACGCCCTACACCGACGCCGACCTCGACTGGCGCGATTCATCGAGCCGCAGCTCGGTGGAGATGCACGACCGCTCGTCGCGCCCCGCAATCGCCGACACCATCGCCGACATCGCCGACTACGACGTCATCTTCATCGGCTATCCCAACTGGTGGAACACCGCCCCCACCATCATCAACACCTTCATCGAGAGCCACAACCTCGAAGGCAAAACCGTCATACCGTTCATGACCTCCGGCGGCAGCGGCATCGAGAACAGCGAGCACGACATGCAAACAGCCTATCCCTCAATCAACTGGAAGAAAGGACGGCTGCTCAACAGCTACACCCGCCAGTCGCTCGACGAGTGGCGGCGCGCTCTTCCAGCCGATGGCAGAGGGCGATGGCC
>CABUBG010000003.1:0-50362 GCA_902489785.1 uncultured Porphyromonadaceae bacterium
TTGGTGAATGGTCTCGATGATTTTTGTAAATTCGCACTTGCTTGTTTAATCTGCGATGCAATCCGGCAGCTTTTTTATCTTTGTCGTGTCGTGAAAAATTGCTAATTTTGCAGTCGACACGCAAATGAATGCGGCAGAAATGCCTGCGTCCGCGCGATCGCAACATCATTTTCTCATCATCCAACACCATCCACACCAACATTTTATGGTTGTATTCTTTAAGAAAGGTGCTGCTAAAGTAATAGCCGTTGAGACCGACCATCGCTTCAGTGACGAAGAAAAGGAAAAGCTCACCTGGCTGTTTGGCGGCGCCACCCCTCTCGTTTCCACATCCGTCAAAGGCAAATTCATCGGTCCGCGCAAAGAAATGATCACACCGTGGAGCACCAACGCCGTAGAAATCACCCAGAACATGGGATTGCAGGGCATCACGCGCATCGAAGAATTCACCCTCACCCGCAACAGCGACGATCCGTTTGACAAGATGCTTCAGCGGCGCTACGACGGCCTCAACAGCCGCGTATTCAAGACCGACCGCAAGCCGGAACCGATCGTCTATATCGACGACATCTCGGAATACAACCGGCGTGAAGGCCTCGCCCTCAGCGCCGACGAAGAACAATATCTGCGCCAGCTGTCGGAGAAGCTCGGCCGTCCGCTCACCGACAGCGAGGTGTTTGGTTTCTCGCAAGTGAACTCCGAACACTGCCGCCACAAAATTTTCAACGGCACATTCATAATCGACGGTAAAGAGAAGCCGCTCTCGCTCTTCAAACTCATAAAAAAGACATCGCAGGAGAATCCCAACGGATTAGTTTCGGCATATAAAGACAATGTGGCCTTCGTCGAGGGTCCGCGCATCGAGCAGTTCTACCCGACGAACCCCGACCGTCCCGACATGTTTGACGTGAAGGAGATCGACACCGTGATCTCGCTTAAAGCCGAGACGCACAACTTCCCCACCACGGTAGAGCCGTTCAACGGCGCCGCCACCGGCACCGGCGGCGAAATCCGCGACCGTCTGGGCGGCGGACGAGCTTCGCTCCCCATCGCAGGCACTGCCGTGTACATGACCTCCTACCCCCGCATGACGCCGGAACACCGCTGGGAACTGATGATGAATCCGCGCGTATGGCTCTACCAGACACCCTGCGACATCCTCATCAAAGCATCCAACGGCGCATCGGACTTCGGCAACAAATTCGGCCAGCCGTTGATCTGCGGCTCGCTGCTCACATTCGAGCACGACGAGAACGGACGTCTCTATGCCTACGACAAAGTGATCATGCTGGCCGGCGGCGTAGGATTCGCGGCCAAGAAAGATGCCATCAAGGGCACCCCGCAGCCGGGCGAGAAAGTCGTTGTGATGGGTGGCGACAACTACCGCATAGGCATGGGCGGCGGTGCCGTATCGTCGGTCGAGACAGGCCAGTACGACAACTCCATCGAGCTTAACGCCGTGCAGCGCGCCAACCCGGAGATGCAGAAACGCGTGTCGAACGTGATCCGCGCCCTCGCCGAGAGCGACGACAACCCCATCGTTTCGATCCACGACCACGGCGCCGGCGGACACCTCAACGCCCTCTCGGAGCTTGTTGAAGAGACAGGCGGACGCATCGACCTCGACGCGCTGCCCGTTGGCGACGCCACACTATCGGCCAAAGAGATCGTAGGCAACGAAAGCCAGGAACGCATGGGCATGGTGCTCGACGACCAGTATATCGACTATGTGGAGCGCATAGCCCGCCGCGAGCGCGCCCCGATGTATGTTGTCGGCGAGACCACGGGCGACGACCGCTTCGTGTTCCGCCGCAGCGACGGCGTCAAGCCGATCGACCTTGCCTTGGCCGACATGTTCGGCAACTCGCCCAAGACAGTGATGACCGACACAACAGTCGAAACGAAATATGCCGACCCGGAATACAGCGACGACCATATCGACGAATATCTGCGCGACGTGCTGTCGCTCGAAGCCGTGGCCTGCAAGGACTGGCTCACCAACAAGGTAGACCGCTCGGTGACAGGCAAGATCGCACGGCAGCAGTGCCAGGGCGAGATACAGCTTCCGCTGAGCGACTGCGGCGTAGTGGCTCTTGACTACCGCGGCCGCCGCGGCATTGCCACTTCCATCGGCCATGCACCGCAGGTGGCACTCGCCGATTCAGCCAAAGGATCGGTGATGGCTATCGCCGAAGCGCTCACCAACATCGTGACGGCGCCGATCGAAGGCGACATCAAAGGACTGTCGCTGAGCGCTAACTGGATGTGGCCCTGCAAAAATCAGGGCGAAGACGCAGCGCTCTACCGCGCCGTCGAGGCCTGCAGCGACTTTGCCTGCGCGCTCGGTATCAACATCCCCACAGGTAAGGACTCGCTGTCGATGACGCAGAAATACGGCGACGAGAAAGTGTTTGCCCCCGGCACCGTGATAATCTCCGCCGCCGGTGAAGTAACCGACGTCAGAAAAGTGGTGAGCCCCGTGCTGCAGCCGGGCCGTTCACGACTCTACTATATCGACTTCTCGGGCACCCCGCTCGCCCTGGGCGGATCGGCACTGGCCCAGACCCTTAACCGCATCGGCTCACAGACACCGTCGGTGGCCGATCCGGCACAATTCGTAAAGACATTCAATGCCGTGCAGCGCCTCGTGAAACGCGGCTCGCTGATGGCCGCCCACGACGTTTCGGCCGGCGGTCTGATCACCACGCTGCTTGAGATGACGTTTGCCAACACGACCGGCGGCATCAATTTCACCACCGACGCTTTCGTGGCTCAGGGCGAGACCGACCTCGTCAAGATACTCTTCGCCGAGAATCCGGCCCTCGTCATTCAGGTGTCCGACGACAAATGCGAGTCGGCCGAACGTCTTCTGACCGATGCCGGCGTCCGCTTCCTTGCCATCGGCGAGCCGGATGCCGAACGCACTGTGATGATCGAGCATCAGGGCACCGTGCGCATGGCCGGAATCGACTATCTGCGCGACGTGTGGTTCCGTCCGTCATATCTCCTGGATGCTGTGCAGAGCGGCGAGAAATGCGCCCGCATGCGTTTCGAGAACTACAAGAAACAGCCGCTACGCTTCCGCATCCCCGCCTCGTTTGACGGCTCGCTCGCATCGCGCTCACTCGTGGCCGGACAGCACAAGCCTTCGGGCATACGCGCCGCGATAATCCGTGAGAAAGGCGTCAACGGCGACCGCGAAATGGCCTACTCACTCTATCTCGCGGGCTTCGACGTGAAGGACGTGCACATGACCGACCTGATGAGCGGCCGCGAGACGCTCGACGACGTGAACATGATAGTGTTCTGCGGCGGCTTCTCCAACTCCGACGTGCTCGGCTCGGCAAAAGGCTGGGCCGGCGGCTTCCGCTACAACGAGAAAGCCCGCGAAGCGCTGCGCCGCTTCTACGAGCGCCCCGACACGCTGTCGCTCGGCGTGTGCAACGGCTGCCAGCTGATGATGGAGCTCAACCTCATCTGCCCCGAGCATCCGCGCAAAGCCACGATGGAGCACAACATAAGCCATAAATTCGAATCGCAGTTCATCGGCGTCACCATCCCCGAAAACCGCTCGGTGATGTTCGGACCGATGGCCGGAATGAAGCTCGGCATCTGGGTGGCTCACGGAGAAGGCCGTTTCAACCTGCCGATGCCCATGGCCGACTACAACGTGGCACTCCGCTACAACTACGCCTCCTACCCCGCCAACCCCAACGGGTCGCGTGGCGCCGTAGCTGGTCTCTGCTCGGCCGACGGACGTCATCTGGCCATGATGCCCCACCTCGAACGCGCCATATTCCCCTGGCAATGCGCCTACTATCCCCGATCGCGACGCCGCAACGACGTCACCCCGTGGATCGACGGATTCGTCAACGCACGCAAATGGATCGAGCAACACAAGCTTGAAAAACAATAAACCCCACAACAGGCGGGAGCATCGCTGCAAAGGTCACGGCACCACAGCGCGCTGCTCCCGCCTCCTTTTCAACGCATCGTCATCCAACACATATAATCATCAATAGGTAAAAATATTATGGGAGGTTTCTTCGGCATCACAGCCAAATCGAAATGCGTCGACCGCCTTTTCTACGGCGTCGACTACAACAGCCACATGGGCACTAAACGCGCCGGCATGGCAACGGTGGACAACGGCATCTTCTCCCGCTCGATCCACAACATCGAAAACTCTTATTTCCGCACCAAATTCGAAGGCGACCTGAAAGACTTTTCGGGCAACAGCGGAATCGGCGTCATCTCCGACACCGACGCACAACCTATAATCGTCAACTGCCACCTTGGCAAATTCGCCATCGTCACCGTAGCGCGAATCAATAACATAGCGCAGCTCGAAAAAGAGATGCTCGCCAAAGGACATCACTTCTGCGAACACAGCTACGACATCATCAATCCGACGGAAATGATAGCGGCGCTCATCAGCGATGGCCACGACCTTGTCAGTGGCATCGAGAACGTGTACCGCAACGTCAAAGGATCCTGCTCCATGCTGCTGCTCACCGAAAAAGGCATCATCGCCGCGCGCGATCTGCTGGGCCGCACCCCCATCATAATAGGCAAAGGCGACGACGGCTATGCCGCCTCGTCGGAAAGCTGCGCTTTCACCAATCTCGGATTCGTCGACCACTACAACGTTGGCCCGGGCGAAATCGTAGAGATCACGGCCGAGGGCATGCGTCAGCTCCGCGCTCCGGGCAAACGCAAACAGATATGCTCCTTCCTGTGGATCTACTACGGCTATCCCGTATGCCAGTATGAGGGCCGCAACGTCGACCGCATGCGCTATGTGACCGGCCGCAACATGGGCAAGACCGACACCGACGACGCCGATTTTGTCAGCGCCATCCCCGATTCGGGCATAGGCATGGCACTCGGTTACGCACAGGGCAAAGGCGTGCCCTATCTGCGCGGCATCGTCAAATACACTCCCACGTGGCCCCGCAGCTTCACGCCCTCCACGCAGGAACGCCGAGAACTCGTGGCCAAGATGAAGCTCATCCCCAACAAAGCGCTGCTCAAAGGACGCAAAGTGATATTCTGCGACGACTCCATAGTGCGCGGCACGCAGCTGCGCGACAACGTAAAGGACCTCATCGAGGCAGGCATCGAAGCCGTGCACATGCGCATCAGCTGCCCGCCACTGATCTACCCGTGCGAATATCTCAACTTCACGGCATCAAAAAGCACGCTCGAGCTTATCACCAGGCGCGTCATAGCCGACTTCGAGGGCAGCGACGACCGCAACCTCAAAGCCTACGCCACCACCGACTCGCCGGAATACACCCGCATGGTCGAAGAGATACGCCGCCGTCTCGGGCTGACGTCGCTCCGCTTCAGCTCCCTCGAAAACATCATCGAAGCCATCGGCCTGCCCAAATGCGACATCTGCACCCACTGCTTCGACGGCTCCAGCTACGACAGCACCGACTGCATCTGACCCTCCTGACAACCATACACTCAGCTGTGTCAGGTCAGGCACAGCTCAATAAAGAATGCGATAACAGCCCCCTCCCATGACGTTCGCGCCGGAGGGGGTTAATATTATCAGCATCTTGCCACCATAAGCCTTACCACCTGTTATTCAATTACCTAAGCGTTCTCCGGCGGCTGGAAGCCGCTGCTCCTATGCGTTAGCTATTGAACGGTTGCCGACAGACGGGGTTAGGAGCGGCGGCATCCTGCCGCCGACAAGCTTACCAAATATTAATCAATTACTTAAGCCGACTCCGGAGGCTGGAAGCCGCCGCTACTATGCGTTAGCTATTGAACGGTTGCCGACAGGCGGAGTTAGGAGCGGCGGCATACTGCCGCCGACAAGCTTAACAAATATTAATCAATTACTTAAACGTTAACCGGCGGCTGGAAGCCGCCGCTCCTATGCGTTTGCAATTGCACGGTTGGCGACAGGCGGGGTCAGGAGCGGCGGCATACTTCCGACGGCAGCCTTACATCTTATAATTCAGATATTTAAGAGCCTACTGCGGCTGGAAGCAGCCGTTGCTTGCGCTCGATGGACACTATTTTTTGAATATATTGCGCAGCTCTTGGAATTTAAAGGGAAAAGCGCTATATTTGTGATTATGAAATGAGCTATGGTAGTGCTGTTTTTCATCATACTGGTTTTGATCGTGATTCTTGCCGCCGTCCTTGAGCCGGTGTTTGGCTTTGGTCATGACGTTGCAGGCTATACGGCTTTTGCTTTTGTAGGAGGTGCTTTCATAGCTATGTTTTACTTCTACTTCTTCACCCGTAAAGGCCGTGCGATTGTCCGTGTCTGGAATATTCAGGAGATCCGCAAGAGACGCATCGTAAGGGAATTTAACGAAATGAGTCGCAGGATTAACAAAAAATACTATAAGAAGTTGGATCGTCAAACAGCCCGGGAAATTGACCGGATGTGCGACGGACGCGAACGGCCAACGAATGGTGTGCTATGGGTGCCACCTTTCACTGGGGGTAATCACGGGGGTGATGGTGGAAATTGTGGTGATTGTGGCGCTTTTTAACGTCCTTTCTATCATTTTTCGTTGATAATATCTTTGCGTTAATATTTATATGTTAACGCAATGGCAAAACTTAATCCCGACTATATTAAATGGGTTCTGACGCTGAATGCAACGCAGGCTCAGGAAGAGTATCATAAACTTGAAAAAGCGAATAAAGAGCTTCAGGCAGAGACAAACGCTACCAGGAAAGCGATGGCACAGCTTGAGGCCGAGGGGAAAAAGGGCTCGACTGAGTGGGAAAATCTCCGGCGGTCTATTGATCAGAACTCCAATACGATGTCTGAGAATCGGAACAAGATGGGTGAAGTCTTTAAAAAGATGGACACCGGGGCATTGATTGTCAGGAAGATAAACTCCATAAGCCCTTAAAAATTCCTTGTCATTCCCCAAAAGTGCTTTACCGTAGTTATGGATAGTACGATAAAGCACTTTTTCTATGCAGACAGCCATCCAGCTCGCCGACCACAAGGGAGGCAATCTCCATTTAAAATGCCGACACCCGACGAGGTCGGGTGTCGATGGAGGTACCTAGCAGAATCGAACTGCTGTAAACGGTTTTGCAGACCGTTACCTAACCACTCGGCCAAGGTACCATTCTTATCCGTAGGAGACGGATTGGTTTTGTGAGGACAAAGGTAGGGCTTTTATTTGAATTGGACAATAGTTTGCCCGATTTTTTGCCCGGAAAGTTTCGATAAGATTTCAATGAAGAGCCCAATCGGAAGTACAAGGTCATTTTAGTTCTCTCGTCTTCAGTGAAGGGTTGCGCACGTGAATGGCGTTGCCGTCGGAGTTTTGAGATGGATGAGTGTTACTTGCTGAAGCAGAAGGTGTGGCCGGGAAAATCGAGCAATATGTCCCTATTGCGGAACATATTAAACATGTTCACGGCATAGTTTTCTTCGTCGTTGTCGTAGTAGTAAATTTTTGCTTTGCCTTCGCGTTCGCCGATTTTGAGCCATCCGTCGGGGTCGACAAGCGCAGGATATTTGCCGCGGAGCGACTGGATATTTTCATTGGATATGTGCTTACCGCCGGGGGTGAGCTCATCGGAGGGACGCTTTACGAATGCATGCTGAATGCCGGTATCGAGGAAATAATCGTTAACATCGCCGTCGACCATCATCTCAATATAGTAGCGGCGGCTGAGGGTGAGGATGTTGAGGAATGTCTTTTTAGGTTTCAGCGGGGTGGAATGTTCGTAGCCTTTCGGTGTGTTGAAATACAATGCAATCATTTTTTCATTGCCGCGGAATTCCACTTTGAAGTTTTCGAGGAAATCGATTCCGAGCACTGAGAACCCGGTGCGCGACGGTACGAAGTCGACATTATGCAATATGTTCATGTCGCTATATTGACACTCGTATTTGCTTTCGCCGGTGGAGTCGGGTTCGACTGTCCATTTATACAGAGGGAGGGTGACGGTGTAACGCACGGTCTCGAACTTCACGTCGCCGCGGCCGTCACGTCCGATCACGGGATAGAAGCTGCGCTCGTATTTGAATCCGAGAGAATCGAGCACGGCAAGATCATGCTCGGTGATGGTGCTGAAATCAGCTCCTGTATCGATATGAAACGAGAGTCCCGGACGGAGCTCCACAACTTGAAGATCGTTTTTGACGGGCATTTCGCCCAGACAACCATTGGGCTTTTCCGCAATGATGTCGGTCTGCGATGTTCGGGAGGCAAAAAATATAAGGCCGCCCAACAGGATTATGACGGGTATAATAATTGCCAGGATAATCAGTATCCTTTTTTGCTTGATAGCCATTACGCTTGTATTTTATTAATGCAAATTTAACTTCACTTTTGTTGACTAACAAACAACACAACCACATTGTAACACATTTATCGAACGTGTCACAATTCAGGCGCACTTAGATGAAAATGCGTCAACACTGCCGTTACAGACGCCATGGCATTCACAACCATGTCGGCGCGACCGGTATGTTCCGGCATGTTCCGGCAGCGATTCAAAGTATTTTTCAGGTGTTCGGCGCCGGTTTCTGACTCGTTATTGTTAATTTTGCACCGGAAAACGAAATAAAAAAAGCATATGACTAAACACGGAGCTTTGTTTGACCTCGACGGCGTGCTGATTGACAGCGAATCGACCTACACACTTTTCTGGTCGGAGATCGACCGCATATATCCCACCGGCATCGACAACTATGCCATCGCAATCAAGGGCACTACCCTACCCGAGATTCTGAAGCACTACGATGATCAGGCCGTGGTCGACGACATCCTCAGGCGCATCGACCGCTTTCAGGCCACGATGGAGTATCCGCTCTACGACGGCGTGACGGAATTTCTCGACGAGCTGAGCCGGCGCGGCATCACGGCGGCCATAGTGACCAGCAGCGACGACCGCAAGATGCAGCTGCTGTTCAAGCAGCACCCCACGCTGCGCGATTACTTCGAGGAGGTGATCGACGCCTCGATGATAACCCGGTCGAAGCCCGATCCCGAAGGCTATCTCAAAGCGGCCGAAGCCATAGGATGCGATCCGCACGACTGCTTCGTGTTTGAGGACTCGCTGCAGGGGATTAAAGCCGGGAATGCGTCGGGAGCCACAGTCATCGCTCTCGCCACCACCTATCCCCGACAGGAGCTCATAGGAAAAGCCGCCACGGTGATTGACGGCTTTAAGGAATTTTCGGTGGATGACATGCTGAACCTCGGTTCGATCATATAGGTCGAGCCGGCTCTGAGACTCAGCAGGCTTTGAAGCTCATATCGAGGCCTTTGACCGAGTGAGTCAGCGCGCCTACCGATATGAAGTCAACGCCACATTCGCCATAATCGCGCAATGTGTCGAGGGTGATGCCGCCCGACGATTCGATCTCGGTGCGGCCGGCTATCTGCTTCACGGCCTCTCGGGTGCGCTCAGGCGTGAAATTGTCGAGCATGATGCGGTCAACGCCGGCCTCGAGAGCCTGATTGATCTCATCGGCATTGCGCACCTCCACTTCGATTTTGAGATCGCGGCCTGTCTGCTTGCAGTATGCTTTAGCGGCAGCTACAGCTTGAGGAATGCCTCCGGCAAAGTCGACATGATTGTCCTTGATCAGAATCATATCAAACAGGCCGATGCGGTGGTTGCATCCGCCGCCGATGCGCACGGCCTCTTTTTCGAGCATGCGCATGCCGGGAGTGGTCTTGCGGGTGTCGAGCACCTTGGTTTTCAAGCCTTCGAGGCGTTTCTGATAGCGGGCGGTGGTAGTGGCTATGCCGCTCATGCGCTGCATGATGTTGAGCATCACGCGCTCCGTCTGAAGAAGAGAGCGCACCGGGCCTTCAACGACAAAGGCTATATCGCCGGGCTTCACGTGAGCGCCGTCGTGGATAAACACCGTCATCTTCAGTGACGGGTCGAATTTTTCAAACACTTTTTTCGCTATCTCTACCCCGGCAAGGATACCCTCCTCTTTCACGAGAAGATGCTGGCGTCCCATTTCGCCGGCGGGAATGGTTGACAGTGTTGTATGGTCGCCGTCGCCGACATCTTCAGCGAATGCCAGTGTCAGCAAATCATCGATAAGCTCGTCTTTGGTTTTCATAATTTCGTGTTGATTTGTTACTTTTGTGCAAATTTACTAATTAGCCTTCAAAAAGCAAACAAGTAGAGCGTAAACGAATGAAAATAGAACTGTTCGCCGTAGGCAAGACACAGACCCGCCACCTCGAGGAAGGCATACGCGTGTACACCGAGCGCATCGGCCATTATCTGCCTTTTGCTCTGACCGTTATCCCCGACATCAAGGCCACTCGCTCGCTGTCGGAAGAGCGTCAGAAAGAGCTTGAAGGCGAGCGGATGCTGTCGGCGTTTCAGCCATCGGATTATGTGGTGCTATTGGACGAACGCGGCACGCAGATGACGTCGCGCGAATTCGCCACATTCATCGACCGCCGCATGTCGTCGGGACTCAAGCGGCTCATTTTCGTGATCGGCGGCCCCTACGGCTTCTCCGACGCAGTGTATGCCCGCGCCGATGCCAAGCTGTCGCTGTCGAAAATGACATTCTCTCACGAGATGATACGCCTGTTCTTCACTGAGCAGATCTACCGCGCCATGACCATACTCCGCGGCGAGCCATATCACCACGACTGACTGAACAAGTCGACGAGGATAGAATCCGTGATAAGCCAATGGCGCTCGGGGATGCGCAGCCGCCCGTCGGCAAGCAGCAGGCGTCCGGCAGCAAGATGCGCCTCAGCCGCCGTCAGAAGGCGCCTCGCTTCCTCAGCGCCGAAATGCCGCTCATAGTCGGCCATATCAACACCTTCGGCCGTTCTGAGCCTGATCAGCAGATACTCGTCGATGCGCTCGCCGTTGCTGAGATGCTCCGTTGCGAAGACAGGGCCATCAGAAGACACATATTCCTGAATGTCAGCAGGATTGCTGCGGCGCACATCGCCGTCGAAACTGTGAGCGGCCGCCCCGATTCCAAGGTAAGGCGTCAGATTCCAGTACGACGAATTGTGCCGCGACTCATATCCCGGAAGGGCGAAATTGGAGATCTCATAATGCCGGAAACCGGCCGAAGCAGTCTTTTCGCAGAGAATCATGTACATACGTTCAAGCACCTCCGGCGCGGTCTCCTCTATCTTGCCGGCGCGGAGCATAGCGCTCAGCCGCGTGCCCGGCTCATACATCAGGCAATAAGCCGACAGATGCTGCGGGCACAGGGTCAAAGCGGCATCGACCGTCCGGCTCCATCCCTCCAGCGTCTGACCGGGCAGACCGAATATCAGATCGAGGCTGATGTTGGCGATGCCCGCATCGCGCAGACGGCTAACGGCGGTCACCACATCGGCCCAGCTGTGACGCCGCCCGATCCGGCGCAGGATATCATCGTCGGCCGACTGCACGCCCATGCTCACCCGGTTGACCGGCGACGACGCCACGAAAGCGGCAAATTCGCCGATGACATCCTCCGGGTTCACCTCAATGGTAAATTCTTCGGCGGCCTCAGCGGGCAGCGCGGCAAAAAGACGCCCGAGGCGTTCGGCCGACAGCAGCGACGGCGTGCCGCCACCTATATATATAGTGCGTGGCGGCATTTCTATCTCGCCGCTGCGGCAATACAGCTCACGGATAAGCGCGTCGATGTATCGGTCGTGGTCGCACGCAAGCGGTCCGGAATAGAAATCGCAGTAGTGACACTTGCTGTGGCAAAACGGAATATGGATGTAGAGGCCACTCATAACCGGCAGATTATTCACGACCGCACATAGCCTTAAACTGACAGAACGTGCAGTTTTTCGGTTTTTGCGCCTGTACAAACGGGACATTACGGTCGAACATCTCCCCGATTTTTTTGCGCAGACAATCCAGGAATTCATCGGCGACAACGTGATAGTCGAAGAGAGGCTCACCGATTTTCAACGGCACCACACCCCTCAGCGCGAGGTCGAGCATCTTATAGACGACAGGCTGAATGGCCAGATCCTTGCCTTCGAGCGTGTTGTAGATGTGGCAATAGAGCAGGAGCTGGAGGATGGCCTTAGCGCGTCGGTCCTGATTAGTGTCGAAAAGCGAGCTAATGGAAGTGGCGCTGAGCTGATCGGAACCGGTCTTGTAATCGACAAAACGGATTCTGTCGCCCACCTTGTCGATACGGTCAATGATCTGCTTCACGTTGATAGTCAGCTCATCGTTGATCTTCAGAACGCCCTTCATCTCATGCTCGGCCCCGATGAACGTGAACGGGCACAGCCCCATATCGATCCGGAGCATGGCATTGAGATTGGTGCGGATCACCTTACCCAACACCAGCGATTCGCCCACAAGCGGCTGTTGCAGCTTGTCATCCGGCAAATGATTGTAGCATCGGTTGATAGCTTCGGTGATGTAGCGGTCGACGGTGACATTGGCGGGATCCATCAGGTGGCTGAGCATTGACTCCGTCACGGTGACCGGCCCGGTGCTACCCTCGGGACGCAAACCCTCATAGATGCGCTGCGCCACCGCGTGAACGACGGTGCCGTAAGTGCTCGAATCCATATAGTCGGTCACCTCGTTTTCGGCGTTGAAGCCTTCGACATACTGCAGATAGAAGCAGAGCGGGCAATTGATATAGCAGTTGATGGCCGAAGCCGAAAGGTTGGACGACCCGCCTTCGAGGAAACGCTTCATCTTTTCCATGATGGCATCGTCCTTGGTCACGGAGATGGGCGGCGGGGTGAAACGTTGCGCCGAGTAGAGCCCGAGCTTATGGCTTATCTTATCCTTATCTCTAAAGAAATAAAGCAGTTGGGCAATATAGCGCGACATTTCATTGCTCATGTTGCTCGATGTGGCGCGTGCATCGTAGACGAGCGTGACATGCTCGGCGCGCGAAATCAGGCGATAGAAATAATATGCGAAAATGCTCTCCTGAAAATCGATCGTCGACATGCCGTAGCCATAGCGCAGCGCGTCGGGAATAAACGACCGCGTGTAGTGGCGCCGGGGGAACACCCTCTCGTTCATCGACAGCATGATGATGTTTTTGAAATCGAGGGCGCGTGTCTCCAGCACGCCCATCAGCTGCAGTCCCTGCAACGGCTCGCCTACGAACCGCACCGTGTCGGAGCTGAGGGCGCGCTCGATAAGGCGGAACGACGAGGAACCCATCATCTCGATGCCGAAACGGTCGGCGGCGTCGAAAAGTTCATTGGCAGCCTTGCGGTAAGATTCGACAAACCGGTGCTGGATCTCGTCGCCCTTCTTAAGCGTCGAATCGAGAAAATCGCAAAGACGACTGATGTAGGCATGCACCTCGCGGCGGTCGTCGTGATGCTCGATAGGCAAGAACACAGGCGACAGCTCCGGAACCAGACGGGCAATCAGCTCCGCCGGTATGGAGAAAAGCCTTTTGGACTGAATCTCACGCTCCAGCGCGGCGCATCCGTCGGGATTTACGGCGCGCAGAGCCGGAGCGTTGAGCAGCGTGCGCACATCCTCATAGAAATAAATGAGCCGACCGTCGCTCCGGAGGCGTGAGCGCAGCTGCAGGCTGACGATGTTGTGCAGCAGCGACGACATCGGGCTGAGCCGCATCGGGAAACCCATAGTGACATTGAGCTTGTCGATAACGACGGGGACGGAATGGATCATCGGGATGAAAAGCGATTCGTCGGGAAGCACCACGGCCGTATCTATGGCATTCCCCGGATTTTCGATCACCTCAGTCTTCACCCATTGGCTTATGGCATGACCGGCCGCCTTCACCTGCCCTATCTCGGAGGGAACGCCGAGAATCTCAATTTCGGGAATAGACGTAATCTTCTCCTCCTCAAGAGGGTAGCGCGAAGGGAACTCCCTGACATTGCGGCGCATGAAACGAGCCGCACGGCTGTCCTCCATCGCAAAGGCGGGCGAATTGAAATCCCAGTAAAAATCGGCGAGACCGCGTTTCTGAAGCGTTGCCAGAATCTTTATCTCGGCGGTGGAGAGCACATTGAAGCCCACGAAAATGTAGCGGGCGAAAGGCAGCTCTGGAGCGTCGGCCTCAGCGACGCGCTTCACGGCATTGCGGTAGAGCATGCCCGACGAGGCCAGGCCCTTCTCTCTGAGGCGATTGCAATAGGCATGATAGAGCGGCTGAAGCACGTTCCACAATTTGACAAAGCGTGGGTGACGGTTTGTCTTATCCTCCTTCTCGAGATGATTCCAGAAACGCTCGGTTTCTTCAGAGCCGCGTTCCTCGCCCCAGTAACGGCGGATCACCTCGCGCTGCTCGTCGGTGAGATAATTGCTCGAGATCTCACGCAGACGCTTGACGTTGACAAACAGCGCATCGGCATCGACAAGATAGCGGTCGACATCGTTGAAATCCGAAATGAGCATATCGCCCCAGAACACAAACTTGTCGAAGTCGGCATCGGCATCGGGCATCTTGCGGTATTCATCGAAAAGCGTGAACAGCTGATCGTAGCGGTTGGCCTCCGACAGATCGGAGAACGAAGCTACAAAGTCGGTGATATTGGTCACCTCGGGCAGGATACCACAGTGTCCGGCGAGCTCTTCTTTGAGAAAATGCGTGAAGAATGTAGCACTTCGCTTGTTGGGGAACACAAAGCAAAAGTCGGGCAGACTGTCAGCTTCCCTGACGGCATAGGCCCGAGCCACTTGTTGCAAAAATGGAGTCATTGCTTCTTGGGTAAGAGGAGCATTATGATTTTTATTGTAACATCGAGATTGACAATCTTACCGTTGGCATTACCGGCGATGTCCGTGCGCGCGCGGTCGAATACACGGATGATACGCTCCACATTGTCGACAGTGATAAACCGGGCGAAACGCACCGAAAACTGTTCCTCGGTCGATGTCATATAGCTGATCTCGGGAACATTGAAATTGTAGACGAAATTTTCGCGCACCATGCGCATGGCATAATCGTAGAAGCGGATCTCGCAGTCGCGGCCCAAGGCGGCGAGATCGTCACTCCAGCGGCGCAGCTCGGCCACATTTCTCTGATAGGCCAGACGCATGAGCTTTACGAACATATCGAAGAACAGGGCCGTTTCCTTGCTCTGATTCAGCACCTCCATGGCTTTCACCACGTTGCCTTCGGCTAAGTGGGCGGCCGCCAGAGCGTCGGCTTCCGATATCTCATAGTTGTCGCAGAGATAGCGGGCCACGGTTTCATCGGGCAACCGCTTCACCGGTATGCGCTGCACGCGCGAATAAATGGTGGGGAGGATGTCGCGCGGACGGTCGCTCACCATAATGAATATGGTGTCGTCAAACGGTTCCTCGATCATTTTCAACAGCTTGTTGGCGGCCTCTTCGTTCATCTTTTCCGGCAGCCACCACACCACGATCTTGTAGCGCGACACATGCGAAGTGAACGAAAGGCGGTGAAGCAATGCCGAACTCTCGGTGACATACGTCAGCAACTGCGCGTTCTTCTTGCCGAACAACGCCGTCCAGCCCTGATAGTCCATGTAGATACGATCCTTGAGATACTCCACCCACTGGTCGCGGAAATCATCGGAAACAGGATTGGAGTTCATCCCGTCGGTTTTCACCACCGGGAAGACATACTGAGTGTCGATATGATTCATGGCTTCATGAAGGCGGCATGAATGACACCGGCCGCAAGCGTCGCCGTTGGGGTCGGGATGCTCGCAGTGGATATACTGCGCGAAAGCACGTGCCAGAGCCATCTTGCCAACGCCCGCGGGGCCTTCGAGCAAAATGGCGTGCGGGAGTTTGCCCGATAGCGCCATCTGACGCAGGCGCTGTTTCACCGTTTCATGACCGGGAATCTCACTGAATTTCATCCGTTTGAAAATTAAATCACAACAAATTTACCATTTTCCCGCCAATACGCAAAGGCATAGCGTCACAAACTCTCGATAAAAATGCCGGCGGCATCCGGAAAGGAAGCCGCCGGCATTATATCGCAATGAGCAATTAAGAGCCTATTCCACAAAATTTGTTAACGTCAGGGTCGCAGCAGTGCATCAGATTTGGTGCTGTGAGCGATTGAGCATAGCGGGCTATGCGATTGAGCCACAGCGCCGAAGATGATGTGCTGATGCGATCCTCGTTATTTCTGACATATTTTCTTGTCGTGAATGCATTAACAGATTTTTGGAATTAGCTCCATTTAATATTATTATTTTTTACTGACCGGCATCTTTCCGGCGACTTTCTTCGAGTCTCATCAGTCACGATGCCCGCATCGTTCCTTCTTCAACTCAAGAAATTCACTCGAAAATACGCCGCCCTGACGTTAACAAATTTTGTGGAGTAGGCTCTAAGCTTTGTAGGCGTCGAGCTGAGCGGGAGTGAAGTTGGCGATGAAGTCGGCGTGTTTAGTCACTTCAGCCTGTGCCATCTTGCTGTAGACCTCGGCCGATTTGGTGAAGGCCTCGTTGCGGTTGGCATCGAGGATGAGCAGGTGGCTCATGATGATGTTGCCGGCCATTTCAACCATGCGTCGTGCCATGAAGTCGGTGTAGGTCTGATCTTTCACTTCAAGCACCGAAGCGACGGCAGCCTCATAGCGGGCGGTGAGATCGGCGAGCACTTTTCGGAGGGGCTGGAGCGATTCCTTCACTTCGATAGCCTCATAGTCGCGGATCATGCCGAGATAAGTGCCGGTGGTGACGTGGCGGATAGCAGCCACGACCTGAAGCTGCGTTGTGCCTTCATAGATGGAAGTGATGCGGGCGTCGCGGTAAACGCGTTCGCAGGCATAGTCCTTCATGAAGCCCGAACCGCCGTGGATCTGAATAGCGTCGTAGGCGTTCTGGTTGCAGTATTCGCTGCCAAGCCCTTTGGCGAGCGGCGTGCAAGCGTCGGCGAGCTTTGTGTAAGCCTTCATCTCTTTGCGTTCCTCGGGAGTGAGGGTGCGCTCTTTGGCGATATCCTCATAGATTTTGTAGACGTCAACGAAACGTGCTGTCTCATAAAGGAGTGCGCGGCTGGCATCGAGTTTGGCCTTCATCACGGCGAGCATTTCATAGACGGCCGGGAATTCGATGATGGCTTTGCCGAACTGTTTGCGTTCCTTGGCATAAGCGAGAGCTTCGCGGTAGGCGCGTTCGCTGACGCCCACGCTCTGAGCGGCGATGCCGAGGCGGGCACCGTTCATGAGGGCCATCACATATTTGATAAGGCCCAGACGGCGTGATCCGCAAAGCTCGGCTTTGGCGTTTTTGTATGTGAGCTCGCAAGTGGGGGATCCTTTGATGCCCATCTTGTTTTCGATGCGGCGCACGTTGACACCGCCGTCGCGCTTGTCGTAGATAAACATCGACAGTCCGCGTCCGTCCTTTGTTCCTTCTTCCGAACGTGCGAGCACGAGATGGATGTCGCTGTCGCCGTTGGTGATGAAACGTTTCACACCGTTGAGGCGCCATGTGCCGTCGGGTTGTTCGGTGGCTTTGAGCATCACGCTCTGGAGGTCGGAACCGGCATCGGGTTCGGTGAGGTCCATCGACATCGTCTCGCCTTTGCATACGCGTGGAATGAAGCGCTGTTTCTGGTCTTCGCTGGCAAACTCGTAGATGGTCTCGGCGCAGTCCTGAAGGCCCCAGAGGTTTTCAAAACCGGTGTCAGCGCGGCTGACGATGTCGGCGGCCATGATGTAAGGGGTGATCGGGAAGTTGAGACCGCCCAGACGGCGCGGCATTGCCATGCCCATGAGGCCGGCCTTGCGGCAGAGGTCGAGGTTTTCCTTTGTGCCGTCGGCATAAACCACGCGGTTGTTTTCAACGTGGGGACCCTGATGATCGACATCTTCGGCGTTTTCGGCTATCTTTCCGCCGCAAATTTCACCTACGATTTCGAGCACTTTGTCGTAGGAATCCATAGCGTCCTCAAAATCGAGGGGCGCATAGTCATATTTTTCTGCGTCGGCAAAGTTGCGTTCTTTGAGTTCAACGATCTTCTGCATCAGGGGGTGCGTGAGATGATGCTTCAGATCGGGATTGTCATTATAGAAATTAGCCATGGCTATGGGATTTACTTAGAGTTCTTTTTGTAATATTTAATGAGTTTGGGGATCACGTCCTCGGCATTGCCGTTGATCACGAAGTCGGCGATGGTATTGATCGGGGCGTCGGGATCGTTGTTGATGGAGATGATGATCGAGCTGTCCTGCATGCCGGCGATATGCTGGATCTGACCGGAGATGCCGCAAGCTATGTAGAGTTTCGGTCGGACGGTGACACCGGTCTGGCCGATCTGACGTGCATGTTCGCAGAAACCGGCATCGACAGCAGCGCGTGATGCGCCTACTTCGCCACCGAGAGCCTCGGCGAGTTTGTAGAGGAGCTCGAAGTTTTCTTTCGAACCCATGCCGTAGCCGCCGGCAACAATGATGGGAGCGTTTTTGATGTTGATTTTTGATTTCTCGATCTGACGGTCGATGATTTCAACTACGAAATCCTCGTCGGAAACATATTTTTTGGCATCGAGATCGATCACTTCGCCTTTATGCTCGGGATCGAAGATCTCTTTTTTCATCACGCCCTCGCGAACGGTAGCCATCTGGGGACGACACTCGGGGTTGACGATCGTGGCAACGATGTTGCCGCCGAAAGCCGGACGGATCTGATAGAGGAGGTTTTCGTATTCTTTACCGGTCTTGGGATCGGTGTGGGGGCCTATTTCGAGCGATGTGCAGTCGGCGGTAAGACCGCTGTGGAGGCAGGACGAAACGCGGGGGCCGAGGTCGCGGCCGATGCAAGTGGCACCCATGAGGCACACCTGAGGCTTGATCTCGCGGAAGAGATTGATGAGCACTGCGGCATGCGGATTGGAGGTGTAAGGATAGAGCCGTTTGTCGGCTACTTTATAGACTACGTCGGCGCCATAGGGGAAGAGCTGGTTTTCAACACCGTCGAGATTGTCGCCAATCACCACGGCTTCCAGTTTCACGCCAAGCTCGGAAGCGAGCTTACGGCCCTTGGTGAGCAGTTCGAGGCTGACGTCGGCCACTTTGCCGTCCTCAAACTCGCAATATACTATCAGGTTGTTCTGGTCTGTCATGATTTTTAAGATTGATGGATGATTAGCCGATGGTGTGGTTGGTTATGAGTTCTTTGATGAGGCCTTCAATCTGCTGGTCGTCGTTGTCGAGACAGCGTGATTCCTTGGCGGTGAACACCACGTTTTCGATGGCCTTGACTTTAGTAGGCGAACCGGGCATGCCGATCTGCGCAGGATCAGCGTCGACGAAAGCGGCGCCCCATTCGGCAATATTGAGATAGGGCCGTTTTTCCAGAAGAGCCTGCTGCTTCTCGGGAAGTTTGGCTTTTTCCGAAGTCGAGGCTGCATATTTGTATTTCTGAAGGAGCATGGCGTTGCGCGGGCGGCATTCGGCAGCCGAACCGTTGACAGTGACAACGCAGGGCAGCGGCGATTTCACCACTTCGAAACCGTTTTCGAGACGGCGTTTCACTGTGACATGACCGTCCTTGAGGTCGAGGATTTCCTCTGCGTAGGTGACCTGCGGAAGGCCAAGCTTTTCGGCTATCTGCGGACCCACCTGTGCGGTATCGCCGTCGATAGCCTGACGACCGCCGAGAATGATGTCGTAGTTGCCGAATTTCTTAACTGCCTGAGCAAGAGAATAAGAAGTGGCCAGTGTATCGGCACCGCCGAGCACTCTGTCGGTGAGCACGATGCCGCCGTCGGCGCCACGGAACATTGCTTCACGAATCACTTCGGCAGCACGCGGCAGGCCCATGGTGAGAATGGTCACTGTTGATCCGGGGTTGGCATCTTTTAGGCGGAGCGCCTGCTCGAGTGCATTCAGGTCCTCGGGATTGAAGATGGCCGGGAGCGCGGCACGGTTGATTGTACCGTCCTCCTTCATAGCATCTTTGCCCACGTTGCGGGTATCAGGCACCTGCTTGGCGAGCACAATGATGTTTAGACTCATATCTTTTTATGTTTTAAAAAATTAATGATCGCTTAAAAGCTTTTGACCTACAAAGATAGCAAAATCTTTTTTATTATTCAATTTTATTTGCTTTTCGGCTGGCTGTCAGTGGGTTACGATTTATTGAAAAAGTGTTGCGGCGAGCGTGTCGGACTGCTGTTCGATGCATGTGTGGATGCCCTTGATGTATGCGTCGGCTGCGCCCGACCCTACCTGCGAGCGGATGGCATATTCACGTGCACGCAGGTCGAGCAGTTCATTGCGGATCTCATTGTCGGTACGGCAACGCGAGAGCATGCGCGAGGCGGCGCGGAATCCGAGATCGTAGGCTTTGTCGAAGTCGCCGTCCTCAGCGGCGTCGGCGGCTGCATCGGGCGCCGGTTGTGCGGCAGGCTGCTCCGGCGCAGTGGACGGCACAGACTGAGACGACGCGGGCGAAGGCTTGGGCTGCTGTTCGGCGCGGGCTCCTGTTGACGCCGTGGCGTCGTAGGCATCGGCATAGTCGTTGCTGCTGCACGAGAGCACGACAAGCGCCACTGAGAAGAGCAGCGTGGCGACGGCGCGGCGGTGTAAAAGAATCTGTATCATAGGATGGTCATAGCTATTTTGGCACATACCTCGGCATCAGCCAGGGCATTGTGATGGTTGGTGAACGGAATGCCGAGGAAATCGGCGACATAAGGCAGGCTGTGCGAGGCGCAAAGCGACTTCGGGATGAGACGGCGCGAGGCTTCGAGCGTGCAGTAGAACGGCTGATCGGGGAAATCGATGCCGTAAGCGCGGGCCGAAGAGCGCAGGCATCCGGCGTCGAAACGCGCGTTGTGAGCCACGAGCGGCAGATCGCCGATAAACTGCCGCAATCCGGGCATTATGGCTGAAAAGGTCGGAGCGGCGTCGGTGTCGGCACGGCTCAGTCCGTGAACCTCCTCCGTGAATCGGGTGATATAGAAATTGGGGGTGGGACGGACAAGAGTGTAATAGGTTGCCGCAATCGCGCCGTCGATCACCTTCACCGCGCCCACCGCACAGACGCTTGTGGGATACTGGTTGGCTGTTTCAACGTCGATTGCAACGAAATTGTCCATGTTTCAGTTTTGCGGCTGATTAATATCCGGCAGTAACGTCATGACAGCCGACTTCACATCTTCCATCAACCAGCGTGGTGTAGAGGTGGCTCCGCAGATACCCACACTCCGGGCGCCGTCGAACCACTGCGGCTGAATCTCGGATGCGTTGGCTATGAGATGGCTGCGGACGTTGGCATCGTGGCATCGTTCAAAAAGCACGCGGCCGTTGCTGCTTTTCTTGCCGCTGACAAAGAGCACCACATCGTGGTCGGCGGCGAAGCGCCGGAGGCCGTCGACACGGTTGGCCACCCGGCGGCAGATGGTGTCGTGACATTCCACGGCGTCGGGGGTCTTGGCCATCGATTTTATCCTTGCGCACATCGAGCGGTAACCGTCGAGGGGCATGGTGGTCTGCGAATACACGGCTATCGGGCGCGAGAAGTCGATGGCGGCGAGCGTGTCGGAGTCCTCGACCACGATGGCATTGCCGTCGGTCTGTCCGACAAGGCCGTTCACCTCCGCGTGTCCGGCTTTTCCATAAATCACAATCTGCGGCGGCTGAGGCGTGTCGTAGCGGGCTTTGATGCGCCGCTGGAGCGTGAGCACGACGGGGCATGTCGCGTCGATGACCTCGATGTTGTTACGGCGGGCCGTGGCGTAGGTAGACGGCGGTTCGCCATGGGCGCGCAATAGCACCTTGACATCATGAAGTCCGGCCAGTTCCTCGTGGGATATTGTTATAAGACCCTTCTGGCGCAGACGGTCCACCTCATCGGAATTGTGCACTATGTCGCCCAGGCAATAGAGCGGCATGTCGGCCACGAGCTCGGCCTCAGCCTTTGAAATGGCCGAAGTCACTCCGAAGCAGAAACCCGAATCGCTGTCTATTTCAATGATTGGCGTCACAGTAAGTGTCGGATGGTCAGAGGTCATTCACAATCTTTTCGTAGAGATCCAGCATCCACTTGTTCTGGTCGGCGATGGCCATGGTGGAATTGTCGAGCACGACGGCATCGTCGGCGCGACGCAATGGGCTCTCTTCACGAGTCTCATCGATATGGTCGCGGTTGATCACATTGGCGAGCACTTCTTCGAAGGTGGTGGCAGCGCCTTTTTCGATCAGCTCCGAGAAGCGGCGTTGAGCACGTGTCTGGGCCGATGCATTGACAAACACTTTCATCTCGGCGTCGGGGAACACCGTAGTGCCGATGTCGCGGCCATCCATGACGATGCCTTTTTCGCGTCCCATCTGCTGCTGCATGGCCACGAGCGCATGGCGCACTGCCGGGATGGCGGCCACGGCCGAGACGCAATTGCTCACGGCCATCGAGCGGATCTCGCTCTCAACGTTTTCGCCGTTGAGCATGGTGAACTGAGTGTCGCCGTCGCGGCCGAACGTCACCTTCACCTGAGGCAGAGCCGCCGTGAGGGCTTCCACATCGACGCTCTGATCGGGAAGGATCATGCCGTGGCGCATGGCATAGAGCGTGACGGCGCGATACATGGCGCCTGAATCGATGTATTTGTAACCGATGGTTTTGGCCAGCTGACGGGCCATAGTGCTTTTGCCCGACGACGAGTAGCCGTCGACGGCAATGGTGATTAACGGTTTCTTCTGATCCATAATATAATTGAACGACACGGGCTTGGTTATTGCAAAAGCTCGGTGAGGTTGGTTGAGATGTTTAACATGAAAGTGGAGGCTCCGCTGTGAGGCTGGGCATAGGCGATGCCGAACTTAAACGAGCTGACATTGAGGCCGGCACCGATAGAAAATCCCGAAAGGAAATTGCGTGAATAGGTGCTCATGTCGGTGCGTGTCTTATAATTGTAGCCGATGCCGATGTGAAATTTCTCCGAGGGCACGAAGTCGGCGGCGAAGACGAGGTGGCGGAAAAGATTTGAGGCGAACGACGATTTGATTTCGAAGTCATCGTCAGTAGTGCCGTCGCCGGTTTCGTAATAGGGCATCTTCCATTTGGTCAGGTTCCATGCCGTGATAGAGAATCGGATAGGGAGCGAGCCGAACGACTGCGTCCAGCCGAGCCGCAGATCGACGGGCAGACGGTCGTAGCGGTCCTGGAAGCGCTTTACCTGACCGCCGAGATTGGCGATGACGGCCGAGAGCGAAAGATCCCGGTCGGGATCGTAGTAGTTGATGCCCAGGTCGGTGGCCACGGCAAATGCCGAGAAGTCGCCATAGGAGCTGTAGAGGAATTTCAGGGCGATGCCACCGCGCAGACGGTCGGTGATATCATGCGAATAGAGACCGTGGATATTAAGGTCCTTAGGCGAGAAATCGCCGGTGAGGTTTCCTATCTCATCAGTTCCTGTAATTGAGCCGTAGCCGTAATATTGCAATCCGACGGCCCAAGCTCCGTGATCCGAAGCGCGGGTTCCGAATTTGACGCCGGCAAAGTTGGCATCGGCAATATAACGCATGTAATTGACGCCGATCTGCATGTCGAATTCAGGGCCGAGGAGCGCCGGGTTCTGATCGACACTATTGATATCGTCGTCGATATTCGAGATGTTGACGCCGCCGAGGCCATAGACGCGGGCCGACGAGGGGATATTCAGAAAGTTGTAAGCCGGCGAGCTGTCGGAAGCGATTGCCGATGTTGCAACGGCCATCATAGCGGCCAGCGAAACTATGCGTAGATTCTTGATTTTAATCATTGCGGTTAAGATGTGTGTCAGGCACATTTTATTATAAACGGCGAGGAATTATTGATATTATACCCTATTTGGATTTTTTTAATGCACGATGCACAATTAATAATGCAGGATGCGGGATGCGGGATTACTAAATTATAGTTAATTTGGATTGGGAATTTGTCAACAAAAATAAAACAATAATAATCATTCTCAAAAAAGAAGTGAGTGATTTGCGCGATTCATAGGCAGGTTATATTTTTGCCCCATCAAAACCAACTAATTATCACTGCATAGGAGCACACATTCATGAAAAGAATTTTGCAATTACGACTGACAATTGCCCTTTCAGCCCTGCTTTTTTCATCGTTGGCCGTCACGGCACAATATTCGCGGACGGTGGGATTCATCCGTCCCGGCGAACAGCAGCCTGTTTGTGCATACCTGCTCGATTTCGTGGATGTCTATCCTAATTTCCCCAACGGTGAGACAGCGCTTAACAGCTACATCAACAGCGAACGCGTGTATCCGCGCGACGCTTATGAGCAAGGAATCCAGGGTCGAGTGATATGCTCTTTCATCATCGATACCGACGGCTCGATCAACAATATCACCATTCTCCGTGCTCCGTGCCACAGTCTCGGCTTGGAAGCGGCACGCATCATCAGCAACATGCCCCGCTGGGAAAGCGGCAGAATAGGCAATGAGAAAGTGCCGGTGCTCTATCGGCTCACCATTCCGTTCCGGCTTTAAGAGCCGGTTCGATAATAATAGCCGGTTCGATAATATATGCCAACCGGCTTTAAGCACCCACCCCTCCCCTTACAAATCAGGCTATTTTACGCAGGCGGTCGTTGAACAGACGCGTTGAGATTCTGCGGTAGGCAATGTAGACCGCAGCCCCCGTTATGGCCCAGCTTATGGGGTAGACCGACAGCAGCAGGCTGAAATCGGTGACAGAAGCGCAAACCGTATAGATCCACACGAGCCTGAGCACGCATGTGCCGAACACCGTAAGCACCATCGGCGTCATCGAATAGCCCAGGCCGCGCAATGCCGAGCCACTGATCTCATAGCTCGACGCCATAAACTGCAACAGCAGCACGTAATGCAGTCGCGTGATGCCGTAGTCGACCACCGTGGGATCCGATGAAAATATGCCGAGAAAGAAGCGGTCCTGCCACACGATGAGCAGATTAGCCAGACCGACACCTACAACGCTCATGATCATGCAGAGCCGGAAAGCGCGCCGGCAACGGTCGTAGAGCCCGGCGCCATAGTTCTGACTGACAAAAGCCGTAGCCGCCTGGCAGAATGCCACCATTATAAAATAGCAATAGACCTCATAGTTGAGCGCTGCCGCCGAGCCGGCCACGGCGCTCGAGCCATAGCGGTTGATGGCCGACTGGATGAAGATGTTGGCTATCGAAAACACCATGCCCTGCAGTCCGGCCGGCACGCCGATCTGCAGCATCTGCCGCATCTGTGTGGCATGCAGCCGCACCTTGCGCAGCGACAGGCGGAAAGGGTCGTCCTCACGGAGCAGCCAGAAGGTGATGAACGCGGCGTTGATGATGTTGGCCACCACCGTGGCTATAGCCACTCCGGCCACGCCCATATCGAACCGGATCACAAGCACGAGATTGAGCAGCGTATTGACTATGCCGGCCACCACAAGGCTGTAGAACGGGCGGCGTGTGTCGCCCATGCTTCGCATTATCGCCGAGCCGAAATTGTAGACCATCATGAACGGCATGCCGAGGAAAAACAATTGCAGATACTGCGTGGCGAGATCGATGACATCGGGCGGGGTGTTCATCAGTTCGAGCAACGGACGCGCAAGAATCGAACCGAGCACAAGCAAGAGCACACCGCTACCCACGGCAATGGCCATCGAGGTGGCCACAGCCTTACGTATTCCCGATTCGTTTTTGCGGCCTATATAATTGGCTATAACCACATTCGAGCCGATGGAGATGCCGATGAAAAGATTGATGAGAATGTTGATTATGGCGCCGTTGCTTCCCACTGCCGCCAGTGCCTGATGCGAGCAATAGCGCCCGACCACCACCACATCGACAGCATTGAACGACTGCTGAAGCACTCCGCTTGCCACAAGAGGCAGCGAAAAGACGAGGATCTTCTTGAACAAAGACCCGCTCAGCATATCTATTTTCACCGTTGAAGAAACTGCCATAATTACTTATTCCCACGCTTGCCGACCTTACGGCCACAGCCGATGATTTGAAGATACAAAATTACCTAAATTTTATTGCAAAGAGGCTTAAATGTTTATTAAATGTTTATAACTATCGGGCGACGCGCGGGCTTTATGTTTGGTAATGACCATATTAATGAGTAATTTTGCAATCGTTTTGAGAAACATGAAAACCGACACATGCCCTTGCGATTCCCCAAAATAATCTTTTCAGCTTTGACTGCCGCGTGCCTTGCAGGCTGCGGCCACGGCACCACGCCGGCGGCCAAGAGCGACAGCACTACGGCCAAGAGCGACGAATCCGGAGTCATAGAATGGCTTCCCGACACGGTTTTCGCATCGGCATCGGCATTGAAATACACCGTCGAGGTGGCCAAGACCGGCGTCGACGGACGTCTGGAATCGATCAGCGACCTCTACACCGACACCCCTGGGGCTTTCACCTTCAGAAAGGGAGCGCTTCGCGATGCCGATTTCGGCGGCAAACTCACGAAAACGCCAACAACGTTTGAGGTGGAATGGCAGTTTGACACCGACGAAGACTTCACTCCCACCGAGTACGGCTCGTGGGGCGGAGGCACCGGCTGGACCGGGCAGCCCCTGCTCGTAGACTGGCCCGACTCCTGCCTGAAACGGTTTGCCGAAGCGGGGAATCCGGCTTCGAGATCCGAGATAATCGTGGGATCGCTTTCCGGCCGCGTCTATTTCATTGACTTCAACACCGGCAAAGTCTCGCGCAAAGCCATCAATACCGGCAATCCGATAAAAGGCACCGTGTCGCTCGACCCGACGCTCAATGGCAATCTCTACGTGGGGCAAGGGCTCTCGGCACACTCCGAGGTGTCGGCTCTCGTCATCGACCTCGACAAAATGGCCATCAGCCACCGCTTCGGTCCCGACCCGAAAGCCATGCGCAAATGGCACAGCTACGACTCTTCGCCCGTCAGAGTCGGCCAGTTTCTGTTCCGCCCCGGCGAGAACGGCACGCTCTATAAGTTTCTGATAGGCAAAGGCACGCTCACACTTCATTCGGCATTGCGCTACACCGTCGGCGGCACGGCATCAGGCTTCGAATCGTCGATGTCGGTGTACCGCAACTATGGCTACATTGCCGACAATGCCGGCAATGTGATCTGCGTCAATCTCTCCACCCTGCGGCCTGTGTGGCGCTACAAACTGCCCGACGACACCGACGCCACGCCCGTGGTGACTGAAGAATCGGGGCGCGCCTATATCTACACCGGATGCGAAGTGGAGCACGAAGGGGTCAGCGAAGCCACATTCGTCAAGCTCGACGCCCTCACAGGCAAAGAGATATGGAGCAACCGCACGCCGGCGCAGCGCAAAGACATCAACGAAAAGCACTTCGACGGCGGCTATTATGCCACTGCCCTGCCCGGACGCGGCAAATGCTCCGGCATGATCTTCACCAACTGCGTGCATAACACCGACGGCTCCAACGGATCGTTCGTGGCCATGGACCGCGCCTCCGGAAAAACCGTTTACTCAACACCGCTCCGCTACTACGCCTGGTCGTCGCCCGTCGGATTCACCGACCCCGACGGCAACTTCTATATAGTCACAGCCGATTGTGCCGGCAACGTCTACCTCATCAACGGCACCGACGGCAAAATCATCCACCGCGCACCGGTGGGCGCCAACTTTGAATCATCACCCGTTGTTTCCGGCAACAGCATCGTTGTAGGATCACGCGGCAAAACCATCTACAAAATCACACTCAAATGAAACTCCGGCTCCTCATTCTCTCAGCATTCGTAGCACTGTTCGCATCCAATATCTCGGCCAAGAGCGTCACGGCCAAGCGCGGCGTTGTTGACGAAGGTTACAATTTCTGGCTCTATGAGCCCGACTCTGTCAGCGTCGACACGCCGAAGCCGCTCGTAGTGTTTCTTCACGGAGCAAGTCTCTGCGGCAACGACCTCAACCGCGTGCGCCGCTACGGAACGATCGACGCCATAGAGCGCGGCCGCGATATCGACGCCTACGTCATAGCGCCGCAAAATCCGGGCGGATCGTGGAACCCGCGCAAAGTGATGAATATTGTCGACTGGGTGATGAACAACGGCAATGTTGACTCGACGCGCGTCTACGTCCTCGGCATGAGCCTCGGAGGCTACGGCACCATCGATGTGGCAGCCGCCTACCCCGACCGTATCGCCGCAGCCATGGCCTTCTGCGGAGGCGGCACCTCGAAAAATCTCTCCGCCCTCAACCAGGTGCCGCTCTGGATTGTTCACGGCACGGCCGACCGCGCAGTGTCGGTGAATGAAAGCGACAAAGTGGTGAGCGCCATGCGCCTTGCCGAGCCGACGACGCCCCGACTGATCTACGACCGCGTTCCGGGCATGAACCACTCACAGCCCGCACGTTTCTTCTACATGCCTGAATCCTATGAATGGCTCTTCGCCCACAGCCTCAACGACGAAGGGCGCCCGTGTGCCGAAAGTTTCGATTTCACATCAAAAGTCAGATCGGCTTACCTCGGACTGACCCACAATCCGTCGAAATCCAAATCGATCAAATCATCGAAAAAGAAACACGGCTCTTACACCAAACGCCATCACCGCAAATCAAAAAAGCGCACACGCTCGGCACGGGCACGCCGCTGACCGCTGATCATGCCGTCACGACCGCGACAGACAGTGCCGTCAGCGCTTGACTATTTTCGACAAGATGCCGTTAGGCCGGTCTATATGACCTGAATAGTAATCATCGGACGTAAAGAGCCTTACGATGCCGAACGACAATGTGGTGACCACCATCAGCGGGAAAAAGCTTGCATAAGCACCCACCATTTCCACTGCAAGCAATAAAGCCATGAGAGGTGCACGGATCACTCCCGACATCACACCCGCCATACCCATCAGCGCGAAGAAGCCGACAGGGAGATCGACATGCCACAGCGCTTTCACCACAGCGACAAAGAACAATCCGAGCATGCATCCTGCAAACAGAGTGGGAGCGAAATCGCCGCTCACGCCACCGCCATTGTTGGTGGCCGATGTGGCGAAACATTTCAAAGCCACCGTGCCCAACGACACAGATGTCAGCAGCCATATACCGCCGCCGGCATCGGCAAACGGGCCGTCGGCCGTCACGGCAGCCAGTCGGCCGTTAAGCACCTGACCTATCACACCATACCCCTCGCCGTAAAGCGACGGGAACAGGAAAATCGCCAGACCAAGCATTGCACCGCCGGCAATATTGCGAATCAACGGACGGCGTAAACGAGCGAGCAGATGTTCGACCACCTTCATTATATAGCTGTAATAGAGCGAATATCCCCCGCACAGCAATGCGAGCGCTATAACAAACGGCAGCATCGAGATGTCGAACGCCGCCGACGCCTCTTCCATCGACAAATCGAGCGTGAATCCGCCGAGCGCGTAGGCGGTCATGCCCGCCGTGACCGTACAGACCAGAAGCGCGAGCACCGGTATTGTGCTCATTGGCAGACGCATCACCTCGAGCGTGAACAGCGCGCCGCCAAGAGGAGCCTTGAAAATGCCTGCGATACCGGCACCGGCACCGCAACCGATCATGATCATCACCATGTGAGGCGGGAAGCCGAACCAGCGACCCATATTGCCGCCGATAGCGGCACCCGTACACGCGATAGGACCCTCACTGCCCGCCGAGCCGCCGGCGCCAAGCGTTATAGTGCTCGCAAGCATGGGATAAGGGATGCGGGCAGGCGATATGCGGTAGTCGTGGCGGCGCAACTGCTGTCGCAGCAGCCTGACGCCGTGCGACAGCTTCATGCGCATCACATAGCGCGTGACCAGCCCCGTAAGCACCAGACCGCCAATCGGTATCAGCAGCAGGATCCAGTTGCATCCGGCGGCATTGAGTCCGGAAGTGAGCAGATGCGAAACCCACGCCACCATATGTTTGAGCAGATAGGCGCACGCGCCAGACATAAGACCGACAACGACCACCACAATGAACATAAACGGCGTGTCGGCGATGTGCTCCTTGCGCCATTGCGCCATTCTGGCGGCCCACGCCGTCAACATTGATTTTATGTCGCTGATTTTTGTCACTTTGCCACAGGTCTAAGCCGTCAGTAATCTAAATATGCCTTTAAAACATCTGTAAAAGTCGGTTTGTTTAATCTATATTAACAAATTATTATTTGCACCTGATGCGATAATTGCAGATATTTGCGAAAAATCTCATAACTGAAATCATGGCAGAAGCACTTCACTCGTTCGAGGAACTCAAGCAGCAGCTCCAACTCTTGCGGCCGAAAAAACGTGTGGCCGTAGTATGTCCGTCCGACATCCACACCATGCAGGTAGTGGACCGATGCCTCCAGATGGATCTTGCCCGATTCACGCTCGTGCTCGATCAGCCATCCGACTGGGCCTCACGCCTTGCGGCGTCGGGCGATCCGGGAGTATCAATAATCATTGCCGACAGCCCCGACAATGCCGCGCGGATAGCCGTGGCGGAAGTGCGCGAAGGCCGCTGCGATGTGGTGATGAAAGGAGCGATAAACACCGACAACCTGCTGCACGCCGTGCTCAACAAAGAGCACGGGCTGCTTGAGGAAGGACGTGTGCTCACCCACATCACGGCCGCCCAGATCCCCGCCTACCACAAACTGCTCTTCTTCTCCGACGCGGCCGTGATACCCCTCCCCGACCTCCGTCAGCTCGACGCCATGATCACCTACGACGTTGCTCTGCTCCACAATCTCGGCATCGACAGGCCGCACGTGGCGCTGATCCACTTCACCGAAAAAATCAATCCGAAATTCGCCAACACATTATATTATGAGCAGCTGATGAAGATGGCCGCCGACGGACGCTATGGCGAAGCCATCGTAGGCGGACCGATGGACGTGAAATCGGCCTGCGATCTGCACAGCGCTCAAATCAAGCACATCCAGTCGGCTGTCAACGGCGACGCCGACCTGCTCATCTTCCCCGACCTCGTGGCCGCCAACACATTCTACAAAAGCATCTCGCTTTTCGGACGCGCCACGATGGCAGGCATCATCTGCGGCGCCAATGCCCCGATAGTGATACCGTCGCGTGCCGACACGGCCGAGTCGAAGTTCTACAGCCTCGCCCTCGCATGCATGTCACAGTCATAGACCCTACACCATGAAAATCCTTGTCATCAATCCCGGCTCCACCTCCACCAAATGGGCAGTCTACAACGACCGCGAACTAATATGGAAATCGACACGCCAGCATCCGGCCGGCGAGCTGAGCCATTATTCACATGTGTTCGACCAGCTGCCTATGCGCATCGAGGCCACCCGTCAGGCGCTTGCCGAAAACGGCATACCAACAGACTTCGATGTGGTGATAGCGCGCGGAGGATTGCTGAAACCCACGCCCTCAGGCGTTTATGAAGTGACCGACAGAATCGTCGACGATCTGCGCAACGCCGATCTCGAACACGCCTGCAACCTCGGAGCGCTCATAGCCCGCCACATATCGCGCGAAGCCGGATGCAAAGCCTTCATCGCCGATCCCGAAGTGGTCGACGAGATGATGCCCGAGGCCCGCCTGACAGGCATACCGGAAATCCGGCGCCGCTCGGTGTTTCATGCCCTCAACACCAAAGCCGTGGCCCGGCGCTATGCCTGGTCGCAGGGGCGTCAGTATGAGGACATGAACCTCATCCTCGTGCATCTCGGCGGCGGTATTTCCATCGGCGCCCATTGCAACGGGCGAGTGATCGATGTCAACAACGCACTCAACGGCGACGGCCCGTTCAGTCCCGAGCGGGCAGGCACCATTCCGGCCGATCAGCTCGTGGAGATGTGCTACAGCGGCCGCTACACCCTGCGTGAGATGAAGCAGAAGCTCAACGGAAAAGGCGGCCTCGCGGCTCTGCTGGGGACAACCGACGTGGCCGACATCGCACAGCGCGCATCCCAAGGCGAGGAGCCTTACAGCACAGTGCTCCGGTCCATGCTCTACGACATCGCCAAAGTGATAGGCGAACGCGCCGTGGCTCTGCGCGGCAAAGTCGACGCCATAATCCTCACCGGCGGCATAGCGCACAACCGCTACTGCACCGACACCATCAGCCAGTGGGTGAGCTGGATAGCGCCTGTCATTGTGCGTGCCGGCGAAGACGAGCTCGATTCCCTTGCCTTCAATGCCTACGGCGCAATGACCGGGTCGATCTCCGTCATCGAATACAATCCTGAGTGACAGCGCATTACAATGCACGAAAATAATTTTCGGCCCTATGACGGCAAAATCAATATATTTTTTGTAATTTTGCGGTCAAAATAATCACGTAAAGAAACTTATGATCAACGCTCAAGACATCAAAAACGGCACATGCATCCGCATGGACGGCCGTCTGTACTTCTGCGTGGAATTCCTCCACGTAAAGCCCGGCAAAGGCAACACATTCATGCGCACAAAGCTCAAAGACGTAGTCGACGGCCGCGTGCTCGAACGCCGCTTCAATATCGGTGAAAAGCTCGAAGACGTGCGTGTTGAACGCCGTCCCTTCCAGTATCTCTACGCCGACGGAGGTGACGATATCTTCATGAACAACGAGACATTCGAGCAGATACCCATCAACAAAGAGCTCGTGACCGGCGCCCCCTTCATGAAAGAAGGCGACACCGTGGAAGTTGTCACCGATGCTTCGTCGGACACCGTCCTCTATGCCGAGATGCCCATCAAGACCATCCTCAAGATCACCTACACTGAGCCCGGTCTGAAAGGCGATACCGCCACAAACACTCTCAAACCCGCCACACTTGAGACCGGTGCCGAAATCCGCGTGCCCCTGTTTGTCAACGAAGGCGACATGATCGAAGTGGACACCCGCGACGGTTCTTACATCAGCCGTGTAAAAGGCTGATCTGAAACAGACAACAGCATTCAGCAACATATCAGTGGCCGGAACACAATCCGGCCACTTTCATTATTTTATCATGACCGACCAACCCTCCCCTATTGAAAAACACCCGTGGGAACCGTTCATCCCCGCCGATGCGAAAATCCTGATCATGGGCACATTCCCGCCGAAGCCGGTGAGATGGAGCATGGACTTTTACTACCCCAACAAGATCAACGATTTCTGGCGCATCATGGGGCTGATATTCCACCGCTCGCGCGATTATTTCATCGACAGCGCCACCGGTCAGTTCATGCTTCCCGCCATCAAGCAGATGCTCAGCGACAAGGGCATTGCCCTTAACGACACAGGCGCCGAAGTGAGGCGGCTCAAAGACAACGCCTCCGACAAATTTCTTGAGATCGTCAGTCCCGTGGACCTGAAAGCGCTTCTGTCTAAGATGCCTTACTGCCATGCCATTGCGACCACCGGCGAGAAAGCGGCCGGTGTCATCGCCTCTCTTACCGGCACTCCTGTTCCGAAGATGGGGCAGTGCATAACGTGTCTTTACGACGGCCGCCGGCTCAACATCTACCGCATGCCGTCGACGAGCCGCGCCTACCCTATGGCACTGGATAAAAAAGCCGCCTTTTACAGCACGATGTTTCAAGCCGAAGGCATTGTGTGACACCATTTATGCCGGCTGCATGCGCGACTTCACGCGACTTTGCGCGGCGGTTTGATATTGATTTCATCTCTATAGCCGCGGAATATCGCATTATTGAAAAAAAAGCCTTAACTTTGCTTACAGCAAACAAAACGAACTGACCAATGATTGACTCGATGATACTGGGCGGCATTTTCTTTGATCCGGAAATGATTATCAAGCACTTCCTGTCGGCCGACGCCATGACGGTGTATCTACTGGTGTTCACGCTGATGACCGTAGAAAGCTCATTCATACCGTTTCCGTCGGAAGTGATCGTACCGCCTGCCGCATATCTTGCCTGCACGTCGCACGAAGTGAGCATCACACTTGTGCTTGTCATCGCCACGGCCGGCGCCATTGTGGGCGCACTGATCAACTACGGGCTGTCGGTGTGGATAGGCCGTCCGATAGTCTACCGTTTCGCCGACTCGCGGGTGGGGCATGCGTGCCTGATTGACAGAGCGAAAGTTGACAAAGCCGAACGCTATTTCGACCGTCACGGCGCCATATCGACCTTCATAGGCCGTCTCATCCCCGCCGTCAGGCAGCTCATCTCGATACCGGCAGGCCTGTCGCGCATGAATCTCGGCAAATTCGTCATCTACACCGGGCTGGGAGCTTTCGTGTGGAACTCCGTGCTGGCCGCTCTTGGCTACTGGCTCGGCACACTTGTGACGCGCGAACAGCTCTATCAGCAAGTTGAATACTACAACCAATACCTCACCTACGCAGGCCTGGCCATCGGCATCCTGTGCGTGATATTCATTCTTTACAACGCCTTCAAACCACGAAAAAAATCACAAACGCTATGACCATCATATCACCTTCGCTCCTTTCGGCCAATCTCGGAGCACTCGACAGGGACATGGAGATGCTCAACCGCTCCGAAGCCGACATGCTGCACGTCGACGTCATGGACGGCGTGTTCGTCCCCAACATCTCGTTCGGCTTTCCCGTGATGAAATATATGCGCAAGCTCACCGACAAGCCGCTCGACGTGCACCTGATGATCGTCGACCCCGACCGTTACGTCGGTCAGGTTCGCGACTGCGGCTCCGACATCATGACCGTCCATCAGGAAGCCTGCACCCACCTTCACCGCGTGGTGAGCCACATCCACGAAGCGGGCATGAAAGCCGGCGTCTCGCTCAATCCGGCCACCCCGGTGTGCATGCTCGAAGATGTGATCACCGATGTCGACCTTGTGCTCATCATGTCGGTCAATCCGGGATTCGGAGGCCAGTCGTTCATCCCGGGAGCGGTTGAAAAAGTGGCCCGTCTGCGCAGCCTCATCGACCGCACAGGGTCGAAAGCGAAAATCGAAGTGGACGGCGGCATCAACCTCGAAACCGGCGCCGACGTTGTCAGAGCGGGCGCCGACATACTCGTGTCGGGCAACTACATCTTCAAGTCGGCCGACCCGATTGAAACCATAGCCGGCCTGCGGCGCCTGTAAGAAAATCAGTCATCACACATCTCTCCTTTACCAATATCATCCACCTCTTTCCCAAATGACAATGGATTCTTTTGAAATTACACCCGGAGATTACGATCTGTCGGAGCTGCGCATGAGCGACGACAAGATCAAACGCAATACCACCACGGGCAGCCGGCCTACAATAAGCTACAGCGCCGGAAGTCCGGTTTCGCTGCAGGAACACACACCGGCAGCCGAACCTGCCGGCAGAAACTATGCCGGTACGGCGGCTGAGGAAGCTCCCAAGGAGCAGACCGAGCCGACGCGCCGGCGCGCGTCAACTCCCCGCACATCCGGGTCCGGCAGTGAAAGCGACACACCCGATGCCGACACCATCGACCTCGACAAGCATAAGACCGTCGTGACCCTTTCGCGTTTCTTTGCCGACGGACGTCTGCGCATATTCTTCGGCGTGGTGCTGATACTGCTTGCCGGATATATGCTCGTGGCGTCCATCTCCTATCTTTCAACCGGCGCGGCCGACCAGAGCCTGGTGCAGAACAGCACGGCAGGCGAGATCGCCGCCCACCCGCAGGATGCCGAAAACGCCACCGGATGGGTAGGCGCCATGCTCTCGCATCTGCTGATCTACCGCTGGTTCGGCCTCGGCGGATTCATCATAGTGTTCTATATCGCGGCGCTCGGCATTTCGCTCGTCAAGCTCCACCGGTTTAAATTCTGGCAGCTCACCTTCAAATCGCTCGTGTCGGCCATAGCCGTTTCGATCATACTCGGATTCGTCACCTTCAACACTGTCAGTCCTGAGTTCTGGGGCGGAGAGCACGGCTACTATCTCAACGAGATGCTGATCACCAACGCCTCGGTGTGGGGCGCCGGAGCTTTGAGCATACTGATGGCTGTGGCGCTTGTGCTCATCTTCGCCTCGCCGCTGCGCAACGGCCTGCGGCATTTGCGCGCCGTCATCTCCGGACAGCGGCAGATGCTTTCCGAACGCTACCGCTCGTCCATGGCCGCCGTCCGCGCCGCCACAGCCCGTGATAAAGCCGAGACCGCAAGCACACCGGCCGCAAAGGAACCTACCGCCGAGGCTGCGCCCGCGGCCGAAGCCTTCAGTCAGCAGCCACAGCCGGCCGCTGCTACAGCCACACCGTCCGCCATACCGGTTTACACCACTCCCGAAACCCACAATACGGAAAAGCCCGCTCCCCAGCATGCCGACCAGGCCACAGAAAAGCCCGAGCCGGCAAAGCCCGAGGTGCCTCCTTTCGTAATGCCCGATCTCGCCGATATAGAGACACCGGCCGCTACCGACGACACTGCCGACACTGCCGAAAAAGCCGAGCGACCCGCCGTAGCTGATGTCGAGATTCAAAAAACCGAGATCGAGGAAGCCGACAACGTCGACATCGAAGCATACGATCCGACGGCCGAACTGAGCCGCTACCGCTTCCCGTCGATCGACCTGCTGCATCATCGCGAAAACGCCTACACGCTCAGCGAGGAAGAGCAGGAAGAAAACAACAACCGCATCATCAGCACCCTCGATTCCTACGGCATCAAAATCGAGAGCATCAAAGCCACCGTCGGCCCCACGATCACGCTTTATGAGATTGTGCCACAGAAGGGTACACGCATAGCCACAATCAAACACCTGGGCGACGATATGGCCTTGAGCCTTTCGGCCATCGGCATCCGAATCATCGCCCCGATGCCCGGCAAGGGCACGATAGGCATGGAAGTGCCCAACAAAAAGCCGCAGACAGTCGGTATTCGCGCCATCCTCTCCTCGAAAGCCTACCATGAGTCGACTGCCGCGCTGCCGATGGCTCTGGGTCTGACGATTGAAAACGATGTGTTTGTGTGCGATCTCGCCAAGATGCCCCACCTCCTCGTGGCCGGCGCCACCGGCATGGGTAAGTCGGTAGGACTCAACACTATCATAGCGTCGCTGCTCTATAAGAAGCATCCTGCCGAGCTGAAATTCGTGCTCGTCGACCCGAAGATGGTCGAATTCAGCCTCTACAAATGCATCGAGCACCACTATCTCGCCAAACTGCCCGACGAGGAGAGCGCCATCATCACCGATCCGACAAAAGTTGTGGCCACGCTCAACTCCCTTTGCCTCGAGATGGACAACCGCTATGCCCTGCTGTCGCAGGCCGGCATGCGCGGAATCAAGGAATACAATCAGAAATTCATCTCCCGCCGTCTGAACCCCGAAAAAGGTCACCGCTATCTCCCTTACATCGTGGTGATTATCGACGAATTCGCCGACCTCATCCTCACCGCCGGCAAAGAGATCGAAAGCCCGATATCGCGTATCGCCGCAAAAGCGAGAGCCGTGGGCATCCACATGATACTCGCCACGCAGCGTCCGAGCGTCAACGTCATCACCGGCACCATAAAGGCCAACTTCCCCGGCCGAATGGCTTTCCGCGTGACACAGATGAATGACTCACGCACCATCCTCGACCGCCCCGGAGCCGAACAGCTTATTGGCCGAGGCGACATGCTCATATCACGCGACGGCGTGATTGACCGTGTGCAGTGTGCCTTTATCGACACCGATGAAGTCGAGGCCATCTGCCACTCCATCTCCGACCAGATAGGCTATCCGACCGCCTACGAGCTCCCCGATATGCCGTCGGGCGCAGCCAATGGCGATGTCAGCGGAGCTGTCGGCGACCGCGACCCGCTCTTCGCCGACGCCGGACGCGCCATCATCGACGCCGGCATGGGCTCTGCTTCGCTGCTACAGCGAAAATTCAACATCGGCTATCCGCGAGCCGGCAAGATCATCGACCAGCTCGTCAATGCCGGCGTGCTCGGACCGAGCACCGGAGCCGGCAAACCGCGTTCGGTGCTTATTGACATGTATTCTTTCGAACGGATGGTTGAATGACCACACATCCAAACCATCCCCGTCAACTCAATGTTATATCTCTGATATGAAAAGCAAGACACTCCTTACACTGCTGCTCGTCGTGGCAGCCGCCATTCCGGCTTTCGCAGCCGACAATGCGGCGTCGGTTCTCGACAAGGCTGCGCAGAAAATACGCACGGCAAAATCCATAAAAGCCTCTTACTCGCTATCATCACCCGGCTCCGGCACCGGCACCGCATCCGGAACGCTCACGCTTGCGGGCGACAAATTCGTCATGACATCGGGCGACATGACCATATGGTATGACGGCACCACCCAGTGGGTGTACGTGAAAGCCGACAACGAAGTCAACATCACCGAGCCTACAGCCGACGAGCTCCAGCAGGTCAACCCGTTTGTCATCATCAACTCATTCCGGCAGAACTACAACGCCAAAACGCTGTCGGCGGCCGGCGCCACGAAAAAGATATCGCTGACGGCCAAATCTTCGAAAAGCGACATCCGCTCGGCCACCGTAACAATCAGCACATCGACCGGCATGCCCACGGAAATATCGCTTAAGATGGCTTCGGGACAGAGCGCCACCATCAAAATATCATCGCTCACGACAGGTCAACATCTTCCAGTCACCACCTTCCGCTTCCCCAAAGCAAGCTATCCGGGGGCCGAAATAGTGGACCTGCGCTGATCACAGACACTCCCCCACACACTCATGCAAACACTTTAAAGCCTCATAATCAATGACACAGATCAAAACAAAATGCCTTATCATAGGCTCCGGACCGGCCGGATACACCGCAGCACTCTACACCTCACGCGCCAACCTGCAGCCCGTACTTTTCGAAGGCCATCAGCCGGGCGGCCAGCTCACCATCACCACCGAAGTTGAAAACTTCCCCGGCTATCCCGACGGCACCACAGGCACGCAGCTCATGGAGGACATTCGCCGCCAGGCAATCCGCTTCGGCGCCGACGTGCGTCCGGGCATCATCACGAAAGTTGATTTCACATCGCGCCCGCTGAAAGCCACGGCCGACGACGGCTCCGAAATTGAAGCCGACACGGTGATCATCTCCACAGGAGCCACGGCACGCTTCCTCGGCTTGCCCGACGAACAGAAATACATGGGTCTCGGCGTATCGGCATGCGCCACATGCGACGGCTTTTTTTACCGCAAGAAACGTGTGGCGGTTGTGGGCGGCGGCGACACCGCATGCGAAGAAGCGCTGTATCTCAGCAACATAGCCGCAGAGGTGTTTATGATCGTGCGCAAAGACTATCTGCGCGCATCGAAAGTGATGCAGCGCCGTGTGCTCGACAAGCCCAACATCTCCGTGCTTTTCAACACCAACACCGCCGGCCTTTACGGCGAAGAATTCCTCGAAGGCGCTCACCTCGTTGAAAACAAAGGCACCGAGACCGAGCAGCATTTCGACCTCGCCATCGACGGCTTTTTCCTCGCTATCGGCCACAAGCCCAACACCGACATTTTCAAGGGAATAATCGACCTCGACGAGCAAGGCTACATCGTCACTTCGGGTCACTCTACCGCCACCAACGTGACGGGCGTATTTGCCGCCGGCGATGTCGCCGACCCCAACTACCGCCAGGCCATCACAGCCGCCGGCAGCGGATGCCGCGCCGCCCTCGACGCCGAGCGCTTCATCACGGCGATGGAATAATCCGCGGCAAAGCCGCATATACCTCACAATCACCTCCGCGATCAGTTTTGCGGGGGTGATATGCATTTTGCGCCTCAGTCATCACTCTCACACCATTTTTCCGAGATATTTCACCTCTTTGCCACAGAATTTTTCGACAGTTTACCCTATAAGATGCGTCCGGTTCAATAAAATTATGTACCTTTGTTAGTTATTTACACAAAGTCATGAACGAAGACGCCCTCAGCCAGCTATATCTCAAAGACACTGCGTTTCAGGATCTGATGCAGCGGAGAATCTTCAACGTGCTTCTTGTCGCCTCACCCTACGATGCATTCATGATGGAGGAGGACGGCCGCATTGAAGAACAGCTCTATTTTGAATACGTGGCCCTCAACCTCAGTTCGCCGCCCCGAGTGACGCAAGTGAGCACCGTTGAGCAAGCCATGGAGAAAATCCGCGAGAAACATTTCGGACTCGTGATCATGATGCCCGGCATGGATATCAGCGAAACCTTCAGCGGTGCGCGCGCCATCAAAGAGGAGAAGCCCAACCTGCCCATCGTGGTGCTGACGCCCTTCTCCAAAGAGGTGTCGCGCCGTCTGGCCAATGAAGACTTCACCGGCATCGACTACGTGTTCAGCTGGCTCGGCAACGTAGATCTTCTGCTTGCCATCATCAAACTGCTTGAGGACAAGCTCAACGCCGACAAAGACATCAACGAGGTGGGCGTTCAGATGATACTCGTGGTGGAGGACTCCGTGCGGTTCTATTCCTCCGTGCTCCCACACATCTACAAAAATCTTCTCAAGCAGTCGTTTGAGTCATCCACCGAAGCCCTCAACGAGCATGAACAGATGCTCCGCATGCGCGGCCGTCCAAAAGTGATGCTGGCCCGCGACTATGAAGAAGCGCTCGATCTCTACGAGCGTTATGGCCGCAACCTGCTCGGCGTGATCAGCGACGTATCCTTCAAGCATGAAGGCCGTAAGGATCAGAAAGCCGGATTCGCGCTGGCCGAGGAGTTGAGGAAGGACAACCCCTACCTTCCCATCATCATCGAATCGTCCGAAGCCGAAAACCGCGCCAGAGCCGAAGAGCTGCGATGCGTGTTCCTTGACAAAAATTCCAAAAAGCTGCCCGTTGACCTCAGTGCCGCCATTGCCGAGCAGTTCAGCTTCGGCGACTTCGTGATGACCGATCCCGAAACCGGCAAGGAAATCCGCATCCGCTCGCTCAAAGATCTGCAATACCACATCTTCGACATCCCCGGCACCGCGCTTCTGCATCACGCTTCGTCAAACGACATATCGCGCTGGCTCTATTCACGCGCGCTGTTCCCTATCGCCGACGTGATCAAAGGCCACCGCTTCTACACTCTCGACGAGGTTCCCGCCGTCAGAAAGCTATTTTTCGACCTCATCGTGAAATACCGCAAGATGAAAAACCGTGGCGTCGTGGCCGTGTTCCGCAAAGACCGCTTCGACCACTACTCCAACTTCGCCCGCATCGGGCAAGGTTCGCTCGGCGGCAAAGGACGCGGCCTTGCCTTCATTGACCAGATCATCAAACGCAACCCGATATGTGACAACTTCAACGGCGTCACTATCTCAATCCCGCGCACCGTTGTGCTCTGCACCGACATCTTCGACGAGTTCATGGCCGCCAACAACCTCTATCCCGTGGCGCTGAGCAATGCCGACGATTCCGAGATACTCAAGCGGTTTCTGGAAGCACGCCTTCCGGCCCGCCTCACCGACGATTTCATCGCGCTCTTTGAGGTGGTCGACAAACCGCTGGCCATCCGCAGCTCCAGCCTGCTCGAAGACTCACACTATCAGCCGTTTGCCGGAATCTATTCTACATACATGATTCCCAACGTCCCCGACAAGCAGGCCATGCTCCGGATGATCAGCGATGCCATCAAAAGCGTCTATGCATCAGTGTTCTACGCCGACAGCAAAGCCTACATGACCGCCACATCCAACGTCATCGACCAGGAAAAGATGGCCGTCATCATCCAGGAGGTGGTGGGCGAGCAGCACGAATCGCTGTTCTACCCCTCGTTCTCCGGCGTAGGGCGTTCGCTCAACTATTATCCCATCGGACGTGAACAGGCCGAAGACGGCGTGGCCGAAGTGGCCGTAGGTCTTGGCAAATACATCGTGGACGGCGGCATCAGCCTCCGCTTCTCGCCGCGCCACCCCGACTGCGCGCTCCAGACATCGGAGCTGTCACTCGCGCTCCGCGACACGCAGACGCGAATGTATGCCCTCGACATGAGCTCGCCCGAAACCTTCCGCGTCGACGACGGCTTCAACATCGTGAAAAAATCGGTGCAGGACATCGCCGCCTCCGGATCGCTGCGCTACATGGTGTCGACATTCGATTTCCGCGACAACGTGCTACGCGACAACGACCTCGGTGAAGGACGCCGTGTGGTCACCTTCAACAATATCCTCAAGCACGACGTGTTCCCCCTGGCCAAAGCCGTCGACTTCATGCTCACCAACGGCCAACACGAGATGAGCCGCCCTGTGGAGATTGAATTTGCCGGCATGCTCGATCACAGCAACAGCGAATCGAAAGGCCGCATCTACTGGCTGCAGATCAGGCCGATAGTCGACCGCAAGGACCTTGTCGACGAGCATCTTCTGGCGCTCAGCGACGACGATCTCATCCTCCGCAGCGACACAGCCCTGGGCCACGGATCGATCGAAGGCGTGAAAACGATCGTTTACGTCCGTCCCGAGCACTTCTCATCGTCAAACAACTCACTCACATCCCGCGAGATAGAAAAGATCAACCGCGACCTCACCGCCCGCGGCATCCAGTATATCCTCATCGGCCCCGGCCGCTGGGGCTCGAGCGATCCCGCGCTCGGCATTCCCGTCAAATGGCCCCAGATAGCCAACGCCCGCCTCATCGTAGAGTCGGCTCTGGGCAACTACCGCATAGAGCCGAGCCAAGGCACGCATTTCTTCCAGAACCTCACATCGTTTGGCGTCGGCTATTTCACCATCGACTCCGGCGCCGGACATGGCTACTGCTCATTCGACTACCTCAATGCGATGCCGGCCAGCTACGAGTCGGAAGCCGTCAGAGTGGTCACCTTCGACGCGCCGCTCGCTATCGGCATCGACGGCAAGAAAGGCCAGGGCGTTGTTGCAAAACCGGGCTACAGTCAGAACTCCAATATCAACTCCGAAACATAATATATCACAATGTCCATACTGTCATCTTTCAAAAAAGCACTGGGGTTTCCCGACGAGTACGATGACGAACTCGATGACACACTCGACGACAATTTCGACGAGAGCCCCAAACGCGAAACGCCGGCAAAAAGCCGTAAGGATGAGCCCGTCAGCCCGTCGGTACCCGCCGCAGAGACCTCAGCGCCGGCGGCCGAAATGCCGCTTCCGCCATCGGCCGAGCTGCCGGGCGAAGTGTTCGACGCCGTAATCGAGCTTTTCAACGCATCGCAGCCCGACTTCGTGCGCCAGTGCCTCAGTGTCGAGTCGCAGCGCGCATATCTGCTCGAGCGCATCGACAAATCGCTCAAAGACAAACTACAGCTGGAGACAGACAACGCACGCCGCCGCGGCGAGCTCCTCTGGGAAGAAGAAAAACGCAAGATGACAGGCGACATCGACCGTCTGAAATCGGAATATCACTCACTCAAGCAGCAGCGCGAGGAATTTCAAAGCGCCCAGCTGAGCGCCGCCCGCCAGAAACGCGCGCTGAAAGAGCGTGTCAACGACCTCGAAAACCAGGTGAGCAAGCTCGAAGCCGAGCGCGAACAGATGCAGCTCGAAAATCGCAGCATGCTCAACAAGCTCCGTGTGGCCAACGTACGCGCTTCCGCCGACAGCAACTCCGAAGCCGACCTGCAGCGGATAGCCGAAGAAAACGTGCGTCTGCAGGACCGCATCAACGGCCTCTGCGACGAGAAGAAAAAAGCCGAGGCTGAAATTGCCGCACTCAACCGCACTATCAGCGACCTGCGCGAGGAAGCAGATACCGACAAAACATCCGACGAACAGCAAAAAGCCATCGCCGAGATTGAAGAGCGCATCAAGATGTTTGAGGAAGTGAAAGAGCGTAAGGACAAAAAGATCAGCGACCTCTCGGCAAAAAACAGCCAGCTCGCCGCTGAGACAAGATCGCTCAACGCCAAGCTCGCAGAAGCCGTCAAAGCACGTGATGCGCTCACAGAAGAGCTCGAAGCGCTCCGCAACTCAACGCAGCAGAGCACCGAAACAGCCTCAGAGACAGAGCAATCGCTGCGCGACGAAGTGAAACGCCTCACCGAATTGCTCAACGCCACCGACGCCCCGCTCAAAAAGCGTCCCGGCCGCAAGCCTAAGAACAAACACGGCCATAAGCCGGACCGTCAGGAGGCTGAAACCACTGTCAGCCAGCCGGCTGCCGCCGAACAGCAGCCTAAAAACCCTGCAGAGACACCCGCCGCCGACACCGAACCGGCTGCCCCGGCCCCCGAAAACGGCACCGTCAAGATATCGGCAATCGACGAACTCATGGACAGCACCGACTGGTTCATCGCTCCCGACCCGATGCCCGTGAAGAAGGATCCCGAAGTTGAAGAAGATTTCGGCTACAAAGAGCCTCCGGCACGGCGCACCACACGCGACGACGATAAGCAGTTGTCACTCTTCTGATTGCGATCATTATCAATTCAACATTTCATTACCCGACCAAACATTTCACCTCAAATACGGATTTTAATAGGTATGAACATCAAAGTTTGCATCATATCAGCATTACTGACACTATCCGCAGCCGCAACGGCATCGGCAAAATCACTGTCAGTCAGCGACTATCCCGAAATCGAACGATACGTGGGCGACGAACGACTTCCCGACAGTCCCGAGCCCTGGCAGTTTGACAAGAACGCCGCGACATACCTCACCCTTTCGGCCGACGCAAAAGCCGTCGAGCGCCACGACATCAAGTCGGGCAAAGAGATTGAAAAAGTGCTCGACCTGGGTCACACACGCGAAACGACCCTCGGGAGCATCGAAGGCTTCACGATGAGCCCCGACGGCTCGAAGATCCTCGTCTGGACCGACAGCCGCAGCATCTACCGCCGCTCGACCGACGCCGCATATTATGTCTACGAAATCCGCAGTCGGCTCCTCAAGCCGCTTTCCACCGAGCATCCCCGCCAGCAGTCGCCCCTCTTCTCACCCGACGGACGAATGGTTGCTTTTGTTGCCGACAACAACATCTACATAAAGAAACTCGACTACGGCTCGGAAGTCGCCGTGACAAAGGACGGCAAGAAAAACGCCGTCATCAACGGCGTCCCCGACTGGACCTACGAGGAAGAATTCACCACCACATGCTCCATGACGTGGGCCCCTGACAATCTCACCCTCTGCTTTCTCCGATACGACGAAAGCGACGTGCCCACATTCGCCTTTCAGCTCTACGAAGGCTCATGCGACCGTCAGCAGCAGTATGCCCTCTATCCCGGCGAGTTCTCCTACAAATATCCCGTTGCCGGACAGCCCAACTCCAAAGTGACCGTCCACTCCTATGATGTGGAAACACGTAAGACCAAGCAGATAGCCCTTCCCGGCACTCAGACCGAATATATCCCGCGCATCCAGTACGGCCCGACGCCCGACCGCCTTATGGTGACGACGCTCAACCGCGACCAGACCCGCATGGAGCTCTACAGCGTCAACCCGCGCTCTACCACCGTACGCTCGGTTCTCGTCGAACAATGGAATGCATGGCTCGATCCGCAGACCTATGAAGATATCCGCTTCCTTCCCGACTTCTTCGTGGTAAGCTCCTGCCGCACAGGATTTCAGCATCTTTATGCATATAGCTACAACGGCACGCTTCAGCGCCAGATCACATCGGGCGACTTCGACGTTGACGCCTACTACGGCTACGACGCCGCCAGCGGATGCCATTATTTCCGGTCGGACTCTACGGGTCCCGTCAACCGCACAGTGTGCCGCATCGATGCCAAAGGCCGCGTGACGATGCTCTCGCCCGAAAAAGGCACAGCCTCCGCATCATGCTGGAGCCCGTCGATGGACTATTTCGTGCTCAACTACAACAATGCCGCCACAGCGCCCGTCTACACCCTCCGCACGGCATCGGGCAAAGAAGTGCGCACGCTCGTCGACAACAAAGCCTATGCCGCCAACTGGGCATCAGCCCCGAAGCCCGAATTCTTCACCATGCAGAGCGACGGCTACACACTCAACGGCTTCATGATCAAGCCATCAGGGTTTGACTCCTCACGCCGCTACCCCGTCATCATGACACAGTACAGCGGCCCCGGCTCGCAGGAAGTGCTCGACCGCTGGAGCATCGGTGCCGAGAACTATTTTGCCCGCGCAGGCTATCTTGTGGTGTGCGTTGACGGACGCGGCACCGGCGGACGCGGACGCGCCTTCTCCGATGTTGTCTACAAGCAGCTCGGCCATTACGAATCCATCGACCAGATAGCAGCCGCCCGCTATGCCGCAGCGCTCCCCTACGCCGACCCGCAGCGCATAGCCATCTACGGTTGGAGCTACGGCGGCTATGAATCGATAATGGCTTCGTCGCAGACCGACGCACCCTACGCCGCAGCCGTCGCCGTGGCTCCCGTCACCGACTGGCGCTACTACGACACCGTCTATGCCGAGCGTTATATGCTCACGCCCCAGCAAAACCCCGACGGCTATAAACAGGCCTCGACAATGACCTATATCCGCAACCGCCGCTGTCCGCTACTGATCATGACCGGCACGGCCGACGACAACGTCCACATGTTCAACACCATGCAGTATTCCGCTGAAGCCGAAGCCGCCGGCAGATGGGCCGATGTGGTATTGTTCCCCAACATGAACCATTCGATAAACGGCTGCAACTCCCGTCAGGTTGTCTATGCCCGCATGCTCAGTTTCCTCGAAACCAACATGTAACCAAACCTCACTCAGCCACATCAGAATCACTTACCGATGAAGCAACGAATCTTAGACTATGGATGGGGCATATTCAGGCTATGGATCAACTGGCTTGAAGGCAGCGGAGCCATCACCCTGCTCGTGATTCTGTCGCTCTGGGTCAAACCGCTCTTTCTGCCCTTCATAGCCTTCGGTTTCATGGCGCTGCTCTTCTACCGCATCCGCCGCAACCGCGAGCTCCGCATCCCGTCGTGCTACATCCTGCCGTTCGTTGTCACACGAGTGCTCTTCTGGACCGGTCTGGTGATGATAATGGTCAACTTCCTCTACAACACATCGCTTGCCGAACGGCTCTTCGATATGTCTAAGATCAACCGCGACATCCCTTTCATTTGCGTTCTTATCACGTCGCCCATCGCCACAATCATTGCCGGCATCACGTACCTTCATCGGCATCACGGCAGTTTCTGCCGCGACTGCCAGCGGCGTAACGGCACTCCGGCCGAACGTGGCTTTCTCGGCATGATCTACACGCAGGTGGGAATGCATCAGGTTGGCATGCTCTTATGGATCTCCGCCGTTCCGACAGTAGTAGGCTGGTCTTATTACGCTCTGCTTTACGTCAACACCGATCTCAGCCTGCCAGACAAATTCGTCTTCTTCATCATCCCGCTGCTCCTGTGGATCTTCGCCGCCATCTACCTCGGCGTGCGTTATATCGCCATCTGGGGCTACTATAAGCAAAACATCGAGGGAAGCCTTGAGCGCCACGGCGCCTACACTCTCGTCCGTTGCATCGTCATCTGGGACAACTATATCGGTGTATGCCCGCCGGAAACCGACACCGACAAGCGCATATCGCTCGACGACAAATCCGACACCCCGCTGAGCATCTACATCAGGCGCGTAGAAAAGCTCACGCAGCAACAGGCCGAACAATATTTCTCCAACTATTCCGGCGTCAGCAACCCCGACATACGGTTCATGTATGCCAACCTCGTCGGTAACGCCGACTGCAACATACTCCACTATCTCTGCTTTCTTGACGACGCACAGAAAGAGCAGCTGGAGAAACGCTTCCCCACCTGCCGATGGCTTACGCTCAACGAAATGGCCACCATGATCAACACCCACCGCCTCGCCCCGCTGATGTCGGCGGAGGTCATCCGTCTCCACACGATAGCAATGGCCTGGAAGACCTATGACTCCAAAGGACATCGGCGCTACAAGATCAAAAACTACCGCCCGACCTTCCGCATATGCGACATCCACAGCTGGGATATCGACTACGACGATCCCCACTGGCTCTACATTTCCGACAACAATCAGGATACGCCCTTCCACGCCCTGAGATATTTCTGGCGCAAATACATCAACGGCGTCGGATCCTGACATTCGTTAAACCATTTCATCACACATTTTTTCACCGTGTCACTACTTGTCATCACCGGCCCTACAGCTTCCGGCAAAACATCGAGAGCCGTCGACTGCGCACGCCGGTTCGGAGCTGAGATTGTCAGCGCCGACTCCCGCCAGATCTACCGCGGCATGGACCTCGGCACCGGAAAAGACATGGAAGAATATGGCGACGACGTGCCTGTCCACATGATCGACATCGCGCCGGCAGGCTACAAATACAATCTCTTTGAATATCTCCGCGACGCCGAAGCGGCCATCAAAGGCATCAACAGCCGCGGACGGCTGCCCTTACTCTGCGGCGGCACAGGCCTTTACGTCGAATCTATTCTTAAAGGTATCTCGCTTCCGCCCGTGCCCGAAAATCCCGATCTGCGGAGGTCGCTCGCAGGCAAAACGCTCGAAGAGCTCACGGCGATCCTCGCCTCGATGAAAAAGCTACACAACGTCACCGACGTCGACACGGCGCAACGCGCTGTAAGAGCCATCGAGATAGCCACATTCTACGAAGCCAACCCTCATCTGGCCGAGGCCGCAAAGCCCCACCCGCGGAATGATGCGGTGGTTGTAGGCGTCGATATCGACCGCCAGAGCCGCCGCGACCGCATCTCGGCACGCCTGCGGCAGCGCATCGACAGCGGCATGATCGACGAGGTGAAAGGTCTGCTCGATTCAGGCATCGCGCCCGACGATCTCATATACTATGGCCTCGAATACAAATTCGTAACCCTCTACCTCACCGGCGCCATGACGCGGCAGGAGATGATTTACGCCCTCGAGATTGCCATCCATCAGTTTGCCAAACGGCAGATGACATGGTTCCGGGGCATGGAGCGCAGGGGCATACCGATCAACTGGCTTCCCTACGACATGCCGCGCGACGAGTTTGTCGACGCCGTCGCCCTACTGTTATCCAAAATCATGCCGTCATGAATGTCATCTCAAAACTGATTCCGGCCATCGCGCTGATTGTCACTGCCGTTTGCGCCGGCGCCACAACACCCGAACGCATCTATCACGACAGTTGCTGCAACCTGCCCGACACCATGGTCATGATCCCGCTGGCGGAAAGCCCCTGTCTGTCGAAATCGCTGGAAATCAGAGGCACATGCGCGCCTGAAGGACGCAAAAACGCCGATATGAAATCGGCCTACGGCATTGCCTGGAATCTTACCGGCGACCCTTCGGTGCCCTATTACCGCGCCATGCTTTCTCCCGTTGCGGACACAGGCCGCGATGCAGTATCCGAGCAACGGGGAGTAGAGCTCGTGATCCAGCGGGTCAGCCCCGCCGCCAATGCCACTTCGACAATCAGCCGCCATGTATTGTCTGACGACATCGAAACGCTGCGCTGCGACAATTCACTCGCCGTAGAAATAGACTGCCGCTCAGGCGAAGCCACTGTGCTCGCCGGCGACAAAGATCTGAAAACTATCAGTTCCGTGCCATCCTCAGCATCAGGCAGTTTCGCCGTAATATCCCGCGGCAGGGCCTCGGTAGATCTCATCGTCACTGAAACGGTGGCCGACTACTCGGCGTTGCTGGCCACCCCATGGACTGCCGATTCGCTGCTGGAAACTCTTTCAGAGCCTGACCGCAACGCCCCGCAGGGAATCTGGACATATCTCGACCGCGACAACGACCAACGCTACTGCCGTCTCGGCGGCGAATACAACATTGCCATTGTCGACGACAACAACGGCGGATTCGACATCATATATCTTGACGGTGCGACCACGGGCGCCTCGCAGTGGAACACCGGCATGCGCAAGGGACATCTCCGGCCAACGATGTTCCGCAATCACTACGATCTCGTGTGGTACGATGCCACGATGAACGTGATTCAGAGCGAGGCCAGCGCAACAATGGAGCAGGACGCGATCTTGCGCCTCGACTTTCCGCTGTTGAAATCATCGATGCGCTTCTCCCGCTGCGGCGACATCAATAGTGCGCTGCAGGATAGGTGATTGTCTGCGTCACTATGTCGTATTCAAGATCAGAATCGCTGAAATTGACCAACACCGTGGCGGCCGTTCGCCTCACACGGTAGACTTTTGTCTGATGCTCAATCGATTCGATATAGTCATACAGCGTCGGCGAGAGCTGATCGTAAAGAAACTGCTGCGGCAGCGTCTGTCCGCGGCCGTCAACGTCGATCCACCGATAGTCGGAGTCGAAGCTCAGCCGCGCCCCCTTCTTGATCTGCACCGTCGAGTTGCCGCTCTCTTCATCAATAGTATAGCTCTCTATCTCACCGAAAGGGAAATATTCCGAAATCATTGAGGAGATGGGCGTGGGCAGTTCGTCAAAAGGGGTCGAAGAACATGCGCCCATCGTTGCTATGAGCACCAGAAGTGAAATGAAAACATATGTGTTGCGTGTCATGGCCGAGGAGTATTAATGATGATGTGCGTGATATTAAAGTGTGTTACGATTTTATAACAAATGCTTCCGCTTTTGGTTCATTGACAACGTGTTTTGTAATTTTGCCGCATGAAAACGACAGTCCGTACCATCCTACAGGCATCCCCCGGCATTCTCCGCTCAGCCATCATCGGCATCCTCTGCATCATCTTTGCGGCCGCACAGGTTCGTGCCGCCGAGCCGGCGGCGGAGGACACGCGCGCGGT
>CABUBG010000004.1:0-50194 GCA_902489785.1 uncultured Porphyromonadaceae bacterium
AGAGCCTATTCCACAAAATTTGTTAACGTCAGGGCGGCGTATTTTCGAGTGAATTTCTTGAGTTGAAGAAGGAACGATGCGGGCATCGTGACTGATGAGACTTGAAGAAAGTCGCCGGAAAGACGCAAGTCAGTAAAAAATAATAATATTAATTGGGGCTAATTCCAAAAAATCTGTTAATGCGTTCACGACAAGAAAATATGTCAGAAATAACGAGGATCGCATCAGTACATCATCTTCGGCGCTGTGGCTCAATCGCATAGCCCGTTATGCTCAATCGCTTACAGCACCAAATCTGATGCACTGCTGCGCCCCTGACGTTAACAAATTTTGTGGAATGGGCTCTGAGAGTTCAACGGGCATCGGTCCGGAAATTGAAAAGGTTGGCCTATATGGCGCGAAATATGAAATTTTCGACAGATGGCGGAGTGATGATTGCGGATAAAACATTAAATTTGCAACTGATTTTAAGCAACAAATCATAAAACAGACAATGCTTTTCCAAAAATCCATATCGCAGCTTGGCAAATACACTCTCTTCATGGGGCGTGTGTTTACGAGCCCGCCACGCTGGAAGGTGATGACCGAGCGAATCGTTTTCGAGATCAATAAACTCGGTGTCGATTCAATACCGCTTGTAATCATCATCTCGCTCTTTATCGGCTCCGTGATCACCATTCAGATGCAACTCAACACTTCGTCGCCTCTGATACCGGCTTATTCCGTCGGTCTGGCCACCCGCGATATCGTGTTGCTCGAATTCTCCAACTCGATTCTCTGTCTGATATTGGCGGGTAAGGTGGGATCGAACATCGCATCCGAGATAGGCACAATGCGTGTGACCGAACAGATCGACGCTCTTGAGATAATGGGTGTCAATTCAGCTTCGTTTCTCGTATTGCCCAAGGTGATAGCATTCATATTTTTCATGCCTGTCCTTGTGGCATTCTGTATTGCCACATCGATGCTCGGCGGTTATCTGGTGGCTGTTTTCACGGATATCATCACGGTGTCGCGTTACATCTACGGCATCCAGGCGCTGTTTGAGGAATGGTATGTGTGGTACGGTTTCATCAAATCGCTGTTCTTTGCCTATGTCATCGCCAGCGTGTCGTCGTTTTTCGGCTATTACGTCAAGGGTGGCGCGCTTGAAGTGGGCAAGGCAAGCACCAACGCCGTTGTCACGAGCAGCATACTGATTCTGTTGCTGGATGTCATACTGACTAAACTCCTGCTGCAATGATAGAAGTAAGAAACATAACAAAGTCGTTTGACGGGAAGGTCATACTCGACGACGTCAGCGCAGTGTTCGACGCCGGCAAGACAAACCTGATAATCGGTCAGAGCGGCTCGGGTAAAACGGTGCTGATGAAGTCGATAGTCGGCTTGCTCCGGCCTGATTCCGGTGAAATACTCTACGATGGCCGCGACTTCCTTAAAATGAACAATAAGGAAGTGAAGATGCTTCGCCGGGAGATAGGTATGCTATTTCAGGGATCGGCTTTGTTTGACTCTGAGACAGTGCTCGGTAATGTGATGTTTCCGCTTGTGATGTTTTCCGACATGACCCATGAAGAGATGCTCGAGCGCGCTCACTTCTGTATCGAGCGAGTCAATCTTAAGGGCGCCGATTCGAAGTATCCGTCGGAGATATCAGGCGGCATGCAGAAACGTGTGGCCATCGCCAGGGCGATAGCGCTGAATCCCCATTATCTGTTTTGCGACGAGCCTAACTCGGGCCTCGATCCGCGCACGTCGATTCTTATCGATGAGCTTCTGAGCGACATCACGCATGAATATAATATCACGACGATCATCAACACTCACGATATGAACTCGGTGCTCGGTATCGGTGAGAACATCGTGTTCCTCAACAAAGGCCATCGTGAATGGGTGGGCGACATGCACGAGATTTATCACACTTCAAGCGAAGCGCTCAACGATTTCGTGTTCGCCACCGATCTTTTCCGCCATGTGCGGGATTATGTGGTTACCCACGAACACCCCTGAGTCGGTTCGTTATAATGGGCAATCCGCTGCGTCGCCTTCGGAATTCGGCTTCGGTCATTTGCTAAACCGTCAGCCTCATCCTCAGCGCCTTGCAGCTCGCTGTTTATGATGTGCTCGATCAATAAAGATGGAACATGCGCTCCATCATCTGCCATTTTTCGGCTGAGGAGGCACCGGGTTTGGCCAGCTGGAATACCGACATGTAGTCTTCCCATTCGGCCTGACGCGGGAGAGTGGCCATGCGGGCCATGGCTTCGTCCCAGTTGAAGTCCAGCGGCGTTTCCACGATCATAAACAGACGGGTGCCCAGAATGTAAATCTCCATCTCAAGGATTCCGACCTTGCGGATGCCATCGAGGATCTCGGGCCAGATGTTTTCTTTGCTGTGACGGCGGCGATATTCGGCTATCAGCTCGGGATTGTCGCGCAGATCAAGGGTCTGGCAATAGCGTTTTGTGGGGCCGTCGTAATGATAGGCTTTTTCGTAACCTTCTGTCATGGCTGTTGAGTTATTTTTAGGTCAATGAATATCGGGCGGTGATCCGAAGTAACGGCTTCCGATGGGACAACGGGCGCTGAGAGAGCGGTCACGGAAGCGGGATCGGATGTGAAAATATAGTCGAGCGTCTGCGACGGACTGTCGGCAGGCCATGTGTGGACTTCCGGATCGGATAACAGTGAGAACGATTGCCGCAGGGCCTCTATCGTGGCGCTTCCGGGTTCGGCGTTTAAGTCGCCCATAAGTATGATCGGTTTGCCGGGGACTATGGCCGGTAGTGTGTCGGTGAGAATGCCGACGGATGCTATCTGATCGTCGGGTGTGAGGCTCAGGTGGGTGCAGCACACTGCATATTCGGGAAATTCGGCAATCACGGCGGTGCGACGCTCTTCGCGTCCGGGCAGCGGAATGCGACGGATGCTGACGGGCTGAGTGCGCGAGAGAAGAGCTACGCCGTAACGTCCGCCGTCGTAGTCGATGGCCGGCACAAACGTGGCATGCATTCCGGTGGCTTCGGCCAGCTGTTTTGCTATGTCGGTGCAGTCGCTGCGGTTGGTGCAGCTGTCAACTTCCTGCATGGCTACGATGTCGGCGCCGTGACGGCGGATCACCTCGGCGGTGCGCATGATGTCGGCTTTTTCATCCATGCCAATGCCGTTGCGGATGTTGTAGGTCATTACGCACAGCGTTTGGGCGGTTGCGCCGATGCCGCATGCGCAAATGATAAAGAGTAGCGCGATTATGGCATTCTTTCCGTTTGAAACTTTCATGGTTATTCTGCGAGTGACTGAATGTGGGCTATGGCTCGGTCGAGTATGGGGTCGCGTCCGGCGGCAATATCTTCCGCCGTGATGTCGACACTGAATCCTTCCGTGGGCTCAACGCCGAATTCCGTGGTCTTTCCCTCGGCATCAAGTATCGAGCAGGCCGAAAAGCGTATGCCCCAGCCGTTAGGCAGTTCCGATGAGTAGGGCATGCCGCTGCCGCCGCCTGTAGTGCTTCCGATGACGGTTACTCCGGGCAGCAGTTTCATGATGGACACAAAATTGTTGGCGGCGCTGAAGGTGCTACGGTTGGTGAGCACGACGATCGGTTTCGACCATGAGATGTGGCCTGGCGATGCGGGGTTGATGTAGTAAGCAAACGGGTCGTCGAAATCGTTGTGGCCCGGCCCGGTTTTGTGTATGATGTAACCGGCGAGTGTGCGTTGCAGGATGAAGTGGTTGACAAGCGGCTCAACGTTGCTCAGCTCGCCGCCTCCGTTATCGCGGACGTCGATGATAATGCCCTGTGCTGCTTTGAAATAGGAGAGGATATAGTCGACATTCCCGTCGCCCAACGATGATGAAAATGATGAATAGTGCATGTAGCCGATGTTCTCGGGAAGCAGGGCGTAGGTCACGGCGCCGATCGAGCGGTAGTTGAAATTAAGATAATACTGTTCGATGACGCGGCTGTCGTAGTTCTGGGGATAGTCGCTCCACCATTTGCGATAATAGGATGTGGCAAAGGGAGTTGAGAGATTGGTATGGCCGTCGCGCAGCTCGTTGATCATTTCGCTGCACAGATTGAAAAGCTCTTCGCGGGTCATGCGGTCACTGACTCGCGCTGAATAGCGGGCATGCACCTCGTCCCAGTCGATATCTTTCTCACTGAAGAAACAATAGTGGCGGTCGATCTCGCTCCAGAGTGCCTCGAAATTGCCCCGCGGATCATTTTCGAAATCATCGATATCGTGACAGGATGATAGCGTAAATATCAGAAATAGTGTGACTATGATGTGTTTCATTTGTCGGAAAGATTGGCGTTGGAAGTCAATATGTGGCTGTGATCATTCTGGCTTCGGAAGAAAGCTTTTTTCGCGGATCGATGCTTATCCATTCACCTGAGATGCCTACGATGGCGCAGTGCGTGAAATCGCGTGTGACGATATGGTTAATCTTAGAGGAGAAAATATTGCCGCGGTAACCTAAGCGGAGCCATGTCGATCCGAACCGTAAATCGGCCGACAGCTGATGGTCGTAGCGGAAATAGTTTCCCCACCAGGCCGGATGTGCGAGGCCGGAGTGGTTACCAAGATAGATTTCATAATAAAGCTCGCCGTAGTCGGGTGAGAAAAATGCTCCGATGACTGGGGCGGACGCCTGGTAGCGCAGGGTGACAGGGAACCCGAGTATCTTCCCGTTCCAGGCGCAGTAGGCTGAGGCGTTAGCCGTGACGGCTGCCTTTGCCGATGCCGGGTTGTTGCCGTTGCGGTCGAGGTAGAGGCACCCGAGGTTGACGGCGAGTGCGGGACCGACGCCTACGGAGAATCCCTCCGGCAGGCGCCAGCGGCGAAGCATTCCCCACGAAACGTCGAGTCCGGCATACCACATGGTGGCGTTGCCCACGATGTTTTTCGTACCGTCGACGTCGATATCAAGCTGGAGCTGCATTAGCCAGTTTTCGGGGTTGAATTTCATGGCCTGAAGGCGCTGATAGCTGAAGCCTACACGCCAGCCCGAATATTTGATCGGAGAGAGATAGGTGTCGGCACGGTGAGCGCTTCCGGCCTTCAGAGCATAGGTGGCATATACCGGACGGATAGTTCCGGCATCAGGTACCGAATCGGTCTGCGCCGATGCCTCCGCCCGGAAAAGGCTGATCAGTACGATGATAAGCGCTATTGCGGCAAATCGGCTAATGCCCTTGCCTGTGGTTGTGTTGTCGTTTTGCATGGACGGATGAGGGTTAGAAGATACGCTGTTGTCCGTTGATCTCATCACGCACTTCATCTTCAGATTTGCCATCGTCGGGATCGGTAGGCAGGCTGTCGTCGTGATCGGCAGTTGCTTCATCGTCCGGTGTCTGGCCGTCGGATTCATCATCGGGCTGAGGCATGATTCTGGGCTCGGTCTCTGTGATAGAAGCGACTTCATAGTTCGTGATGCGTTTGCCTTTTGCACGCAGTGATTTCACGGCAATAAAATCGTCGGCGTCGAGAAGCATCGAGCCGCGGACCGAATCGATGCCTCCGAATGTCACTTCAAAGCGGGCTCCCGTCGTGTCGGTGAGTGCGATCAGCTCCGATTTCGGGTTGTCGCCTATAAAGCTCTGGCGTTTGACCGTCGGTTCAAATTCAAAGCGCTTGATGTAATAATAGTTTTGCTGCGATGCGTCGCGCACTATTGCTGTCCACACATGTTTGGGACGGAAAAGCTCGATGCGCAGTATGTTGTCTTCATAGTGATTGGCGGGATCGAATGTCGACGTATAATATTCGCCGTTTTTAAGCACCACAAGCACAAGATCATTAGGTTCGAATTCGCCGAGATACTGTCCGTGGCCGTCGAAATTCAGACGCAGCACGTCGGGATCGAACCACACGTCGCGTCCGCCCAGTGTGGATTGGCCTTTCTCTTTGAGCGAGAAACGGTGCACCTCGTTGCGCGTGACGATGTTGCCCATGGCGCCTTTGCCTTTGATTGCGAGCTGGCTGAAATCGACATCGATGAAGAGGCTCTTCAGACGTGCTTTGGGTTTCAGCGTCACTTTCACCACTTCGGCTTCGCCGTTGGGATTGGCGGAGAACCATACGACTTTCGAGCCCGGCTTGCCTTGCGTGATGTTGTATTCGCGGTCGCGAGTGATGCCTGTCACATTGAAGCGCTTCTGATAATATGTGCCGCCTTTGCCATCCTGATAAATGACGTTGTAGATGGTGCGTATGTCATTGCGCTTGAACACGGCTATGTGTATCACATTTTTGTCGACAAACATCTTGGGCTGCACGCGCACCACCTTGTAGCGGCCGTCTTTGTAGAAGATGATTATGTCATCGAGCTCGGAGCAGGGCGCTATGTATTCGATTTTTGCGGGATCATTGCCCAGCTGCTTTAATGCCGTGCCGGCAAAGCCTTCTTCGCGGTTGATATAGAGCTTTTCGTTGGCTTCGGCCACGTTGGCAGCTTCAATATTGTCGAAGTTGCGGATTACGGTGCGGCGCGGATAAGCTGAGCCATATTTCTTTTTCAGCGACTCATACCAGCGAATGGTGTAGTCGGTGATATTGTCAAGTTCGTTTTTGAGATGGGCTATCTTGTCTTTGTATTCCGCGATAGCTTTATCAGCCTGGTCGGAGTTGAATTTGAGGATGCGGCCCATTTTTATTTCAAACAGGCGGACGATATCGTCGGTGGTGACTTCGCGGATTAATTGGGGCTTCCATGGAGTCAGTCGCTTGTCGATGTGTGCGATAGCTTCCTCTTTGGTGCGGCTTTCCTCAAATTCGCGGTCCTTATAGATCCGTTCTTCGATGAATATACGCTCGAGAGAGGCGAAATGAAGCTGTTCGCTCACTTCGTCGAGCTGAATGCGGAGTTCCGACTGAAGGATGGAGCGGGTGTTGTCCACGCTGTGACGCAGCACATCGCTCACGCCGATGAATATCGGTTTGTCGTCACGGATCACACAGCAGTTGGGCGACACGGGCAGCTCGCAGTCGGTGAAAGCATAGAGCGCATCGATGGCTTTGTCGCTCGATGTGCCCGGCTGGAGATAGACGAGGATCATCGCTGTCTTAGCGGTGTTGTCGTCGACCTTGCGTATCTTTATCTTGCCTTTTTCGTAGGCTTTGATAATGGAGTCGATGAGCGATCCAGTGGTAGTGCCGTGTGGTATCTCGGTGATGGCGAGCGTCTTATTGTCGATCTTTTCGATCTTGGCACGGATTCTCACTTTGCCTCCGCGGGCGCCGTCGTTATATCGGCTTACATCAATGAAACCTCCGGTGGGGAAGTCGGGATAGAGGGTGAATTCCTCGTCTTTGAGATAGGCTACGGCGGCATCGAGAATCTCGTTGAAATTATGGGGGAGGATAAGCGATGACAGGCCGGCGGCAATGCCTCCAACGCCTTGCGAAAGCAGGAGCGGGTATTTGGCCGGAAGCGTCACGGGCTCTTTCTTGCGGCCGTCGTAGCTGAGGGTCCATTCCGTTACTTTCGGGTTGTAGAGCACATCGAGCGCAAACTGCGACAGGCGCGCTTCGATATATCGTCCTGCGGCCGCCGATGCACCGGTGAGTATGTTTCCCCAGTTGCCTTGCGTCTCGACCAGCAGTTCTTTCTGTCCGAGCTGCACGAGAGCGCCATAGATCGAGGCATCGCCGTGCGGATGATATTGCATCGTGTTTCCGACGATATTGGCAACTTTGTTGAATCGGCCGTCGTCGAGTGTTTTCATCGAGTGAAGGATACGGCGCTGAACAGGTTTCAGTCCATCGTTGATGTGCGGGATGGCGCGGTCGAGGATGGTGTAGGAGGCATAGTCGAGATACCAGCTTTGAAACATGCCGCGCAGCTGCTGACGCACCACGTCGTCGGAGAGGTCGACAAGCATTGATGAGAATCCGCCCTCGGTTGCTTCGGAATTCTCGGCTGATTCGTCGATGTCATCGTTATATAAATCGTCGCTCATATGTGCTGTAAAAGGGATTTGTGACAGTTTTTGGCCTTAACACACAAATTTACGGATTTTTCTTTAAAAATGATGCCTTTATGCTTAAAAATCTGCGTCGGAATTATGGTGAATGTCGCTTGAAATGTCGCTGTATAGCAAGAGCGGAGCGGTCCTGCGGCAAAATAGAAAGAGCCGGAACGGATGCTCCGGCTCTTTGTGGGGTTATAGATGGGATTTTCAGATTACGGTGTCGGGGGTTATGTCAGCTCCGGTGTCGGCGGCGGTTTTAATCAGTGTGCCGTCGGTCTTGAAATAGAGCGCGGTGTCGGGCTGACCGGCCTTTTCTACCTGAATCATATAGAAATTCTTTGTGGCGTCGGGATATTCATATAATGAGATGTCGTCAATGGTCCAGTCGCGGTATTCGGTCTTGTTGAAAGCGATGTTAATGTCGGTCGGGATAAGGAAAAGATCTTTGCCATAATCGGTCTCGGTCATTTTCCACTGGCCGTCGGTGCTGAACCAGCTTTCAATTTCAATCATATTGTTGTTGGCGTGGTATTCGGCGGTATAGTATTGGCCCGATTTTTCGAATTTCACAGTGTTGATGTTGACGTCAGGGAACTGTGTCTTGAATGCATCGACAATTGTAGAGGGCACATTGGTTATAGTGGTTTTGTCGTCATCGTCGTTGCCGCAGGCACTAAATGTGAAGGCTGCAATAACGAGAGGGAGCATGAGAAGATTGCGCAGTTTCATAATAAGTTTCGTTTTATTGGTTAGTTTGCAAGCATAACGCCGGAGCCTGCGAATTAGTTCGATTCGCAGGCTCCGTTAAATCAGAAATCGTAAAATGTCAATACGTTATGACCGGTTCGATGACAATGGCTTCATCGATCATGGCCTGCAGTTCTTTTGATGAAGGGACGCGGCCTGTGAGGTTGCGGTCGTTGTTGACTTCGATGAGCTTTGCTTCGAGATTGTCGGCCGAGCGATGGCGAAGTTCTTTCACCGTGTCGACGCCGGCGGCTTCAAGCAATTCGGCGAATTGCGGGCCTATTCCCTTGATGCGGAAAAGGTCGGCATGATTTGTCCAGCGCAGGATCAGTTTTTCGGGAATCCCGGTCTGTTCGGCCACTTTTTTACGCCCTTTGGCCGAGGCGCACATCTCGAGAAGTTTTTCAACGGTGTCGATGCCGGCGATTGTCAGTTTTTCGGCATAGGTCTCGCCAACTCCTTCAATGTCAATGATGTTATACTTCATATCGGTAAAAAATTGTTCGGGAAGCCAGCCTCACGTGAAATGAGATCCGTGCGCCCCGGAAGTTAGATTTTTACCTTATAACAATCCGGGAGTCGGTTTTGTAAGGGACGGTTGGAAAATAATTGTTAACGACCCGGATCAGGGAATCTCGTAGTTGGGTATGTCGACAAGCTTGATGCCGAATTTAAGCGAAGAGTAGGGGCTGATTGAACTCTGGCCCTGAGTGCCGTAACCCATGGTGTAGGGGAGTATCACTTCGCAAGTGTCGCCTACGCGCATATCCGTAAGCGCTATGCGCCATCCTGTCACTACCGACTGAAGGCCGAACGTGCGCACCGAATCGGAGGTGTTGACGGTGGTGGAATCAAAGACAACGCCATTGTAGAGCATGCCTTTGTACTTTACCGACACCTGGCTGGTGACCATAGGCGAGAGGTTGCCTATCGTCTGGGAGCGATCGTTGAAATAGTGGATGAGCACACCTGAGTTGGGCAGCCATGCCGGATTGAGCTCGGTATAGAACGGAGTGCCATTGGCGTTGACGCTGTCCTTCATGCTGAGATACCAGAGGTTGTTGGCGTTGCGCCATTGCGAGTATTCCGACCATGAATTGTCGTCGCTGCCGCAAGATGTGGCGATAGCTGATGCGCTGATCACCAGCGCTATGAGATAGAAGAGTTTTTTCATTGATTGAATGCGTCGTTAACGTTGGGCGCTTTTTGTGCGGCCTGCTCGGCTTCGTATTGCTGACGGGGCTCGAAACCGAACATTCCGGCCACGATATTTGCCGGGAAGCGTTTGATTTTGATGTTATAGTCTTTTACTGTCTGGGTGTACTTGTTGCGTGCCATCTCAACGCGGTTTTCAGTGCCGGCAAGCTCATCCTGCAGGCGGCTGAAATTTTCGCTTGCTTTAAGCTCGGGATATGCTTCATGGACTGCGTTGACGTTGATGCTGAATTTTGACATCTCGGCCGTCAGTTTCTTTAAAGCATTGGCGTAAGCGTTAGCGTCGGGAGCGTTCATCGCTTCGTTGGCCGCATTCATAAGGGCCGTGGTGTCGGTGGGGGTTATGCCTGCACGTGCGTTGGTAACGCCCTGAAGGGTTTCGGATTCGTGCTTCGCATAGGCCTTCACTGTTGCCACGAGGTTGGGAATGAGGTCGAAGCGGCGCTGATATTGATTTTGCACTTCACCCCAGCTTTGTTCGGCATCTTCGTTGAGGGTGACCATGCTGTTGTAGGTCGAGCAGGTCGGGATGGCTAATAAAAGCAGGATGCCTACAATGGCGGCAATGATGATAAGTGTCTTGTTATTCTTCATATCTGTAAGGTGAGAGGATTGCTAAAAATGGATCTCAGACAAGTTTCCGGAGGATGGAAGTGATGCTCACTTTGTCGTGGATGAGGCGGTGGAGCTCATCGACACTTACTCGCGTTTGCTGCATGGAGTCGCGTTCGCGCAGGGTGACGGTGTTGTCCTCGAGCGTCTGATGGTCGACGGTGATGCAGTAGGGGGTGCCGATGGCATCCTGGCGGCGATAGCGTTTGCCGATGGAGTCTTTTTCGTCGTAGTGTGTGGCGAAATCAAATTTGAGGTCGTTGACAATGGCGTGTGCCTTGTCGGGCAGACCGTCTTTTTTCACCAGAGGCATCACAGCGCATTTCACCGGCGCAAGAGCTGCGGGGAGGTGGAGCACCACGCGAGTGTCGCCGCCTTCGAGTTTCTGTTCTTCGTAGGACGAACAGAGCACCGAAAGGAACATGCGGTCAACTCCGATCGATGTCTCAATCACGTAGGGCACATAGCTTTCGTTGAGCTCGGGGTCGAAATATTTGATGTTTTTGCCAGAGAATTTCTCATGCTGTGAGAGGTCGAAATTGGTGCGTGAGTGGATGCCTTCCACTTCCTTGAATCCGAAGGGCATCAGGAATTCGATGTCGGTGGCGGCGTTGGCGTAATGGGCCAGCTTTTCGTGGTCGTGATAGCGGTATTTCTCGTCGCCGAGGCCAAGGGCTTTGTGCCATTTCAGGCGCCATTGTTTCCACTGGTCAAACCATTTGAGCTCCTCGCCCGGACGAACGAAGAACTGCATTTCCATCTGCTCGAATTCGCGCATGCGGAAAATGAACTGGCGGGCTACGATCTCATTGCGGAATGCCTTGCCTATCTGAGCTATGCCGAAGGGAATGCGCATGCGGCCCGTCTTCTGCACGTTGAGATAGTTGACGAAAATGCCCTGTGCCGTCTCCGGACGCAGATACACGGTCATAGCGCCGTCGGCGGTAGACCCCATCTCGGTCTTGAACATCAGGTTGAACTGACGCACTTCGGTCCAGTTGCGTGTGCCGGAAATCGGACACGCTATTTCCTGATCAATGATGATCTGACGCAGTTCTTCGAGGTTGTTGTCGTTCATCGCCTTGGCGAAACGGTCGTGAAGAGCGTTGCGTTTATTGAGGTATTCCGACACGCGGGGATTGGTCTGGCGAAAGAGGACTTCGTCGAATGAGTCGCCGAAACGTTTGCGCGCTTTGGCCACTTCTTTCTCGATCTTGTCGTCCATTTTTGCAATCTCGTCTTCGATGAGCACGTCGGCGCGATAGCGTTTTTTCGAATCACGGTTGTCGATAAGAGGATCATTGAATGCGTCGACATGTCCCGAAGCTTTCCAGATGGTGGGGTGCATGAAAATCGCTGAGTCAATGCCCACGATGTTTTCGTGCAGCAGTGTCATTGCGTCCCACCAATAGCGTTTGATGTTGTTCTTCAGCTCTACGCCATTCTGGCCGTAGTCATAGACGGCCGAAAGTCCGTCATAAATTTCGCTTGACTGAAACACAAATCCATACTCTTTGGCATGGGATACTATTTTTTTGAATACTTCGTCCTGTTGAGCCATGATGAAATGATTTTATCGATATTGGGCGCAAATTTACAAAAATTTCCGAAATGAAGCCATACGCCATATTTAATTAGTGTTTAAAATAATCATAAGCGTCGGTTTGTAACAATGGCCGTAAAGCGTTATCTTTGCGACGTTTTTGCAAATTAATAATAACCGACCGATAGATGAAACGCAAAATAATGGCCGGCATTATGGCTTTAACTGCTTGTGCGGCAGTAGCTTCGCCGTCAGAGGATGAATCACTTGCAGATACGACACGCTGGCTTGATGATGTCACCGTCACCGCGATCAAACAGAAATCTGATTTAAGCATGCAACCCGGTGCTGTCACTGTTGTCAACGCTCTTCAGACCGAACGCTGGGACATCAGAGCACTTAAGAATATGAGCGAGATAGCTCCCAACTTCTATATTCCGGACTATGGCAGCCGAATGACTTCGAGCATTTATGTGCGCGGCATCGGTGCCCGGATGGAGCAGCCTGTCGTCGGGTTGAGCGTCGACAATGTGCCTGTGATGAATAAGGACGCCTACGATTTCGAAGTGCTCGATCTCGACCGCATCGAAGTGCTCCGCGGTCCGCAGAGCACCCTTTACGGACGCAACACGATGGGCGGCCAGATCAACATCTACACGCTTCAGCCCATGAAATATCAGGGAAGCCGCGTGACCGGCACCTTTGCCAACGGGCCCGAAGTAAGGCTCGGTCTGTCGCACTATTTCAAGTCATCGGAGTCGCTGGCCATGGGTTTCTCCGGAAACTTCTTTTTCTCCGACGGCTTCTACCGCAATCATTATAATGCCCGCAAAGTAGACACTGAAAAAAGCATGACTCTGCGATGGAAAACCCAGTGGCGCCCCACGTCGACACTCTCGCTTGACAATGTCGCGTCATTCAATCTCTCGCGTCAGAACGGCTACCCTTATGAATATGCAGGCAGCGGAATGATCAACTATAATGACACATGCTTCTATCGCCGCAATGCCCTCACCGATGGCCTTACCCTGAAATGGACCGGCCCTTCGTTTACGGTGTCGAGCATCACGAGCCTGCAGTATCTCGACGACAACATGACGCTCGATCAGGATTTCCTGCCGCTCAACTATTTCACGCTCACGCAGAAACGCCATGAATGGTCGATCACCGAGGATATCGTGGCCCGCGGCGATGCCGGGTGCTATTCCTGGATGGCCGGTATCTTCGGATTCTATAAGCACACATCCATGCATGCGCCGGTGACGCTGAAGGACGACGGCATTGCGCGCCTGATCACCGACCGCATCAACAACAACGACCGCATCCCGATCAGCCTGAGCTTCGATGACCCGCAAATAGTTCTCGGCAGCAATTTCAAAATTCCCAACTGGGGTCTTGCGATATATCATCAGAGCACACTTGATCTCGGCCGGTGGAACCTCGCTCTCGGTCTCCGTCTCGACTATGAGTCGACGCGCCTTAACTTCAACAGCTTGTGCAACACGGCCTATACCTTTCAGATGAAACCGGGCATGCCGCCGATGATCCCGACAACGACCAAACGACTCTATATCGACGAGAATGGCTCGATCGATGACCACTTCCTCGAATTCGTCCCGAAACTTACGGTAAGCTACGACCTGCCGATGCCGACAAAATCCACGGTTTATGCCAGTGTGGGCAAAGGCTACAAGTCGGGCGGATACAACACGCAGATGTTCAGCGAAGTGCTTCAGCAACGCCTGATGAGCGACATGATGCAGAACATGCCCGGAGGTGGTGCCTCCGGTGCCGGCACGCTCGATGTGGACAATATCGTGAGCTACCGGCCGGAAAAAAGCTGGAACTATGAAGTGGGCGCGCATATCGGATGTGCCGACGGCCGCGTGCTGACCGACCTGGCTCTCTTCTATATCAATTGCCGCGACCAGCAGTTGACGATGTTCCCTGACGAATCGACCACAGGCCGCATCACCACAAATGCCGGCAAAACGCGCAGCTATGGCGCGGAGGTGCAGATTCGCTATAATCCTACCGAACGCTGGGCTTTCAATTTCTCCTACGGCCACACCAACGCCAAGTTCCTCCGCTTTACCGACGGCGGCGTCGACTATAAAAATAAATATGTGCCGTATGCTCCCGTCAACACACTCTTCGGGTCGGTATCTTACACTCATCCGGCCGGATCGGATATCGAGATGTCCTACAATCTCAATTGCCGGGGCATAGGCCGCGTCTACTGGAATGAGGCAAACAGCGTCGATCAGCCCCTTTACGCGCTTCTGGCTGCTTCGGTCACTGTAAAATGGAGTTGGCTGAGTGTCGAGGCATGGATGGAAAACATCACTGGCACGAAATTCAACACGTTTTATTTCTCGTCGCTCGGCAACAGCTTCCTGCAGCGCGGCAAGCCCCGCCGTTTCGGCATCACTGTGCGCCTGAATTTCGACGCTTCGAAATAAGCCCGCGCTTTCTTTCGGCCGGAGAACTTTTTGCCCTCCGCAGTGGTTGAACAGATATGAAACGCTTTCAACCGCTCATATTACTATTGCTGATTGCAGCCATCGGATGCCGGAGCTCGGAGCCTCTTGACAACATTGTCAGAGCCGACAACTCACATGCGTTTAATGTGGTGTCCATGACAGGCGCCCGTTCGGGAATCGAGGTGTTTGATGACGCTTCATATTATGCGGTGTTTGACGACGACAATCTCACAGCCGAAATCACCGTCCGCAATCTGCGCGTCCGTGAGTCGGATACACCGCTGACCCTCACCTTCAGCGATGTCCCGATGCGATTCTCGAGAAACAGTCACGAAATCGAGCGTGTGGTTGAAGTTGATAATCTTGTTTCTACCGATCCGGTTAGCCGCGGGACCACCATTACCGACGTCACTATTGTCTATACCGAATCCAACGATCTCAACCCTAACGGCACCGGTGGAATCTACGCACGTTTTGTTGTCGACGGACAATATGTGGTGACTGCCTATCCCTATAATATATTCGCCGATGGTACAACCCGGATCGATAATGTCTCGTCCGGCCATCAGTACATAGACTATAAGCCCACCTACGAATTGCACCTCGATCCAAAAAATATGACAGCCACGCTCAACGTGGAGAGTCTGAAGCTTGATAATGAGTCATATAGTTTCTCGATCAGCCGGCTGGCTCTCAGGCTCACTGACGACGGATATACTCTGACCCTTCAGCCGGGAACCACATGCGACGGTGTGCCCTCCGTTAAATCCTTTACGGCCACCGCTGATTTGCGGACAGAACTGAAAATAGACATGACTCTGATAGCCGGTGGCAAAAGCTATGATGTCGCGTCATTCCTCACCCCCGATCTTTCCGAGCAATCCCTCTGACCCCCTCCCGATAGCCGGAAAAGGGAAGAAGCGGCCGCTATTGCTGAACTGAAGAAACATTCGGCTAAAGAATAGAAACGATTTCCCGGCCGACAGTCTGTCGGTCTGTATGGAGGCGAGATAATCAAAGGCAACGCATCGATAGCCACATTCGGGTCGCAGACTCATTGACGGTTTTTGTGGAGGTTTTGAAATCGTTTTTGAAATTGTGTGAAAAAACGCGGGCGATAGGCTCGCGTTTTTAAGTAAAATTGATTATATTTGCACCCATAAAAGTCTGTAGCCATCGAAAACACACAGGCCTTTTTCACCGGGGCTTCGGTTAACCGTGTGTCTGATTGGAGTTTGCGATGGCGAAGATCAAACGGTTTAGTGTAAATATATTTCTTTGATAATATGATTTCATTAACGATTCTATCCTCCACGCTGGCTGTGACGGCCGCAGTGACCGGTATCGCGCTGGTGGCTTTGGCGTTGTGGATCGCAGGGCTTATTTCGCCCCGCTCATTCAATGCCCAGAAGGGCGAGCCTTATGAATGCGGCATCCCCACACGCGGTGAGAGTATGGCGCAGTTTAAGGTAGGTTACTATCTGTTTGCCATTTTATTCCTTATGTTCGACGTGGAATGTGTTTTCTTGTTCCCGTGGGCTGTGAAAGTGAAAGAGTTGGGCACCGGTGGCCTTATTTCGATCGCTTTCTTTTTTTCTATATTGGTGCTGGGTCTCGTTTATGCCTGGCGGAAAGGAGCGCTTGAATGGAAGTAACAACAAAAAGTATGCCCTACGAGGCATGGAAAGACAATGAGTATATAGAAAAACTGGTGTCGGAGCTTCAGGCCTCGGGCGCCAATGTCGTTGTCGGTGCTTTTGATAAGCTGATCAACTGGGGCCGTTCAAACTCCATCTGGCCTCTCACGTTCGCCACCAGCTGCTGCGGCATTGAATTCGTTTCGCTTGGCGCAGCACGTTATGATATGGCTCGTTTCGGATGGGAAGTGGCCAGATCGTCGCCACGTCAGGCCGACTTCATTATGGTCGCCGGTACGATCGTCAACCGTATGGCTCCCGTGCTCCGTCGTCTTTACGATCAGCTTGCCGAGCCTAAGTATGTGATTGCGTGCGGTTCGTGTGCAGTGTCGGGCGGACCGTTCAAGAAATCCTATCATGTTGTGATGGGCGTTGACAAAATTATCCCTGTCGACGTTTATCTTCCCGGTTGCCCTCCGCGCCCCGAGGCTATGATCTATGCCATCATGCAGCTCTCGCGTAAGATGAAAGTGGAGAAGTTCTTCGGCGGCGTAAACCGCAAGCAAAAACAGGAAGAGTTTCTTAAAGAGCACCCCATTGAAGGTGTCGAGGATTAAATATCACAAGTGTAAATAGTATAATATAAGATATATGGCACAACTACAGGAAACCATAGCCAAGCTTTTCCCCGAAGCCGGTTTTGTCGAAGGCGATATCCTCGAAGTGGAAATCGCTGCCGAGCGGTGGCACGACCTCGCCCGCGAACTTAAGGAAAACGACGCTTTAGGATTCGATTTCTTGGTGACGATCGTCGGTATGGACTGGCCTGAGAAATTCGGCTGCATCTACTATCTGACTTCCACAAGCCACAACACTCATATTTCTATCAAAGTTGTGGCTCCCGATCGCGAAAAGCCCATGCTTCACAGCGTTTCCGACCTTTGGAAAATTGCCACGATTTTCGAACGCGAAGTCTACGATTTCTTCGGCATCATATTTATCGGCAATCCCGATATGCGCCGCCTCTTCCTCAGCATCGACTGGAACGGATATCCCCTGCGCAAGGATTACGACGAAAGCCCCGAAGCAAATCCTGTCACCACCGAAAGCGAACGTCAGAGCGACTTCACCACCACTTATGTCGAAAATTCCGACGGCACCGTTGAAGCCAAAGAGGTAAGGATATTCGAGCCGAATGACTTCGTGGTCAATATCGGCCCGCAGCACCCCGCCACTCACGGTGTGCTTCGTTTCCGCACCGCTGTCGATGGTGAGATGGTTAAGAAGATCGATGTCTACATGGGCTACATCCACCGCGGCATCGAAAAGATATGCGAGAAACTCACCTATCCGCAGACGCTCCACTTCATGGACCGTCTCGACTATTTCTCGGCTCATCCCTATCACCACTGTCTGTGTATGACCATCGAGCAGGCTGCCGGAATCGAGATCTCACGCCGCGCTCAGGTGATCCGAGTGCTCATGGACGAACTCTCGCGCATCGCCTCTCACTGCCTTTTCATCGGCACCTACTGCATGGACCTCGGCGCCACCACGATGCTCTTCTATTCGCTGCGTGTGCGCGAACAGATCCTCGACATCATGGATAAGACCTGCGGCGCCCGCATGACGTTCAACTACGAATGCATCGGCGGTGTCATGCAGGATCTCGCTCCCGATTTTGTCGAGGATGTGAAAGCCCTCCTTGCAGTGCTGCCTAAAAACATCAAGGAATACGACAAACTGTTCGTTGGCAATGTCATTGCCAAAAACCGCCTGGAAGGCGTCGGCGTGATGACTCGCGAAGATGCCATCAACTGGTCGGTTACCGGTCCCTCGGGACGCGCTTCCGGCTGGGCATGCGACGTGCGCAAAACCGATCCCTACAGCATTTACGGCGAACTCGATTTCGAAGAAGTGGTTCGCACAGAAGGCGACTCGATGGCCCGATTCAAAGTGAGAATGGACGAGATGGTTCAGAGCGCCCGCATCATCGAGCAGCTCATTGACAATATCCCCGAAGGAGAATATTGCGTGAAAGTGCCCAAGGTGATCAAGCTCCCCGTTGGCCATTGGTTCCGCACTGTAGAAGGCTGCCGCGGCACATTCGGTGTCTACGTCGAAAGCGACGGCAGCACCAAGCCCTACCGTCTCAAGATTGTGCCTCCCTGTCTGCCGGCTGCCGCCGTTGTTGATCATCTTACACGCGGAAACAAAATTGCCGACCTTATCACCATCGGCGGTTCGCTCGACTATATTGTTCCTGACATGGACCGATAAATCAAGAAGAATTTAACACAGATAATAATAGTAATTTATATAAGACATGTTTGATTTTTCAGTACTGACCAATTGGATCGACAGCCTTTTGCGGTCATTTATGCCCGAATGGCTCACCGTGGTCACGGAATGTGTGCTCATCGGCCTTGTCCTGTTGACATTATATTCAGTCCTGGCTCTCTTCTACATATATTTCGAGCGCAAGGTCTGTGCTTGGTTCCAGTGCCGTCTCGGCCCGAACCGCGTCGGCCCCTGGGGCTTGCTCCAGAGTGTCGCCGATATGTTCAAGATTCTTATTAAAGAGCTTATTTCGCTGAAATACACCGATAAATTCCTGTTTGCCCTTGCGCCCTATCTGGTCATCCTGGCTTCGATGCTCGCTTTCGCAGTGCTTCCCTGGGGCAACGGCCTTCAGATTATCAATTTCAATATAGGCGTCTTCTTCCTGATTGCTGTTTCGTCAATCGGCGTTCTCGGCATCCTGCTCGCCGGTTGGTCGAGTAACAACAAATTCACATTGATCGGCGCTCTCCGTTCAGGCTCCCAGATGGTGAGCTACGAACTTTCAATCGGCCTGTCGGTGCTTACGATGGCCGTGTTCGCCGGCACCCTTAACGTTGTTGAAATAGTTGAAAACCAGAGCCATCTCTGGTACATCTTCTCCGGACATATCCCCGCAATCATAGCATTTATCATATATCTGATTGCCGGTACAGCCGAAACCAACCGTGGCCCGTTTGACCTTCCCGAGGCCGAGAGCGAGCTTACGGCAGGTTATCACACGGAATATTCAGGTATCCATTTCGGCTTCTTCTATCTTGCCGAATACCTCAACCTCTTCGTGGTTTCGGGCGTGGCTACACTCCTGTTCTTCGGCGGCTGGATGCCACTGCATTTCCCCGGCTGGGACGGATTCAACGCAATCATGGACTACATCCCCGCTGTCGTTTGGTTCCTGCTCAAAGCGTTCACCATCTCGTTCATTATCATCTGGTTTAAATGGACATTCCCCCGTCTGAGAATCGACCAGATGCTTGCGCTTGAATGGAAGTATCTCCTTCCGATCAATCTTGTCAATCTCGTATTGATGGTGCTGATCGTAGTTTATGATTTATATCTCTAATAAGAATATCAATACGCTAATTTCTATATCATGAGTGATAAATTTGGAAAAATAGCTCAAGTCATCGGCCCGGTTGTCGACGTGGCGTTTGAAGGCGAAGGCAATGACCTTCCTCCCATATTCACGGCGCTGAAGGTGGCTCGTCCCGACGGCAGTGAACTTATACTCGAAGTGGAACAGCATATCGGTGAGGACACTGTGCGTTGTGTGGCCATGGAAAGTACCGACGGCCTGCAGCGCGGCCTGCGTGTCGACAACCTCGACCGCCCGATCGCCGTCCCTACCGGTTCGCAGGTGAAAGGACGCCTGCTGAACGTTATAGGCGAGGCTATTGACCGCCTTCCGGCTCTCGACCGCAAGGACCTCCGTCCTATCCATCAGCCCGCTCCCGCTTTCGACGAACTCACCATTGGCACGGAAATCCTTTATACCGGCATCAAGGTGATCGACCTCCTCGAGCCTTACAGCAAAGGCGGCAAGATCGGTCTGTTCGGCGGCGCCGGTGTTGGAAAGACGGTGCTCATCATGGAGCTTATCAACAACATTGCCAAAGGTCATAATGGTTTCTCAGTGTTCACCGGTGTCGGCGAACGTACCCGTGAAGGCAACGACCTTCTCCGTGAGATGATCGAGAGCGGCGTTATGAAATATGGCGAAAAGTTCCGCGAAGGAATGGAAAAAGGCGAATGGAACCTTTCCGACGTCGACATGAATCAGGTCAAGGAATCACAGGCCACACTCGTTTTCGGTCAGATGAACGAACCGCCGGGCGCACGTCTGCGCGTGGCTCTTTCGGGTCTGACCGTAGCCGAACAGTTCCGCGATCAGGACGGCGGCGGTAAGGAGATCCTTCTGTTCATCGACAATATCTTCCGTTTCACTCAGGCCGGTAGTGAGGTTTCGGCACTTCTTGGCCGTATGCCTTCGGCCGTGGGTTATCAGCCTACGCTCGCCTCTGAAATGGGTATGCTCCAGGAACGAATCACCTCGACCAAAAACGGTTCGATCACTTCGGTTCAGGCCATCTATGTGCCGGCCGACGACTTGACCGACCCCGCTCCTGCCACCACCTTCAGCTTCCTCGACGCCACCACGGTGCTCAGCCGTAAGATTGCCGAGCTCGGTATCTATCCGGCCGTCGACCCGCTGGAATCGACATCGCGTATCCTCGACCCCAACATTATCGGTGAGGACCATTACAATACGGCTCAGGCTGTCAAACAGCTTCTGCAGAAATACAATGAGCTGCAGGACATTATTGCCATCCTCGGTGTCGATGAACTTTCCGACGAAGACAAACTCGTGGTTTCGCGCGCACGCCGCGCTCAGCGTTTCCTCTCGCAGCCCTTCTTCGTTGCCGAACAGTTCACCGGTCTTCCCGGCGTGATGGTGCCTCTTTCCGAAACGATCCGCGGTTTCAAGATGATCCTCAGCGGTGAGATGGACGAATACCCCGAACAGGCATTCCTCAATGTCGGCACTATCGACGAAGCGATTGCCAAAGGCAAGAAGATGCTTGCCGAAGTCCAGGGTTAATATCAAAACATATCAATTAACTGATCACAGATGACATTAAAAATCATATCGGCGGAAGACATCCTCTTTCAGGGAGAAGTCAGCTCGGTGACTTTGCCCGGCACAATGGGCTCGTTCACTGTGCTGCATAACCACGCCTCTCTTATCTCCACTCTCACCCCCGGACTCGTGACTTATAAAGAAGACGGAGTTGAAAACTCGGTGGAGATTGGCGGCGGAATTGTCGATGTCGATAATAATGTTGTTTCGGTATGCATCTATTGAATATGATTAAAAAACAATTCGTCATATTGACCATGCTTCTGATCGCAATGCTGGCACCGGCTTCGGCGCTGGCTGCGGAGGCGCATACCGATGACAGCGATCAGAAGAAGATCAATCCGAAGGAGGTCATTTTTGAGCACCTCGGCGACGCCTACGGATGGGAATTGCCGTTCAATCATCACAAGCGCATTCCGCTGCCTGTGATTCTCTTTGGCAAAGACGGCTTCCATTGCTTTATGTCGTCGAGAATCGACCATGGTCAGGTGTATCGCGACGGTGATGCCCTGTTTAAGATCGCAGGTAAAGACAGCGACTACAAGGGCAAGGTCGTGCAGATTATGCCCGACGGAAGCGAATATCGTCCGTGGGACATCTCGATCACGAAAAATGTGTGTGCGCTCTTCATTGCCGCGCTTCTTGTGATCTGGACGGTAGCAGCCGTGCGCAAATGGCACCGCACGCAGGGCTATAAAGCTCCCCGCCGTCTGACGGGCGCCCTTGAGGCTCTCATCGAGTTTATATATAAAGGTGTCATCCGCCCCACGCTCGGCGACCGCTCCATGAAGTTCGCTCCTTATCTGCTCACCGTGTTCTTCCTCATACTCTATCTGAATCTTCTCGGACTGATAGTAGTGTTCCCCGGCGGCGCCAATGTCACAGGCAACATCGCCGTGACTCTCGTGTTGTCGCTCTTTACGTTCTTGGCCACAAACATCTTCGGTACGAAACATTACTGGAAGGAAATCTTCTGGCCCGATGTGCCCCTGTGGCTGAAATTCCCTATTCCCATCATGCCGATGATCGAGCTTTTCGGCGTCTTCACAAAGCCGGCGGCCCTTACCGTCCGTCTGTTTGCCAACATGCTTGGCGGTCACATGATTGTGATTGTGCTCACGCTCCTCATCTTCATCTTCGCTGTGATGGGCCCGGCGGTCACCGGCGCTACGACAGTGGTTTCGGTGCTCTTCTCACTCTTCATGCTTCTCATCGATGTGCTGGTGAGCTTCATCCAGGCCTACGTGTTCACGATGCTCTCCACGCTGTTCATTTTCTTCGGACAGGACCGCGGACATGAGGAAAAGCACAAAGATGCCCACAAAGAAGCTCATGTGGAGACAGTTGCCGAACTGACAGCAAAAGCAGAAAAATAAACAAATAAAAAAATAAACACTTAAAAATTAAGAATTATGTTAGCAATGATTTTAGCAGCAATTAATGGAACTCTTGGTTTAGGCGCATGCCTCGGTGCAGCAATCGCAGCAATCGGTGCCGGTCTGGGTATCGGCAAAATCGGTGCAGCCGCCATGGAAGCTATTGCCCGTCAGCCCGAATCGGCAGGCGATATCCGAAGCAACATGATCGTGATCGCAGCCCTCGTCGAAGGTGTGGCTCTTTTCGCCGTTATAGTTTGTGTTCTTTCGTTGTTCCTTTAATCGTAAGCATTATACGATATGGAATTGTTCACGCCTGACTTCGGCTTGATATTTTGGATGTTTGTGGCCGTCGCCATACTCCTGCTTGTGCTCTACAAGTGGGGCTGGCCGATGATCGTCAAACAGATCGACAGTAGAGCCGACCTCATAGATAAAGGTGTGGAATATGCGCAGAATGCCAAGGAGCAGCTTGAGCATGCCAAAGAGCAGAGCGACAAGTATCTTGCCGATGCCCGTGCTCAGCAAGCCGACATGCTTCGAGAGGCCGACCGCATGAAGACACAGATTATCGACGAGGCTCGGGCTGCCGCTCAGGTCGAGGCGCAAAAAGTGATGGATGCCGCAAAAGTGTCCATCGAACAGGAACGCAAGGAAGCTGAATTGCAGTTCCGTAACGAAGTGAGCTCTTTTGCTCTCGACATCGCTTCGAAAGTCGTCCGCAACCAGCTCTCCGATGAAAAAGCGCAGACAAATCTTGTCAACACGCTTCTCGACGAAATGGAAAAACAAAATTAACGTCAACACGCAATGAACGAAGGACTGATCCCGTCACGATATGCCAAAGCGCTCTATTTGTTCGGGCGCGAGAAGGGCGACGACAAGGTGCTCTATAATGTGATGAAGACTCTCAGCGACAGCTTCGCCAAACAGCCGTCGCTTCAGGAAGTCCTCGGCAATCCCTTTTTCAGTGATGCCGACAAGACCGCCCTGCTTGTCACCGCTTCCGGTGTTAAGCCTTCCGACACCGTCTTCAACGATTTCCTGAAACTGCTGTCGCAAAATCATCGCCTTGGCCTTGCCCGCGGCATTGCGCTGGCCTACATAGATCTCTACCGTAAAGAAAACAAAATCTATGAGGTGAAGATAACAAGTGCAGCTCCCATGTCGGATGCCGAGGAGACGCGTCTTCGCGATCTCATAGCCCGGCATCTCGACGGCGGTACGATGGAATGTGTCTCGGCGGTCGACCCCTCCCTTATCGGAGGTTTCACGGTCAGCGTTGGCAATGAACGGATCGATGCGTCGATCAGTAATGAATTAAAAAAATTGCGGTTGAATCTTATTAGTTAAATCTATTCTACACTGATGATTAATCCCAGCGAGATTTCAGAAATATTAAAACAGCAGCTCGAAAGCGTCAACTCAAAAGTATCTTTTGAAGAAACCGGCACAGTGCTCGAAGTTGGCGACGGCGTTGCTCACGTTTACGGTCTCGACAATGTTTGTGCCAACGAGCTTGTCGAGTTTGAAAACGGAGTGAAAGGTGTGGCTCTTAACCTTGAGGAGAGCAACGTTGGTGTCATTTTGCTCAACAATGTCGACAAAGTGACTGAAAACATGTCGGTGAAACGCACCGGTGAAATCGCTTCGATCCCTGTGGGCGAAGGATTGCTTGGGCGTGTCATCAATGTGCTTGGCGAACCTATCGACGGCCGCGGTCCCATCTCAGGCAATCTCATGCGTCTGCCGCTCGAACGCAAAGCCCCGGGCGTCGTGTTCCGTCAGCCCGTTAAGCAGCCGCTGCAGACCGGTATCAAAGCCGTCGACTCGATGGTGCCCATCGGCCGCGGTCAGCGCGAGCTTATCATCGGCGACCGCCAGATCGGCAAAACGGCCATCGCCATCGACACCATCATCAATCAGCGCTCCAACTACGAAGCCGGCAAGCCCGTCTATTGTATATATGTGGCCATCGGTCAGAAAGCATCTTCCGTCGCTGCAACTGTCGAAACGCTCCGCAAAAACGGCGCTCTCGACTATACCGTCGTTGTGGCCGCCACCGCTTCCGACTCGGCCTCGATGCGCTACTATGCTCCCTTCGCCGGCGTTGCCATCGGTGAATATTTCCGCGACACCGGCCGAGATGCCCTGATCGTCTACGACGATCTCTCAAAACAGGCCGTGGCCTATCGTGAGATTTCGCTTATCCTCAAACGCCCCTCCGGTCGTGAAGCTTACCCCGGCGATATCTTTTACCTGCATTCGCGCCTGCTCGAACGCGCCGCTAAAATCATTGACAATCAGGAAGTGGCCTCTAAAATGAACGACCTCCCCGAACCTCTCAAACCCCTCGTGAAAGGCGGCGGATCGCTCACGGCACTCCCCATCATCGAAACACAGGCAGGCGACGTATCCGCTTACATCCCCACCAACGTCATCTCCATCACCGATGGCCAGATCTTCCTCGAAACCGCACTGTTCAACCGCGGCATCCGTCCCGCCATCAACGTGGGCATCTCCGTGTCTCGTGTCGGCGGTAATGCGCAGATCAAATCTATGAAAAAGGTGGCGGGCACTCTGAAAATCGATCAGGCTCAGTTCCGCGAACTTGAATCATTCACAAAGTTCGGCGGCGATATTGACCCCGTGACCGCACGCGTCATCGACAAAGGCCGCAAAAACGAACGCCTCCTCATCCAGCCGCAGTATCATCCTATGGCTGTCGAGGAAGAAGTCGCCGTCATTTTCTGCGGCACCAAAGGACTGCTTGAAAATGTGCCCCTCGATAAAGTTGCCGAATTTGAAGAACTCCTGCTGCAGCTTCTCCGTGCCAAACATCAGAAAGATGTGCTTGATGCGATCAAATCAGGCCAGCTGACCGATGATGTCATCGAAAAGCTCACAGCTGCCGCCAACGACATCGCCGGCAAATACAAACAATAATCAACCATCGTAAATGGCAACACTTAGAGAACTTAAAGGACGTATCGGTTCCGTCGCTTCTTCAGAGAAGATCACCGGAGCCATGAAGATGATCTCCTCGGCCAAGATGCACAAGGCCGAGCAGTCATTGAAACGTCTTTTGCCGTTCCGCAACCAGATCGAAAACATCATTGGCAATCTGCTCAGTGCCGACGCCGAATTCACCTCACCGTTGCTCGAAGCCCGCGAGGTGAAACACGTTTCGATTGTCGTGTTTGGTTCCGACGACGGTCTTTGCGGTGCCTATAATGTCAACATATTCAAAATCCTGCTGCATCAGCTCGGCGACTACCGCGAGAAGTTCGGCCCGGATGTGAAGATCACCGTCTATCCCGTTGGCGCAAAGATCACTAAAGCCGTAGGCAAACTTGCCGGTGGAAACATCTCGATGACAAGCATCGAGGGCGTCGACTCGAAAACGACAGGCGACGGCGTGCGAATCTTCATGGAACGCCTCCAGCAAGACTTCCTCTCGGGGGGCACCGACAAGGTCGACGTGCTCTACATGCAATTTAAAAGCGTCAGCCGCCAGCGCCCCTCGGTCGAGCAGCTGCTCCCCGTAGTCCAGTCGACATTCAGCGCCAACGGCGTTGACGAACAGTGCCGCCCCTACATCTTCGAGCCCGATGCCACGACTATCTTCCGCTCCGTGCTCCCGATGTTCCTCATGGCTGTCATGCAGGATATCTTCACCGAGAACCGCGCATCCGAGCAGGCCGCTCGCGTCATGGCAATGCAAAGCGCCAACGACAACGCCAAGAAACTCCTCGACCAGTTGCAGCTCGAATACAATAAGCTACGCCAGCAAAGCATCACCACTGAACTTCTCGACATCCTCGGAGGACAGATACGATAGACAGATCTCTCATCAAAACCGATAATTGAAAAATCATAATACAATATAATTGAATAATCTATGGGTAGTGTTAAAGACTATTTTTCATCCTTAGGGTCGGGCATCATGAGCCTTATAAAAGGCATGCAGGTGACCGGTAAAGAATTTGTCACCCCTAAGATCACCGAAAAATATCCCGAAGACCGCGAAACCGTAAAGGTGCCCGAACGTTTCCGCGCCATCCTTCAGCTGAAGTACGACGCCGACGGAAACCACAAGTGCATCGCCTGCGGTATCTGCGAACGCAATTGCCCCAACGGCACCATCACTCTCACAACTAAGATGGTCGATACCGCCGACGGCAAGAAAAAACGCAAGCTCGACAAGTATCAGTACGATCTTGGCAGCTGCACGTTCTGTCAGCTTTGTGTCACATCTTGTCCGCAAGGAGCGCTTGAATTTTCCAACGATTTCGAACAGGCTGTCTTCACACGCGACAAACTCGTCAAAAAGCTCAACTATCTCCCTGAAAAAGAAGAGCCCGCTCCCACTCCCGAGCAGCTCGCAAAAATTCAGGCCGAAAGAGAAGCTAAAATAGCCGCTGCAAAAGCCGCAATGGCTGCCAAAAAGGCCGCAGAGGCACAGAAAGCCGCCGAAGCCGCTTCGGACGACAAAACCGATGCAGCCCCCGCCGCTCCCAAATCCGAAAATAATAACTAATCAACCATATGGAATCAGTAGGAAGTATCATTATGTATCTGATAATCGCCTTGTCGATTGTCTTGTTCTCGGTACTGACTGTCACAACCCGCAAAATCCTGCGCTCGGCCACATTCCTGCTCTTCACGCTGTTTGCTACAGCCGCCCTCTATTTTAAGCTCGACTACGAGTTCCTGGGCGCCGTGCAGATAGCTGTGTATGCCGGCGGCATCGTGGTGCTGTTCGTGTTCTCGATTCTGCTCACATCCCATCCCGGACACAACAGTGAGCCCCTCGTGTCGAAACAGCGAGTGCTCGGTCTGGCAGCGGCTATCCTCACCCTCGCGGTGACCGGATTCGCTCTGCTCTACCGCTGCGGTCAGGCTATGGCTACACTGCCTGAAATGGAAAACCCGACAGTCAAAGAAATCGGTAAAGCTTTGATGGGAACCGGAGAATACCAGTATCTTCTCCCGTTTGAAGCTATCAGTGTTCTGTTGCTGGCATGTATAATCGGCGGCGTCGTTGTCGCCCGCAAAAGATAACGTAAGAGTATGGAACTGACAATGATTTACTATCTCATACCGTCGCTGATAATGTTCTGCTGCGGTGTCTACGGTTTCATCACCCGTAAGAATATGATCGCAATGCTGATATCGCTCGAGCTTATGCTCAATGCCGTCGATATCAACTTTGTGGTGTTCAACCGTTATCTGTTTCCCGGCCAGATGGAAGGCATGTTCTTCACGCTCTTCGCCATTGCGCTTGCTGCAGCTGAAACAGCTTTGGCCATCGCCATAATCATCAATGTGTTCCGTGCCGCCAAGAATATCAATCCGGCCGAACTAACCAAAATGAAACATTAAGGCATTATGGAACCAACTATTCCCGTTTTAATTCTTGCCATACCGCTCTTTATGTTCCTCTTCCTGGGTATTTGCGGGAAGTGGATCAGCCATAAATGGGCCGGTATTTTAGGCACCGCTGGCATGGGCGTGACGCTGATTCTCGCCTATTCCACCGCGTTCACTTATTTCTTCTCCGGTTCACCCGATTTCGTTGATGCCGATACTCATCAGCGTCTCCAATATCTTGTGTTCAACGTCGACTGGCTTCAGTTTACCGATAACCTCGTAATCCGCCTCGGATTCCTCCTCGATCCGATCTCGGCAATGATGCTTGTGGTCATCACCACAATATCATTCATGGTCCACCTCTACAGCAACGGCTACATGCGCGACCATCACGGCGTATGGGAAACCGGTTTCCAGCGTTTCTACGCTTTCCTGTCGCTGTTCAGCTTCTCGATGCTTGGCCTCGTTGTCGCTACCAACATCTTCCAGATGTATATCTTCTGGGAACTTGTGGGCGCCTCCTCCTATCTGCTCATCGGCTTCTACTACACCAAGCCTTCGGCAGTGTCAGCATCCAAGAAAGCATTTATCGTCACACGTTTCGCCGACCTCGGTTTCCTCATCGGCATCCTCATCCTGTCGTACTACACCGGCACATTCAACTTCACCGATCTGACCTCTGCGCCTGTCGGCGATGCGACCAACCTGTTTGCCGTTAACGAAGGCACTGCTCAGGGCGTGTTCAACATCTTCCAGAGCAAAGCCGCTGCCGGCTTCATGGGATGCTCGGTGATGACATGGGCTCTCGTGCTCATCTTCATCGGCGGTATGGGCAAATCGGCCATGATGCCTCTCCACATCTGGCTCCCCGACGCAATGGAAGGCCCGACGCCTGTTTCGGCCCTCATCCATGCTGCAACAATGGTTGTGGCCGGCGTTTACCTCGTGGCACGTCTCTTCCCGCTCTTCATCGTCAACAGCATGCACGGAGGCGCCGCCCTCGAGATCGTGACATGGGTCGGCGCCATCACAGCGCTATATGCCGCAATTGTGGCATGCACGCAGATCGACATCAAGCGAGTGCTGGCATTTTCCACCATATCTCAGATCGCATTCATGATGGTGTCGCTGGGTGTCGCACAGATCGATGAAGTCGGACATCACGGACTCGGCTACATGGCCTCGATGTTCCACCTCTTCACTCATGCAATGTTCAAGGGGCTCCTCTTCCTTTGCGCCGGTGCTATCATCCACGCCATCGGTTCCAACGATTACACCGCCATGCACGGCCTTCGCAAATACATGCCCGTCACCCACATCACATTCCTTGTGGGCTGTCTGGCCATCGCAGGCATCATTCCCTTCTCGGGCTTCTTCTCAAAGGACGAAATCCTCAGCTCATGCCTCGGCAACAGCACATTCGTCTACATCTGGATGTCGCTTGTGGCCGGCCTGACAGCGTTCTATATGTTCCGCCTCTACTACCTCATCTTCTGGTGGAAAGAACACAAAGTGCCCGAAGGACATCATGCTCCTCACGATCAGCCCTGGACCATGACAGTGCCTCTGGTCATCCTCGCAGCTATCTCTGTAGTGGCAGGCTTCATCCCCTTCGGCGACCTCGTAAGCTGGAACGGTGAACCCTACGATTTCATGGCCCACTTCGACTGGAGCGTCGCCGGCGTCAGCCTCACGATCGCAGTCGTGGGCATCTTGATCGCCACGGTGATGTACCGCAAAGAAAATGCAATCCCCGAAAAGATGCGTCAGGCTATGCCCAACCTCTGGCGCTGGGCTCACCACCGCTTCTACTGGGATGAACTCTACTACTTCATCACTTTCAGGATTATTTTCAACGGCATCTGCCGTCCTATCGCATGGTTCGACCGTAATGTAATCGACGGCACGATGAATGCGTTTGCGGCAATGACTCAGAAAGCTTCCTACGCCATCCGCGGCCTCCAGAGCGGAAGCATCCAGATGTATGTCTGGGTATATCTGTTCGGCGCCATGCTCCTGGGCGGAATCACTGCTTTGATTTTGCTTCTCTGATGGCTAAGGTAAACTAAATTATGTTCCAAACAGAAAAATAGTAATTATGCTTTCAAATATATTGATCTATTTCGTGGTGATTCCCGTGCTCATGCTTGCGGGAGTCGCACTGTGCCGCAACGTGAAGCAGATCCGCGCGGTTGCCGTCACCGGCTCGCTCGCGCTCACTGCGCTGTCAATCTATCTCCTGGTTGACTATCTCGCGATTCGCGCCACCGGAGTCAGCGACGAAATGCTGTTCGTGCAGTCCGTTTCATGGTTCGCTCCGCTCAACATCACTCTCGCTGTGGGTGTCGATGGCATTTCAGTCGCAATGCTCATCCTCTCATCGATAATTCTCCTTACCGGCAGCTTCGCTTCATGGAAAATCGAGCAGCCCAAAGCCTTCTTCCTCTGGCTTATCCTGCTCTCGACAGGTGTGTTCGGATTCTTTATCTCCATCGACCTGTTCACGATGTTCATGTTCTATGAGGTTGCACTCATCCCCATGTACCTTCTCATCGGTGTGTGGGGCAGCGGCAAGAAGAACTATTCGGCAATGAAGCTCACGCTCATGCTCATGGGCGGTTCGGCATTCCTCATGCTCGGACTCATCGGCATCTACTATCATTCGGCTCCCGACGGCGGCCAGCTCACCTGGAATATCCTCCAGATCGCCGACAACGACGCTATCTCCCACGGCTGGCAGACATTCCTGTTCCCGATGACATTCGTTGGTTTCGGCGTGCTCGGCGCCATGTTCCCCTTCCATACATGGAGCCCCGACGGTCACGCTTCCGCCCCGACTGCCGTGTCGATGCTCCACGCAGGCGTGCTCATGAAGCTCGGCGGCTACGGCTGCTTCCGCGTCGCCATCTTCCTCATGCCTTACGCCGCTAACGAGCTGGCTTGGATCTTCCTGATCCTCACCGGTATCTCGGTGGTCTACGGCGCATTCAGCGCATGTGTCCAGACCGATCTCAAATACATCAACGCCTACTCTTCGGTAAGCCACTGCGGCCTTGTGCTTTTCGCAATCCTCATGCTCAACACCACGGCTATGACGGGTGCTATCATGCAGATGCTCTCCCACGGCCTCATGACGGCTCTCTTCTTCGCCCTCATCGGTATGATCTACGGTCGCACACACACCCGCGACATCCGTCTGATGGGCGGCCTGATGAAGATAATGCCCTTCCTCGCCGTTTGCTACGTGATTGCCGGTATGGCTTCTCTCGGCTTGCCCGGTCTTTCGGGTTTCGTCGCTGAGATGACGATATTCGTCGGATCATTCGAACACGCCGATATGTTCCACCGCGTATTTACCATCGTCGCTTGCTGCTCGATCGTGATCACCGCAGTCTACATCCTCCGCGTTGTCGGTAAGATCCTGTTCGGTCCGGTTCAGGACGAGCACCATCTGTCGCTCACCGATGCCACATGGTGGGAACGCACCGCTACCGTTACGCTCATCGTCAGCGTCGCCGCCATCGGTTGCTTCCCCAATTTCTTCGCCGAGCTTATCCGTTTCACGTTTAGCTCCGATATTTTCACTGTAATTGGAATGAATTAAAAAGACAATAAGAGAAATGGATTACTCACAGTTTTTAGTAATGAAGCAAGAAATATGCTTGTTGGTAGTATTTCTTTTAGTCTTCCTTAATGACATTTTCCTTCCCCGCAAAGCTCAGTCGGGCATCGGCATCATCACCTGTGTGCTCTTCGGCATCTACACCCTCTTCGGTTTCTGCCCCATGGTGATAGGCTCCGACTCACAGACTGCTTTTGCCGGCATGTATGAGACTTCACCCGTCATTGTCAATATCAAGAACATCCTTAACGTCGGCACTCTGATCGTGCTCATCCAGTCGTTGCGCTGGACCGCAAGCGACATGCAGCGCATCCGCCGCGGTGAATTCTACGATCTGCTCCTCCTGACGCTCTTCGGTATGTATCTCATGATATCGTCGCGCCACTTCCTGATGTTCGTCATAGGCCTCGAAACGGCCTCTCTGCCGCTGGCTGCTATGGTAGCCTTCGACAAACACCGCTATGAGAGCCATGAAGCCGCCGTCAAATATATCCTCACGGCAGTGTTCTCATCGGCAGTGTTCATGATGGGCCTTTCGTTTGTCTACGGTCTCAGCGGTTCGCTTTATTTCACCAACATCGCTACGCAACTGACAATCGGCGTCGACAGCATCGCTCTCGTCGTTGCCCTCGCATTCGTCATCGCCGGCATCGGCTTCAAGCTCTCGCTCGTGCCGTTCCATCTCTGGACGGCCGATGTATATCAGGGCGCGCCCACTCCCGTCACTTCCTATCTCTCGGTGATCTCAAAAGGCTCCGCTGCCTTCGCCTTCCTCGTCATCCTCTGGCAGGTGTTCGGCACCGTCTATTCCGAAGCCTGGGAATGGATGCTCTACGCTCTGATCATCCTTACCATCACCGTCGGCAACCTCTTTGCCATCCGTCAGCGCAATCTCAAACGCTTCCTTGCCTTCTCGTCGATCTCGCAGGCCGGCTACATCATGCTCGGTGTCATCGCCTACACCCTCGACAGCGCTATGGGCGAGGCCGCTCTGATGTACTACATCCTCGTCTACATCTTCTCCAACCTCGCCGCATTCGGCGTGATCGGAGCAATTGAAAACAATTGCGGCAAGGTGAGCATGGACGACTACAACGGTCTCAGCAAGACGAACCCGCGTCTGGCAATGACAATGATGCTCGCGATGTTCTCACTCGCCGGTATCCCTCCCTTCGCCGGCTTCTTCAGCAAGTTCTTCATCTTCACCTCGGCAATCAATCAGGGCAGCGTTGCGATCTACGTGCTCGTGCTCATCGCATTGATCAACACGATAGTGTCACTCTACTATTATCTGCTCGTTGTGAAAGCAATGTACATCAAGACTGAAGAGCCTTGCTCCATCGCCACATTCCGCAGCGCTTGCTCCGAACGCATCGCCATGTGGGTGTGCGTCGCAGGCATCGTCGGCCTCGGCATCGTAAGCTACTTCTACGACAACCTCCTCACACTCGTAGGCTGCTGAGCCTGCGCTTTGTGACTCCGATATCAACAACACGGCGGCCTGTCAGCAATGACAAGCCGCCGCGTTGTGTTTATCCCTTCGCCGGGATGCCAAAATGTGTAAAAACGCCATTTTTTCAGCGGATAATTCGTAAATTTGCAGGATAATCTATCCGACAAACTTTACTATATACTATCCGACAAATTATCCGACTATGAAATTGACCCGAAAACTGATATTGCTCATTTCTCTGATCCTGTCATGTTCATGCTTTGCGCAGGCTCAGACTTCATCTCCTGTCTCTTGGCGCATCAACGTGAAAATGACCTCCGCAACCGAAGGCGAAATAATCATCACGGCTACGCCTGCCTCCGGCTGGCACATCTACGGCATGACGCTCCCGCAGGACGGACCTACGCCTACTACCATCGATCTATCCCGCTCGACAGGTATCCGTCTCATCGGTAAAATCGCGTATTCACCCGCGCCCACAAAATATCACGACGATCTTTTTAATACCAATCTCACAGCGTGGAGCGGCAAGGTGACATTCCGACAGAAGTTTAAAGTGACCAATGCCGCAAAAGCGCAGGTGAATGCTCTTGTCGGATTCATGGCCTGCAGCGATAATACCTGCAGCCGTCCCGAGAAGATCACTCTGAATAAAAAAATCGTGGTAAAATAACGAACGCACATATCATTAATTCAACAACTTATCGAAAGAATGAAGCAGCGTCTTTTCTTTGTTACTCTGTTTTTGTCGTTCATCGCGGCCTCTGTCGCTAATGCGCAGAGCGAAGTGAAATGGACCCAGAACCTCCGTATGACCTCCGACACCGAGGGCGTGATGGAGTTCACTGCCTCCATTGCCGACGGATGGCACATATATGGCACCGATATCCCTTCCGATGGTCCGACCGCAACGGAAATCGATTTTAGAAATCTGACCGGCATGGAGCTCGTGGGCAATCTCACAGCTTCCAAGTCACCCGTGACGTATATGGATGCTTTGTTCAACATGAAGATATCATCCTGGGAAGGACACGTCGTGCTCTCGCAGAAATTTAAACTCAAGAATGGCAGCAAAGGATGCAAGGCCGACGGTGTTATAGCCTTCATGTCTTGCAACGACAAGACATGCTCGCGCCCTGAACGCATTCCGTTTGAACTCTCTTACAACGAAAGCGGAGCCGTGCCGGCCGGTGATTCGGTCCCCGAAAAGAAGGACAATATGGTGGCAGCCGCAGATACGGTGCCTCTTCACACTCCGTCGGCCGACAAGGCTTCATGGTGGAAACCGGTCGATGTGAAATCCGACACCGATGTCCATGCCGGATGGTGGTACATCTTCATATGGGGTTTCGTCGGCGGCCTGCTCGCACTGCTCACACCGTGCGTCTGGCCTATGATTCCGCTGACCGTCAGCTTCTTCCTCAAGAAAAACACGTCGCGCCGCCGCTCGGTGCTCGATGCCGTGATTTATGGCGGCAGCATCATCGTGATATATCTTACGCTGGGCATTGCTGTCACGCTGATATTCGGCGCCGGTAAGCTTAATGAACTGGCTACGAATGCCGTGTTCAATCTCATCTTCTTCGGCATACTTGTGCTTTTCGCTGTGTCGTTTTTCGGCGCGTTCGACATCAAGCTGCCTGCAAAATGGAGCAATTCCGTCGACGGCCGCGCCGAGCGCACAACCGGCCTTATAAGCATATTCTTCATGGCTTTCACCCTCGTGCTGGTTTCCTTCTCCTGCACCGGTCCGCTTATCGGTACGCTGCTTGTCGAAGCTGCCTCGCAGGGCAACATCGTCGGTCCGGCCGTGGGCATGGGCGCATTCGCTCTTGCGCTTGCCATTCCGTTCACCCTGTTCGCCATATTCCCGTCGCTTCTTAAGGATATGCCGCGTTCCGGCGGTTGGCTCAACTCAGTGAAAGTCGTGCTCGGCTTCCTCGAACTTATCCTCTCGCTTAAATTCCTCTCGGTTGTCGACCTCGCCTACGGCTGGCGTATTCTCGACCGCGAGGTGTTCATCGCAATCTGGATCGTGCTGTTCGTCCTCCTGGGCCTCTATCTGCTCGGCAAATTACGGTTCAGCCACGACGCGCCGCTCGACCACGTGTCGATTCCCCGCTTCTTCCTTGCTCTGGCTTCGCTGAGCGTTTCGGTCTATCTCCTTCCGGGCCTCTGGGGCGCCCCGCTTAAAGGCGTCAGCGCTTTTGTGCCGCCGCTCAGCACTCAGGATTTCAGCCTCTACGAGCCGGGTAAGTTCACTCATTTCGATGACTACGATGAAGGCATGCAGTATGCCGCCGAACACAATATGCCGGTGCTGCTTGATTTCTCGGGCTACGGCTGCGTCAATTGCCGCAAGATGGAAGGCGCCGTCCTTGACGACCCTGCCGTCAAGTCAATGATCGAGGAGAATTTCGTGTTCATCACTCTGATGGTCGACGACCGCAAGGAGCTCCCCGAAGCGCGCACCTTTGAGGTGAATGGCCAGAAACGTGTGATGGAAACAGTCGGCGATCTCTGGGGCTATCTCGAGGAGCATAAATTCTCCGCCACCGTTCAGCCTTTCTATATTGTGCTTGACAATGAGGGCGTTCCTCTCACCAAAAGCATGGGCTTTACTGAAGATCCCGACAAATTTTTGTCGTGGCTTTCAAAAGGTCTTGAAAATTACAAGAAATAATTCGGCTTATGTCACATACACGTGAAGAAAAAATCGAGGCGCTCGGCAAAGTGATCGACACGCTCGATATTTTAAGAGTCAAATGTCCCTGGGACCGCAAGCAGACCAACGAATCGCTGCGTCCCAACACTATCGAGGAAGTCTACGAACTTTGCGATGCCCTCCTTGAAGAAGATAATGCCAACATCAAAAAAGAGCTTGGCGACGTATTGCTCCACATCCTTTTCTATTCAAAAATAGGGGAGGAGAAGGGGCAGTTCGACATCTGCGATGTTGCCGATGCTCTCAATGCCAAGCTGATTTTCCGTCATCCGCACGTGTTTGGCTCGGTCGAGGCCAGCGATGCTCATCAGGTAGAGCAGAACTGGGAGCAGATAAAGCTGAAGGAGCGCGGCGGCAACCGCACCGTCCTCGGCGGCGTTCCGCGCACGTTGCCGGCGCTGATCAAAGCTTACCGCATTCAGGAAAAAGCTGCCAATATCGGTTTTGACTGGGACGATCGTTCGCAGGTGTGGAGCAAGCTGTCGGAAGAAATCGGCGAATTCTCAAAGGAAGTCGACGGCATGTCCAAGGATCGCATGGAGGAGGAGATGGGCGACGTGCTTTTCAGCATCATCAACGTTGCCCGTCACTATGGCATCAACCCCGAAAATGCCCTCGAAAAAACTAATGCCAAATTCATCCGCCGGTTCAACTATCTGGAGGATCATGTGGAGTCATCAGGAAGAAAGCTCTCCGACATGACTCTCGAAGAGATGGACCGTTACTGGAATGAGGCGAAAAGCAAGGGCTTATGAAAAAACTGTTGCCGTTTCTGATTCTCTGCAGCCTGATATTCTGTCTGGTAGCACCTGAAGCGTCAGCTTCCAAGCCGGTGGTGTCGACATCCTATCGGGTCAGCGAGGCTTCCGGCCCGCTGGGATTTAAGGTGACGAAAATCGAGTTTCGCTCCGACCTCACCCGCATCTACGGCCGGCTGATCGGTCGCCCGCACACCTCAGGCCGCATCGACGCTCTGACGCTGACGCTGCCCGGCGGCCGGGCGATGGCTTCTACGGATATCGACGGCGTCGACATGAACCGGTATTTTCAATGGGAAGATGAAAACTATATCGAAGTAGAGATCGACTTCCCTCCGATGAAGAAGTCGCGGACGATGACCGTCAGTGTCGTCGGACCAAATGGCAACAGCCTGTGGATAATCGTCAATAGATAAGCCGCTGTGAAACTTTGCATTACCGAGAAACCGAGCGTGGCTCGCGATATCGCCGGAATCCTTGGCGCCAATGTGCGCCGCGACGGCTATTTCGAAGGCAACGGCTATAATGTCACATGGACTTATGGCCATCTTTGCACTCTTAAGGAGCCGGCCGATTACACCGACATGTGGCGCCGCTGGTCGCTCTCTTCTCTGCCGATGATACCGCCGCGCTTTGGCATTAAGCTCATCGATCAGGAGAGCATCAAACGTCAGTTCGAAGTTATCCGGTCGTTGATCGGTCAAGCCGAAGAGGTGATCAACTGCGGTGATGCCGGCCAGGAAGGCGAACTGATCCAGCGCTGGGTGATGCAGAAGGCCAAGATAGCCTGTCCGGTCAAGCGTTTGTGGATCTCCTCGCTTACCGATGAATCCATCCGGGAGGGCTTCTCCAATCTGAGGCCGCAAGCCGATTTCGAGAATCTCTATTATGCCGGCCTTTCGCGCGCCGTAGGCGACTGGATTCTCGGTATGAACGCCACACGGCTCTATTCTCTGAAGTATTCCGAGCCGGGCCACGTGCTTTCAATCGGCCGTGTGCAGACGCCTACGCTGGCTCTCGTCGTGCAGCGCCAGCTCGAAATTGACAATTTTAAGCCGGAAGATTTCTGGGAAATATGCACTGAATACCGCGACGTGAAGTTCAACTCCTCTGCCGGCCGGTATAAGTCTGAGCAAGAGGCTATAAAGGCTATAGAGGCCATCGAAGGACGCAATCTCACCATCACCGACGTTCAGGAAAAGAAGGGGCGTGAGTCGGCGCCGAGGCTGTTCGACCTCACATCGCTTCAGGTGGAGTGCAACAAGCGATGGGGCTGGACGGCCGACGAATCGCTGAAGATGATCCAGTCGCTTTATGAGAAAAAAGTGACTACCTATCCGCGCGTCGACACGACCTATCTTTCGGAGGACATCTATCCTAAAATCCCCGACATCCTCCGACAAATGACGCCTTACGCTCCGATCACGGCACCGATTCTCGCTGCCAAAATACCCAAGAACAAGAAGGTGTTCGATAACTCAAAGGTCACCGACCACCATGCCATCATCCCGACGGGCCAGCTGCCCACGATGCTCGACGGCGATGAAAAGAAGATGTATCATCTGATAGCCAGGCGTTTCATCGCTGTGTTCTACAGCGATTGCATCTTTTCCACCACCTCCGTCACCGCCGATGTCGAAGGCTATGGCTTCAAGGCTTCCGGCAAGGTGATCATCGAGCCGGGCTGGCGCATCATCTATCAGAAGGATAAGGATGCTGTTGACAGCGCCGATCAGGAAGGCATTCTGCCGCCGTTTACTGTTGGCGAGAGCGGTCCGCACACGCCTTCGCTGGTCAAGAAGCAGACGCAGCCGCCGAAGTTCTATACCGAAGGTACGTTGCTGCGTGCCATGGAAAGCGCCGGCAAGACTGTCGACGATGAGGCTTTACGCGAGGCTATGAAAGAAAACGGCATCGGCCGACCGTCGACGCGCGCCGCTATCATCGAGACGCTGTTCAAACGCGGCTACATGCGGCGCAACGGCAAGAGCATACGCGCAACCGACGCGGGCATTGCGCTCATCGCCACCATTAGCGAGGAATTGCTGAAAAGCGCCAAGCTCACGGGCTTGTGGGAAAATAAGCTCCGCCGCATCGAGCGGGGCGAATATTCGGCACACGAATTCATAGACGAGCTTAAACAACTGATCAATGAAATAGTGCTTAATGTGCTTAACGACAATACTTCGCATCGCATCACTATCGAGCAGGACAAGCATCCCGATAAGCCGGCTCGGCGCAAAGCGGCGGCCGACGCTTCTCAGAAAAAACCGAAAGCTCCGGCGGTGAGAAAATATGAGCAGATCGTTTGTCCGGCGTGCGGGCAGGGGCATATAATTAAAGGCCGCACTGCCTTCGGCTGCAGCCGGTTCAGGGAGGGCTGCAAGATGCTTCTGCCGTTCACGCAGTATACTTCCGATCTGACTCCCGGCAAGCTCAATGCATTAATAAAAAAGAAATTTCGGAATGAATCCCATGAATGAATCCGGCGAGATACTGCCTGTCGTTGACGAGCACGGCACTGTTGTAGGCTCTGCGCCCCGCGCGGTATGTCACGATGGCGCTTCACGGTTGCTCCACCCTGTTGTCCACCTCCACGTCATTGACGAAAGCGGACGGTTGCTGATGCAGAAGCGCTCAGCTAAAAAGCGCATTCAGCCCGGCCGCTGGGACACGGCCGTCGGCGGCCATGTCGATTACGGCGAAGCGATCGCGGATGCTTTGCGGCGTGAGGCTTGTGAAGAGATTGGCTTGACTGACATCTCGGAAGCAAAGCTACTGAAAAACTACCTCTTTGAGTCGGAGGTGGAGCGCGAACTCGTTTACTGTCACATCATCAGGGCACCCCGCGGATTCAAACCTACGATCAGTGAGCCTGACGATATCGATATCCTTCAGTTCAGGCCTATCGATGACATTCTTAATAATCTGGGCAATGGCTCACTGACGCCTAATTTCGAACGGGAATTCCAATCGGTCGTTTACCCTTGTCTCTCAGCCAATGAATGACATTTTGCAATACACGGCTGTCGGCATAGCCCTGATTATCTGCGTTATCTGGATCGTGAAACGGATCCGGTCGCGTAAATCGGGCGACTGCTGCTCTCCAGGCACGAAAGATACCGGAGGCTGCTCCGATTGTCCGCTTGCACGGAAGTGCAAGTCGCCGCACGACAAAAACTGTTGAATCATCGGCCGCATCAGTTGGCCATGCGCTTCAGCAGATTGTAGCTGGGGGCGACACCGAGTTGTCCGGCACGGCTGAGATCGGCACTGCCCGCCGCGCGGTTGCCGAGTGTGAAGTAGACATACCCGCGGTTGTAGTAGGCTTCCCCGAAATCGTTGTTGTTTTCGATCGCTTTGTTTAAGGCGCTGAGCGCCGATGTGTAGTCCTGCATGGCTATGAACACCACGCCCATGTTGTAGTAGGCAACCGACATTCCCGGCGACAGTTTCAGCGTGGCCTCAAATTCGGAGATCACGTCCTGAAAACGGGCTTTACGCAACGTAGCGTCGTTTGTTCCCGTTTCTGTACCGGCATCGGCAACGGCATTTTCGGTGACGAGCTGGCGGTATTTGCCCACGGCTGTCATGAACTGGGCCAGCGTGAAATCGGGTGCTATGCTTAGCGCTTTCTGGAAGTCGGTTACAGCGGCACCGTAGTTGTGAAGGGTCATCTGGTTCATCCCGCGTCCGAAATAGTCGATGGCACGCGGGGTGTGGGTTGCAAGATAGGAGTTGTAATATTCTATCGACTGGAAATGTTTGGCTATCTCTTCCGTGTCGTTGAGCGTGGCCTCGTGGTTGGTGATCTGAAGCACATAGTTGAGCGCGTGGGTGTTGTTGACTTCGTCGATCTCTTTGAGATATTCGCCACTTGGCTTCAGCTCTGTGGGCGATGTGTAGTAGGTGGCTACGAATATCGGTTCGGGCTCGATGCTTATGTTGCGGTCCTGTACGCGGCCGCGTATCCCTTTGTTGTTGTATTCCTGCTCCATCTCGGTGTTGTCGGAGATGGTGATAAGCTGTGAGAACCGTGCGGCCACGACTTCCTGAGGCTCCGTTCCGTCGCCGTCTTTATCGGCCTGCCCGAAAAATTCCGATGCGGTCGGGTTTGCTCCGTCGCGTTTGATGCGTTGCTTGGCCAGTGCCAGCGATTTGTCGTAGTCGCGTTGGGCCGAGCGGTCGTTGAGTCGCTGTTTGATGTCAAACCGCAGGAAATAGGCTGCGGCAAGATCGGGGAACACGCTGATCAGCTGGTTTATATCTTTCAGCGCATTGCGGTAGTCGTGAAGTTCACGGTTAACGATGGTGCGGTTGTAGAGCGCGCGGTAATCGTTGGGGTTGAGCGCCAGCACCTGATTGAGATCGGTGAGCGCATTATTGAAATCACGCACTTCCATGCGCAGGAGCGAGCGGTTGAACAGCGCCGCATTGTTCAGCGGGTCGAGCTGCAGGGCATAGTCGTAGTCGCTCATGGCTCCGAAGTAGTCGTCGAGTTTGTAGCGGAGAAAGGCGCGGTTGACAAACAGTCCGCTCTGCCGCGGCTGAAGTTTGATGGCGCGGTCCATGTCGCTGAGGGCCTGCTTGTAGTCCTGGTTGCGGTTGATGGCTATGTCGGCTCTCATGATCAATGCGTTGATGGCATTCGGATTCATCTCGAGAGCCTTGTCGATGTCAGTGACGGCAGCCGTGGTGTCGGCCTTCGCAAGGCTCAGCTTGGCGCGCCCGATATATGCGGCGTCCCACGACGGATAGGCCTCTATGAGCGTTGCATAGCTGGCGGCGGCGCCGTCGTAGTCTTTAATCGATTCCTGCGCGAGTGCCTTGTTATAGAGCAGCCCGCGGTTCTCGGGCAGCATGGTGAGCGCATGGTCATAGTCGGCGATAGCCTCTTTGGCTTTGCCTAAATTCTGGCGGGCCACGCCGCGTATTTCATAGGCGTCGACAATGAAGGGGTTGTGCTCGATGGCTGTGGTCGCATCCTGCTCCGCCCCCTGCAGATCGTCGAGATTGAATTTGGCGAGAGCTCGGTAAAAATAAGGCTGGGCGAGATACGGCTTGGCGTCGATCACCTGGTTGAAATATTGTATGGAGAGCACGTAATCCTCAAAGTACAGCGCGTTGCGACCTATCTGGATCACCTGATCGGTGTTGATCTGTGCTTTGCCGCACAGCGGTGTGAGGAGTGTGAGGAGTGATATGATTGTGAGTGTAAGTTTACGCATCTTTCAGTCGACATGATTGTTGTTGCAAAGGTAGTCGTTTGTCATCAATATCCCATTGACCGCGTTGGTGAAAAATCATTAAACTATCATGTCGCTGAATATGTTTTGAATAAAACGGATTAGAATTCTTTATGATATGGATAAGCGCAGACGAATAGTCGTGATCGGCGGTGGCTTTGCCGGACTGAATTTTTTGAAACGCATCGATAAGAAAAAATATGCTGTCACTCTTGTCGACAGCAACAACTATCACAGCTTTCCCCCGCTTTTCTATCAGATAGCCTCGAGCGGCCTCGAGCCCGACAGCATCTGTTTCCCGTTTCGCCGTGAGCTTCACCGTGGCAAGGCTCACGGTGCGGAGTTTCATCTCGGCCGGGTGGAATGGATCGATGTTGCCGCACGCAAGGTGAAGACTCAGTTTGAAACGATCGGCTACGACATCCTCGTGATAGCCGCCGGCACGACCAACAATTTTTTCGGCAACGACGAGCTGATAAAGACCGTATTCACTCTGAAAAGCACTGCTCAGGCCATGCGCTGCCGTGATGAGATTCTCGACCGTCTGGAGCGTGCGAGCATTTGCCGCGACAGGGAGGAGCGGTGCAAGCTTCTGAGTTTCACCGTGGTTGGTGGCGGTCCGGCCGGTGTGGAGATTGCCGGTGCTATCGGCGAGATGAAGCGCTACATTCTCCACCGCAACTATCCGTCCATTCCTCCCGAAGATGTGACGATCTCTCTGATTGAAGGCACCGGCTCGCTGCTCGGCACAATGAGCGAAAAATGTCAGTCCGATGCGCTGAAGTATCTTCAGGAACTGATGGTGGATGTGCGTTTCAATCTTCTCGTCAGGGATTATAAGGACAACATCGTGACGCTGAGCGACGGCACGTCGTTTTACAGCGGAATGGTTGTCTGGACGGCCGGCATTGCAGGCATGCAGCTCGATATCCGTAATGCCGAACTGAAACCGGCGCGCGGCCGCCGCATTCCCGTCGACCGTTTCAATCATATTATAGGTCTCGGCGATGATGTGTATGCCCTCGGCGATATCGCCTTAATGGTCACGCCCGATTATCCCGACGGACATCCGCAGCTCGCTCAGGTGGCCATTCAGCAGGGGCGCACACTGGCGCGTAACCTCAATTCCGACAAGGGACTCCGCGAGTTTTCCTATCGCGACAAAGGAACTATGGCAACTATCGGACGCAACCGCGCGGTAGCCGACATCCGCAACATTCATCTGCGGGGATTCATAGCCTGGCTCGCATGGATGTTTGTCCACCTGATCTCCATTCTCGGCATGCGCAACAAGCTTAACGTGCTCATCGACTGGACCTGGAATTACTTCAGCTACGGCACATCACTGCGTCTGCTGCTCTATCCCTCGCGCTATCCCCTGAAAAAGCAGGATGAGAAATAATGCCTAAGCCATCTGTGCGTCTGCGAGCATCTCGGCCGCGGCTTCAGCGCACCGCTCTCCGTCGATAGCCGCCGACACGATGCCGCCGGCATACCCTGCTCCTTCGCCGCACGGGAAGAGCCCTTTTATCGTTTCCTGATTAAGCGATTCGGGATCGCGGGGCACGCGCACCGGCGCCGATGTGCGGGTCTCGTCGCCGATGAGGGTGGCTTCGGAGGTGAGAAATCCGCGCTGCTTGCGCCCGAATTCCTCAAATCCTTTCTGCAGACGCCGGGCAATCTCACGGGGCAACAGCTTGTCGATACGGGCAGGATGAATGCCTGCGGCATAGGAAGTGGAGGGGAGCGACTCGCTCGGACGGCCTGCCACAAAGTCGGTCATGCGCTGTGCCGGAGCGTTCTGGCTCTGCCCCGATTCGTTGAAAAATGCTTTTTCGATCTGCTGCTGGAAGTGCATCATTCGCAGCGGGTCGTCGCCCGGTATATCTTCGGGTAGCACCTCCACGACCATTCCCGAATTGGCCCACCGGCTCCCGCGGCTCGACGACGACATGCCGTTGACCACCATCTCGCCCGGAGCGCTTGCCGCCGGAATGATGACGCCGCCCGGACACATGCAGAACGAATAGACGGCGCGGTCGTCGATGCGCGTCAGCATCGTATATTCGGCTGCCGGAAGATATTTGCCTCTGCCGTTGCGGCTGTGATAGCGCAGGCAGTCAATGAGATGCTGTGGGTGTTCGAGCCTTACTCCCACGGCTATGCCTTTGGCTTCGAGACGCACGCCGGCCTCCTGAAGAAGCCTGTAAACATCGCGCGCCGAATGGCCGGTGGCGAGAATGACCGCATCGGCGCGGATATCGCCGGCATCGGTCCTGACGCCCGTGATGCGCGACGTATCTTTGTCGACGATGATATCCGTCACGAGTGAGTTGAACCGCACTTCGCCGCCGCATCGCTCGATGGTCTGTCGCATGGCTTTGATCACGTTCGGCAGACGGTCGGTGCCGATGTGGGGATGCGCGTCGATAAGGATGCTTTCCTGAGCGCCATGCTGGTGAAACACACGCAGTATCTTGTCGACCGATCCTCGTTTCTTGCTGCGCGTATAGAGCTTGCCGTCGGAATATGCGCCCGCTCCTCCTTCGCCGAAACAATAGTTGGAGTTGGGGTCGACGGTGCCGGTGCGGGATATTTCAGCCATATCCTTGCGACGGCTGTCGACATCCTTGCCACGTTCCAGAACGATCGGACGGATGCCCAGCTCGATGAGACGCAGTGCCGCAAAAAGTCCGGCCGGACCGGCTCCGACTATGATGCATACAGGCGCGTCGGCCGACACCTCACGGTAGTCAACCGGCGTGAACAGGGGATGCGCCGGTGCTGTCTCGTCGATATAGGCCATGACGGTGAGGTTCACCATCACGCGTTGCTGCCGCGCATCGATCGAGCGTTTCAGTATCTTGATATCCTTGATGCGGTTGGCGTCGATGTTGAGCTGTGTGCTCACGGTGTGAAGGAGTTTCACCGGTGTATAGGCTGTCGCCGGATCGAGGCGCAGTTGTAGTTCGGTTGTCATTGAGGGGTAATATGATTGGGGGTTAATCGTGCTTGCCTGCGGTTCACAATTATGAGGGTGACCACGGCAAAAATAAATGCTATGAGGTCTGACGCCGCCATGCTTCCCCACACACCGTTAATGCCGAAGTGGCGCGGAAGTATGATGAGAAACGGGATGAGAAACAGCAGCTGGCGCGTCAGCGACAGAAATATCGAAATTTTGGGTTTGCCTACCGACTGGAAGAAGTTCTGGATCACGATCTGGCAACCTACAAGGGGGTAGAAGATGAAGAAGATGCGTGCTCCGTGATCGGCTATCTCAATCAGACGGCGGTCAACGGTGAACATGCCGCTGATTGCCTGCGGGAAAAATTCCGTGGCCACCCATCCCACACTCGTTATCGCCACACCGAGCCATATGCCTATCGTAAGTGTGTGGCGCACGCGGTGCCATTTCCCGGCGCCATAGTTGAAGCCGAGGATCGGCTGCATGCCTTGTGTGACGCCGAACACTATCATCACGAAGAACATGGTGGTGCGGTTGAGGATGCCGTAGGCGCCAACCGCAAGATTCCCTTCCGCGGCGCCGTAGTCGAGCAGCGATTTATTGATGAAAATCACCACGATGCAGGCACATATATTCATCAAGAAAGGCGAAAGGCCGATAGAGTAGATGCGTTTGACAATCGCACCGGTGAGCCATTTGTTGCCCCTCTTGAAATGGATGAAGCTGTTGCGTGACAGAAAGTGGGCCATGACCCACGCGCATGCTGCGACCTGGCCGAAAACGGTGGCTATCGCCGCACCTTTTATGCCCCAGCCAAGCGTGAAAATGAAGACGGGCGCCAGAATGACATTCACGCCCACCGACAGCAGCGCCGACACCATAGCCTTGCGCGGATAGCCCGTGGCTCGCATGATGTTGTTCAGTCCGATAAATATATATGTGACCGGCGTGGCATAAAGGATCACCTCCATGAATTCTTTGGCGTAGGAGAGCGTCTCGGGCGTCGCGCCGAAGAACAGGAGTATCTGGTCGAGAAAGATCAATGTCAGTCCGCCGAAAATCAGCGAGTGGATTATGCAGAGTGTCAGCACGTTGTTGGCCACATCGGTAGTCCGTGAGATGTTTTTCTGACCCAGGAATATCGAGGAGATGGTGGCACCGCCTACGGCTACGAGCGTACAGAAGGCTACTATGAGATTCATCAGCGGGAAGGTGATGGCAAGCCCGGCTATGGCCATTGCGCCCACTCCGCGGCCGATAAATATGCTGTCGATGATGTTGTAAAGCGATGTGGCCACGCTCGCGATTATCGCGGGAACGGAATATTGCACGAGCAAACGCGGTATAGAGCGTTCGCCCAATTCCATCGGTGATGTTTTCGGCTGTGGCATGCTTCGGGTGAAATTATTCACAAAATTAACATAAATAGTCGGGATATTGTTGATGCCTCCGCCGAAACTTTTGGACCATCCCGTCTATGTACTGAAAGTTGATTCTAAAACCTTGCGACGCAAGAAAAAATCTGTAACTTTGCATCGCAATGAAAAAGACTTCAATAATAAGCATTATCATACTGGCGGTAGCGTCCGTGGCTTCGGTTTCAGCGCAGGAACCCGAAGTGGCTCCATCCTATTCCTGGCAGCTGCTGCCGCCTCTCGGCGTGCATGAGCCGTCGACTATCGACACGGCATTATATAACTATGCGCAGCGCTCGGTGCCGTCGGCACAGTCGATAGCCTATGAATCAGTGGGCAATCTCGGCGGTGCAGGGCAGACCATGGTCTATTTCGACCGCAAGCCCATGAGCGATTTCTTCTTCCGCGACGCTCTCCGCACATGGCTGCCGATGCAGGGCGATCACCGATTCTACAACACTCGCATCCCGATGACGTTGCTCAGCTACAACACAGGCGGCGGCCGCGAAAACAAGCAGGATCGTCTGCAGGCCACTTTCTCCGGCAATGTCAACGAGCGGCTGCAGTTCGGTGCCAACGTCGACTATCTTTATTCCAAAGGATCCTACGCCCATCAGGCCGTGAAAAATCTCATGTGGGGGCTTTCGAGCTCCTATATGGGCGAACGCTATGAATATCAGACCTTTTTCAATCATTACAACGGACTGAATCAGGAAAACGGCGGCATCACCGATCCCCTCTACATCACCGACCCCGCTCAACTGCAGGGCGGACAGACGTCCATCGACGCCAAAAGCATTCCGACCAATCTGACGGCCGCCCGCACACGCATGAAGGGTCAGGAGTTCTACATGAACCACCGTTACAAGCTGGGTTTCTGGAAGATAACGCCTCCCAATGATTCGATACCCGGTGATACCATCGAGCACCGCACTTTCATTCCGGTCACATCTTTTGCATGGACCTTTGACTACAACGACGGCCATCACACTTTCTACAACAATTCTCCTTCGGAAGCCGACGCTTTCTGGGGTCGTAATTATCTGACCACAAGCAATTCCGAATCCCCCACGAGCTACTGGTCGATGCGCAACAGCTTCGGCGTCTCTCTCATGGAGGGCTTCAACAAATATGCCAAAGCCGGTCTCTCGGCCTATGTGACTCACGAGATACGCCGTTACACTCAGACACCCGACACACTGGCTATCGCCGGAGCCGACCGCCCTGAAATCCTTACGCCATATCCTTACGATACCCGCATAGCCGGACGCTCAACGGAAAATCTTCTGTGGGTGGGCGGTCAGCTCACCAAGCAGCAGGGACGCATACTCCGTTATGAGGCCACGGCGCGTTTCGGCATCGTCGGTCCTGCCGCAGGCGAGATCCTGGCTCAGGGAAATATCTCCACACGGTTTAAGCTCTTCGGCGATTCCATTCGTCTGACGGCCTACGGCCTGTTTGCCAACGAGGCGGCGCCCTATCTGATGAATAATTATGTGTCGAACTATTTCATGTGGCACAACGACTTCAGCAAGACGCGCCGGTTCCGTGTCGGTGGCGAGATATATGTGCCGCTGACCGGTACACTGCTGAATGTCGGCGTCGAGAATGTGCAGAATGCGCTGTATTTCAACGAAGAGTCGATGCCGGTCCAGCATGGCGGTAGCGTGCAGGTGCTCAGCGCCTCCCTCTCGCAAAACTTCAGCGTCGGCATACTGAACTGGAACAATAAGGTGACATTCCAGACCTCCTCGGAGCAGTCGGTGATTCCGCTCCCGAAGCTCGCCGTCTATTCCAACCTCTTTATCCGGTTCCGTGTGGCAAAGGTGCTCTATGTCGATTTAGGTGTTGACTGCGACTATTACACAAAATACTACGCTCCCGGTTATCAGCCGGCCACGATGTCGTTCTACAACCAGCGCTCAACAAAGGTCGGAAACTATCCGTTCATGAACGTCTATGCCAATATGAAACTGAAACGTGCGCGCTTCTATATCATGATGTCGCATGTCAACCAGGGCATGATGGGCGACAATTACTTCGCCATGCCGCTCTATCCGATGAATCCGCGCCGTTTCCAGATGGGCGTTTCGGTAGATTTCGCTAACTGATTAACACTCCTACGATTATGCGCTCCAAACCGGTTGCACAACTGATCCTGTATCTGCTTCTGCTCGGCGCCGCGATATTCGCCATGATGATGATGCGCCACTGCTCGCAGGCTCCCGCAACGGTAGCCCCGGCTGCCGGGACATCGAAAGGCGACACTCTCGACGTGGCGATCGACTATTCCCCGATGTCGATGTATGTCACCGGTGATACGGTCGGCGGATTCAACTACGATCTCATGCGGTATATCGCTAAACGGGGCAATCTGAGGATTAAATTCCATCCCGTCGTGTCGCTCGACGACGCGCTTTCCGGTTTGGATAAGGGCAGCTACGACATGCTCATCGCCGACATGCCCGCAACACTTGAGTTCCAGGAGCGTTACCGGCTCACCGAACCGTTGTATCTCGACCGTCAGGTGCTCCTGCAGCACCGTGATTCGCTGGGCAATATAGCCAATCCGGTGTCGTCGGTGCTCGACCTTGCCGGACGGCATGTGTGGGTGGTGAGCAACTCGCCAATGCAGAGCCGCTTGCAAAGCCTTTCGGCCGAGATCGGCGACACGATTTACGTGGAGTCGACGCCTGAATATAATTCGGAGCAGCTTTATCTTCTGACGTCGATCGGCGAGATCGGTCTGGCCGTGATAAACGAGCGCCTCGCCCGCGACATGGCTACCGACCGAAAAACCGGCGCCAAAGACAAGACCGTGGATATCTCCACCGGCATCACCTTCACGCAACATCAGTCGTGGGTGCTACGTCGTGACAGCGAGCAGCTTGCCGCAAGGATAGATTCGCTTATAGTCGACTTTAAAGCAACGGATGCCTATAAAGCTTTGTGCAAAAGGTATCTTTGACGGGGCTCGACACTTCATTGCATAAGCACCTTTCGGCCGTTGATGATATAGATGCCTTTTGACGGCTTATAAATCCGGATGCCCTGAAGATTGTAAATGACGGGTCGATCCGGGTCATCGGCTGATGATTCTTCAATAGCTCCCGGCTTGTCACTCTCAACGGGTACAAGAATCCACTCATTTGCATTTTCGTCATAATCTTGTGACCAAAGATTGATGGCATAATTAACTCTTTCCCCTCCGCAATTCATGTAGATGGGTTTATTCATATCATTGGCCGCTAAATTTATCAGGAAAACTGTGGAAATGCCCGCATAACTATTGCCGGAACTGTCAACCCCTGCAAGATCGTCATTTGTCATGATGACGAATCCATATTTGTCTGTCGGATTGTCGGATGCTGTGGTTATATAACGCCATCGGCATGTATGTCCGAGTTGATCGGTCGAACTGATCGCTACGCCGTCCTGCACCGGAATGTCGCTTAGATAACCATCGGGCGCGGCTCTACAGATGAGCGCATATTGACCGGGACTGGAGGGATCCTCCTTAAATTGCCATAGTTGTCTGTATGTTCCGGGTTCGCCCTCGGTTATTTGTGCAGCTGCATAGAGCGAACCATCCGTTTGCGTTCCGGATGAGGAGTATTGGATGCAAGTGTTCGTTCGCTTGTCTTGTCCGGAATAACGGCTCACAAGTCTATACCATTTTCCTGAAGACGGAGGCGTGAATTCAGTCGTGGTCTGTGCGAACGACGTCGCCACCGACATCAGAAGTAAGAAGAATAAGTGTGTTTTCATAATATGACTGACTGAAGCTGTTTGAATAATAAACACCGCATACATGCATAATGTTTGGCATGAAAACATAGGCGTCCATTATCGGCTCTATTATCCGCTTTCTGACGGCAACTGCGGAAATGCAAACTCCCTGTGTAAAGAGCCTGTCATTATGATATGACAAGAGGATGCGCCGGATGGCGCACCCTCTTAGACCCCATCCCACAAAATATGTTAACGTCAGGGTCGCAGCAGTGCGCCAGATTCCTTCTTGCAGGCTCAGGAGCATAGCGGGCTATGTGACTGAGCCAAAAGGAGGAA
>CABUBG010000005.1:0-43086 GCA_902489785.1 uncultured Porphyromonadaceae bacterium
ACACAAGATCGGGGCAGCGCCGTGAGCGCTGCCCCGATCTTTTTGACGCACCATTAGTTAAAGCATCGCTTTAAATTTTGCTCTCATCTTAGCTAATTTAGCGACCTTAGCTATTTTTAGCCAATTTAGTTGTAGCAGCTGTGATAGCTGAGCGGGCGGGAAGGAGCCTGCTTAAAGCGATGCTTTAAGCGGGCAGGGCTTAGAGCTTGAAGCCGCGGCTTTCTATAAAATCGTGGTAGAGCTTGGAGAAATGCTCATTATCGTTCGCGGCATAGCGCACATCGGTGAACACTTGCGCGAGTGTCTGCTTGCCATTCTCTTTAATAAACCGGGCGCTCTCGGGCAACGACTCCTTATAAGAATACTCCTCCCGGATATCATCATCGCTGTAATCGCGATAGCGTTCCGAATGCACGATAGCGCTCAGCGGCAATCGGTCGGAGAGCGGAGCCTCGCCCTCGGGATACCCTACGGCGAGCGTAACCACGGGCACTACACGGTCGGGCAGTTCGAGCAGGTCGGCTATCGCAGGCGCATTGTAGGTGGTAGTGCCGAGATAGCAGCAGCCCAGCCCGTGCTGTTCGGCTATGGTGCAGAACTGCTGCGCGAAGATCGCCGTATCGATAACGGCCCAGACAAACGACTGAAAATTGCCGTATCCGGGCACGGCATCACTGATGCGGCACCAGTGCTCGAAGCGGTTAAAATCGGCACAGAACGTGAGCATCACCTGACAGCCGGTCGAGGCGGGCTGGCTGAAATGCGCAGGCGCCAGAGCACGCCGGCACGCCTCATCGCGCGTCACGATCACACTGTAGAGCTGCATATTTCCGGTATTGGGCGCGTGAGCCGCAGCTTCGAGCATCTCATCCAGCAACTTCGGGTCGACCGGACGGTCAGAGAAGTTGCGCACCGTGCGCCGGGTTGAATAAAATTCCATAGTCATTTCATTTGTTATCGGAAGTTTCCGCACCAAATTTAAACATTATTTTCAACCCCCACAACATCCGAAGCAACCTTTCTGGACACTTTCGACACCGCTCAAAACAGACATAACACTAACTATCAGCAAAATAGCTCAATATTTTGGAAAACTTTTCAACATTTTCCGAATTACCCGATTTTTTATTTTGATAATTGAAAAAATATCACAAATTTTGCAGCCGGGTTTCCTATAATAGCCCCACTTTTGCAAAACCGTCATTAATAATACCAATCTTTAACCACTACAATCTTCCCCCGCTCAAATCTCACAGAAACCGTGGAACAGAAAATCTACACTTACGACGAAGCCTACGACGCCACACTCAAATATTTCGATGGCGATGAGCTTGCAGCCCGTGTATGGGTGAGCAAATATGCGCTCAAGGACTCGTTTGGCAATCTCTTCGAGTGCACACCCGCCGACATGCACCACCGCATCGCCGGAGAGATAGCACGCATCGAAAAAAATTATCCCAATCCGATGACTCACGACGAGATTTTCAATCTCCTCGACCATTTCCGCTACATCGTGCCCCAGGGAAGCCCGATGACCGGCATCGGCAACGACTATCAGGTGGCCTCGCTGAGCAACTGCTTCGTCATCGGTGTCGACGGCAAGCCCGACTCCTACGGCGGCGTCATTAAAATCGACGAAGAGCAGGTGCAGCTGATGAAACGTCGCGGCGGCGTCGGTCACGACCTGTCGCACATCCGTCCCAAAGGCACCCCCGTCAAAAACTCCGCCCTCACATCCACCGGCCTTGTGCCCTTCATGGAACGCTACTCCAATTCCACGCGCGAAGTTGCACAGGACGGCCGCCGCGGTGCCCTCATGCTCACCGTCAGCATCAAGCACCCCGACAGCGAAGCCTTCATCGATGCCAAGATGACCGAAGGCAAAGTGACAGGCGCCAACGTGTCGGTGCGCATCACCGACGACTTCATGCAGGCCGCTGCCGACGGCTCCACGTTCCGCCAGCAATATCCTGTCGATGCAGCCCAGCCCCTCATCACCAAAGATGTCGACGCCTCACGCATCTGGAAAAAGATCATCCACAACGCATGGAAATCGGCCGAACCCGGCGTGCTCTTCTGGGACACCATCACACGCGAATCGGTTCCCGACTGCTATGCCGACCTCGGCTTCCAGACCATCTCGACAAACCCCTGCGGCGAGATTCCGCTCTGCCCCTACGACAGCTGCCGCCTGCTGGCCATCAACCTCTACAGCTATGTGCGCAACCCCTTCACCAAAGAAGCCACATTCGACTTCGACCTCTTCAGCAGCCACGTAGCCAAGGCACAGCGCATCATGGACGACATCATCGACCTTGAGAAAGAAAAAATCGACAAAATCATAGAGAAAGTCAAAAGCGACCCCGAAACCGACGAAGTGAAACAGACCGAGTTTCATCTCTGGCAGAAAATCCGCACCAAGACACTCAAAGGCCGCCGCACCGGCGTCGGCACCACAGGCGAAGGCGACATGCTCGCCGCCCTCGGACTCCGCTACGGCACAGCCGAGGCAACCGACTTCTCCACGCTCGTTCACCGCACCCTGGCTCTGGCAGCCTACCGTTCAAGCGTCAACATGGCCGGCGAACGCGGCGCCTTCGAAGTCTACGACGCCAAGCGCGAAGCCAACAACCCCTACATCAACCGACTGCGCGAAGCCGATCCCGAGCTCTACGAGATGATGAAAAAGCAGGGCCGACGCAACATCGCCTGCCTCACCATCGCCCCCACCGGCACCGTCAGCATCATGACGCAGACATCGAGCGGCATCGAGCCCGTGTTCATGCCCGTCTACAAACGCCGCCGCAAAGTGAACCCCAACGACACCGCCGTGCGCGTTGACTACGTCGACGACTCCGGCGACGCCTTCGAAGAATATGTGGTCTACCACCCTAAATTCATCGAATGGATGAAAGTCAACGGCATCGAAGTGCGCTCCGACTATTCACAGGAAGAGCTCGACCGCCTCGTGAGCCGTTCGCCCTACTTCAAAGCCACAGCCAACGATGTCGACTGGCTTGAGAAAGTGCGCATGCAGGGCAGCGTCCAGCGCTGGGTCGACCACTCCATATCCGTCACCATCAACCTCCCCAACGACGTCAGCGAAGACCTCGTGGCCCAGCTCTACTTCGAAGCCTGGCGCACGGGATGCAAAGGATGCACCGTCTACCGCGACGGCTCCCGCTCCGGCGTGCTCATCGCTGTCGAGAAGAAGAAAGAGCCGGCCGTGCAGTGCGAAGGTCACCCGATCGTAGCCAAACGCCCCATCGAGCTCGAAGCCGATGTGGTCCGTTTCCAGAACAACAAGGAAAAATGGATCGCCTTCGTAGGCCTCCTCGGCGGACGCCCCTACGAAATCTTCACCGGTCTCGCCGATGACGACGACGGCATCTTCTGCCCCAAATCCGTGACCCACGGCAAGATCATCAAAGCTGTCGACGACAAGGGCAACAAACGCTACGACTTCCAGTTCATCAACAAACGCGGCTACAAGACCACCATCGAAGGCCTTAGCGACAAATTCAATCCCGAATACTGGAACTACGCCAAACTCATCTCCGGCGTGCTCCGCTACGGCATGCCCATCGACCAGGTGCTCAAACTCGTAGGCGGCCTCGATCTCGACTCACAGAGCATCAACACATGGAAAATGGGCGTTGAACGCGCGCTCAAAAAATACCTGCCCAACGGCACCAAAGCCAAAGGCCAGCGCTGCCCCAACTGCGGACAGGAAACGCTCGTCTACCAGGAAGGCTGCCTCATCTGCACCTCCTGCGGAGCATCGCGCTGCGGCTGATAGCGCCACGGCACACAGACATTTCGGAAAGACACCGGCAGCAGACACAACGCCCGGTGTCTTTCCGTTTTTTTGCATATTGAAAAACTTTTATTACCTTTGGCTTCCAGATAAATCATACTTACATAACCCACACGCTCATCGCGATGAAACTCACATTCCATATCCCCTATCGCACCGTCCCGGGCGAACGGCTCGTCATCACCGGCAACGTGACCCAGCTTGGCAACGGCGACCCCGGCAAAGCACTGCCAATGAAGCCCGCAGCCGACGGCTGCTTCCACTCGGCAACCATCGAGACATCACCGGCCACCGCCATCATCTCCTACCGCTACCGCGTAGTTCGCGACGACGGCTCGTCGCGCGACGAATGGGGCCGCGACCACACGCTCCGTCTCGACTCCCATCTGCCGTCGGTCGAGATCCACGACCACTGGCAGGACATACCCGACGACAAAGCATTCTATTCATCGGTCTTCACCGAATGCATCTGCAAGCCCGAAGCCCCCGACACCCCTCACTCACTTAAACCCGGCAGACTGATGCTGTCGGTCGAAGCGCCCATGGTCATGCCCGGCATGCGCGTGGCCGTATGCGGTTCCGCCTCCGGCCTCGGCACCTGGGATCCCGCCAACGCGCTCCCGCTGAGCCATGCCGACTTCCCGCGCTGGACCATCCAGCTCCCGCTCGAGGATCTCGGCACAGGCATCGTGGAATACAAGTTCATCCTCATCCGCGAATCCGACCACACGGTCGTAGGCTGGGAACCGGGCGAGAACCGCCGCATGTTTATCGACGAAGAGCCCGACGCAGCATCGGTCATCGAAGCCGGAATGCGCCTCCGCCCCATCCTCGATCACTGGCGCGGTGCCGGTACCGCCATCCCCGTGTTCTCGCTCCGCAGCGACGCCGATTTCGGCGTGGGTGATTTCTTCGATCTCAAAGAGATGATCGACTGGGCAGCCGAAACCGGACAGCGCATCATCCAGCTGCTGCCGGTCAACGACACCACCATGACCCACTCATGGACCGACTCCTACCCCTACAACGCCATATCCTGCTTCGCCCTGCACCCGATGTATCTCCGCCTTCAGGAGATGGGCCAGCTCAACGACCGTCACCGCCAGTCGCAGTTCGACGCCCTCGCCCGTGAGCTCAACACGCTCGAGGAAGTAGACTACGAACGCGTCAACCGCGCCAAGACCGAGTTCACCCGCCTGATTTTCGCGCAGCAGGGACACGCCGAGATGACCGGGCAGGCCTACCGCCGCTTCTACGAGGCCAACTCCTCGTGGCTCCGCCCCTACGCCGCCTTCTGCACGCTCCGCGACCTCTACGGCACCGCCGACAGCTCGGCATGGGAGCAGTATGCCGTCTATGCCCCCTCGCTCATCGACCGCTTCATCGAGCTGCACCGCAACGAAACCGACTACTACTGCTACATACAGTATCATCTCGACCGCCAGCTGCGCGAAGTGCGCGACTATGCCCACTCACGCGGCGTAACACTCAAAGGCGACATCCCTATCGGCATATCGCGCAACAGCGTCGACGCCTGGACATCGCCGCAGCTCCTCAACCTCGACGCTTCGGCCGGCGCACCGCCCGACGACTTCTCCGTCTTGGGTCAGAACTGGGGCTTCCCCACCTACAACTGGCCCGTCATGGCACGTGACGGCTTCGCCTGGTGGAAAGCTCGCTTCCGCAAGATGTCGGAATATTTCGACGCCTACCGCATCGACCACGTGCTCGGATTCTTCCGCATATGGCAGATACCGCTCGACGCCATCCACGGTCTGCTCGGATTCTTCAATCCGGCCCTGCCGATGACGCCCGACGAGATGCTCCACCTCTACGATTTCCATTTCAGCGCCGGCTATCACGCCGTGCCCTATATCGCCGACTGGATGCTCACGGATATCTTCGGCGAGTTCACCGACCAGGTGCGCGCCGAATATCTCCAGCCCCTCGACGACGACCCGTCGCGCTACAGCCTCCGTCCCGAGTTCAGCACCCAGCGCCGCATTGCCGACTACTTCGCGGCACAGCCCTCCGACCAGCGCTCGGAGCGTATATGCAACGGCCTGATGGAGCTGCTCGACCAGGTACTCTTCATCGCCGACCCCTATCAGCCGGGCCATTATCATCCGCGCATCGCCGCTCAGTATACCTTTGCCTACCGGTCGCTCAACGACTACGAGCGCATGACCTTCAACCGCCTCTACGACGACTTCTTCTATCACCGTCACAACGGCTTCTGGTATGAGAGCGCCATGTCGAAACTGCCCGCCATCACCGATGCCACCGACATGCTCGTGTGCGCCGAAGACCTCGGCATGATACCCGCCTGCGTACCCGACGTCATGCGCCGTCTGCGCATCCTCTCGCTCGAGATTCAGCGTATGCCCAAGGACTCATCCGTCGAATTCGCCGACCCCGCCCACTACCCCTACCTGTCGGTGTGCACCACATCCACCCACGACATGCCGGGCATACGCCAGTGGTGGGAAACCGACCGCGACGCCACGCAGCGCTTCTTCAACCAGATGCTTCATCACGGCGGTCCGGCGCCCTACTATGCCGAGCCATGGATATGCCGCGAGATCATCGAGCAACACCTCCAGTCGCCCTCGATGCTCTGCATCCTTCCGCTGCAGGACTGGCTCTCGACCGACGGCGCCCTGCGTCGTCACGACCCGCGTCAGGAACAGATCAACGTGCCCGCCAACCCCCGCCACTACTGGCGCTACCGCATGCATCTCACGCTTGCCGATCTCCGCAAAGCCGACAGTTTCAACACCGAACTCTCGGCCATGATATCCCGCTCGGGACGACACTGACACCGACATCCCGAAGGGTCAAAACAATAATCCCGTCCCGTCAGATCCATAACAGCAGGGCGCTGCGCCGCAAACCATCCCCCCGGCTCAGCGCCCCCGCTTTTGTCCGCCCGCTCTTGTACCGAATTCTGTCCAAAATCGCCCCGAATCGCCCAAATTTCAAAAATGCAGCCTCATGCGCGCGTAATCCAAAAAAAAATCGTTACCTTTGTTGGATATTCCAAAGCCCGCGCCTGTCAGCACCGGCAGCCGCAGCAACCATCTGAAAACCAATGACTGACGATAAACCGAAAAAACAACCTGCCCCCCGGAAGGCACCTCTGACCAAAGAAGAGCGCCAGCGTCGCACCATCAAATGGATGTGGTACGGCTTCGGCGGCTTTATTTTCCTCATCTTCATCTTCTTCATCCTCATCTACAACGGCATTATCGGTTACATGCCCAACGTCGAGGAACTCAAGAACCCCGACGACAAATTCGCATCCGTGATCTACACTGCCGACGGCGAGGAAATGGGCCGTTTCTTCCGCAACACCGGCAACCGTGTCTACGCCGACTACGATGAGATATCGCAGCACGTGATCAACGCGCTCATCGCTACCGAGGACTCGCGCTTCAACGAGCACTCCGGCATCGACTTCCGCGCCCTGCTTCGCGTGGGATTCAAGACATTCCTCGCGGGCGACCGCAGCTCGGGCGGCGGCTCGACAATCACACAGCAGCTCGCCAAGCAGCTCTATTCGCCGCCAACTGACGGCATGATGTCGCGCATGCTCCAGAAGCCCATCGAATGGATGATCGCCGTAAAGCTCGAGCGCCTCTACACCAAGGAAGAGATCATCAAGATGTATCTCAACCAGTTTGACTTCCTCTACAACGCTGTCGGCATCAAATCGGCCGCTCAGGTCTATTTCAACAAGCACCCCAAAGATCTCAACATCCAGGAAGCAGCCATGCTCGTGGGCATGGTCAAAAACCCCTCGGTCTACAACCCCGTACGCCAACCCGAACGCACGCAGAAACGCCGCAACGTGGTGTTTGAACAGATGTTCAAGGCCGGCATGATCACGAGCAGCGAACTCGACTCGCTGCGTCAGCTCCCCATCGAGCTCGACTTCCACCGCGTGGATCACAAAGACGGCATAGCCCCTTACTTCCGCGAAGAGCTCCGCTACATGCTCCGCGCACAGAAGCCCGAGCGTTCAAACTACCGTGGCTGGGAATATGAGAAATTCCGCGCCGACTCCATAGAATGGGAGCGCAACCCGCTCTTCGGCTGGATCGAAAAAAACCCGAAACCCGACGGCTCGAAATACGACATCTACAACGATGGCCTGCGCATCTACACCACCATCGACTCGCGCATGCAGCGCTATGCAGAGGAGGCCGTCGAAGAACATCTCGGCGGTTATCTCCAGCCCGCCTTCTTCCGCGAAAAACGCGGCTCGAAAGGCGCTCCCTACTCCACCAACCGCACCGAAATCTCTGAAATACGCGTCAACCACCTCATACACAACGCCATGAAGCAGACCGACCGCTACCGCACCATGCATGCGGCCGGCATGACCGACGAGCAGATCAAAGAATCGTTCAACACTCCGCGCGAGATGAAGCTCTTCACCTATCATGGCGCCGTCGACACGGTGATGACACCGATGGACTCGCTCATCTATCAGAAGCACATCCTCCGCACCGGATTCATGGCCATGGATCCGCAGAACGGCCACGTAAAAGCCTATGTGGGCGGCCCCGACTTCAACTATTTCCAATATGATATGGTTTCCACCGGACGCCGTCAGATCGGATCGACCGTCAAGCCGTTTCTCTACACCTACGCCATGGAAGAAGGATACACGCCCTGCGACATGTTCTCCAACACACTGCCTCCGCTCTACGACGAAAGCGGACGCCTCTGGCAGCCCCGCTCAAGCCGCTCGCGCGTCGGAGAGATGGTCGACCTCCGCTGGGCGCTCACCAACTCCAACAACTGGATTTCGGCGCGCCTCATCAGCCAGCTCTCGCCGGGCGCCCTGGTGCGCACCATGCAGAATTTCGGCATCACCTCGCCGCTCCAGCCCGTGCTGTCGCTCTGCCTCGGCCCGGTCGACGTATCGGTCCGCGAGATGGTCACCGCCTACACCGCCTTCGCCAACCACGGCATGAAGGTCGACCCCATCTTTGTCACGGCCATCACCGACCGCAACGGCAACATCATCTCCGAATTCACCCCGCGCCACTCAGAAGTGATCAGCGAGGAAGCCTACTATAAGATCCTGTCCATGATGATGAACGTGGTCAACTCCGGTACGGGCGCACGCCTCCGCCGCGCTCCCTACAACCTCACCGCCGAAATGGGCGGCAAGACCGGCACGACCAACTTCAATGCCGACGGCTGGTTTATGGGCTTCACGCCACAGCTCGTGGCCGGCGCATGGGTAGGCGGCGAAGAACGCTTCATCCACTTCAACAACATGGGCTACGGTCAGGGCGCCGCAATGGCACTGCCCATCTACGGCCTTTTCATGAAGAAAGTCTATTCCGACAAATCGCTCCCCTATTCGCAGGATGAGCGCTTCGTGTTCCCGTCCGACGTCAACCTCTGCGCAAGCCCCTTCTCCGACGGCGGCGAAGAAGAAACGCCCGAATCGTCAATCGACGACGTGTTCGACTGACGCCTCCTCCCCACACATAATTCATCTCCTCACATTTATTAATTAAGCAAATAACAACAATAAAATACTTTCCCCCATGAAATTCAACGTTTCGAGCAAGACTCTCTACAACTACCTCTCGGCAGTGAGCAAGATCATCAACAACAAAAACACGATGCAGATCCTCAACAACTTCCTGTTTGTTCTTGAGGACGACATCCTCACAATCCGCGCCGCCGACATGGAGAACTCTCTCGTCGGCCGCCTGCATGTTGCCGACGCCGAAGGCAGCGGCCGCTTCTGCCTCGATGCACGCCGCATTGTCGAGCTTTTCAAAGAGCTCCCCGATCAGGGAATCATGTTCGACATCAACGACGATAATTTCGACATGAAGATCACATATTCCAATGGTTGCTACAACGCCATCGCCATAAACGGCATGGAATATCCCGATCAGGACATGGTCACCGACGCTGCTGACAGCATCACGTTCACATGCCCGACGCAGCAAGTGATCAAGGGCATCGAAAACACCATTTTCGCTGTCGGCACCGACGAGATCCGTCCCCAGATGATGGGTATCCTCTGGGACGTGAAACCGGAATGCATCGTGTTCGTGGCCACCGACACCCGCAAGCTCGTGCGCTACACCAACGGCACCTCGCAGCCCGGCGTCACATGCTCGTTCATCCTCCCGGTCAAAGGCGCCACAGTGCTCAAAAACGTGTTTGCCAAAGAAGAGGACATTAAAGTCACCGTCACCCCCACGGCCGTGATCTTCGAATCGGCATCCTTCAAGTTCAACTGCCGCCTCATCAAAGGCAACTTCCCCGATTACAACCGCGTAATCCCCTCATCCAACCCCTACACATTCACTGTCGACCGTCAGTCGTTCCTCACCTCCGTCCGCCGCGTGTCGGTGTTCGGCGACGAAGGCGGCGGTCTTGTGAAATTCAAATTCGCGCCCGAAACGGTGACACTCCGCGCATGCGACAACAGCTTCGGCACATCAGGCTGGGAATCCGTTCCCTGCAGCTACGAGGGTCCGGAACTCATGATGGGCTTCTCGAGCCTCTATCTCATCGAGCTTCTCTCCACTTTCACCACATCGGAAGTGACACTGAAGCTCGCCGATCCGAGCCGTCCTGCCCTCTGTCTGCCCGCCGACAACGATCCCGAATGTGAGCTGCTCATGATCCTCATGCCAATGAACATCGTCGACTGATATGAAACTCAACCTCACGCGACCGCTGGTGTTTTTCGACCTCGAGACCACCGGCACCAACATAACCCACGACCGCATCGTGGAGATATCGATCGTCAAAGTGATGCCCGACGGCACCGACACCGAACGCACACGGCGCATCAATCCCGGGATGCCCATCCCGGCCGAAGCCACCGCCGTGCATCACATCACCGATGCCGATGTCGCCAACGAGCCATCGTTCAAGCAGATAGCCAAGAGTCTCGCCGAGATGTTCAAGGACTGCGACATCGCCGGGTTCAACTCCAACCGCTTCGACATCCCGCTGCTGCTCGAAGAGTTCAACCGCGCAGGCATCAACCTCGACCTGTCGCGCACCCGCTTTATCGACGTCCAGACCATATTCCACAAAAAAGAACAGCGCACCCTCTCGGCCGCCTATAGGTTCTACTGCGGCAAGAATCTCGACGACGCCCACTCGGCCAGCGCCGACACCCGCGCCACCTACGAAGTGCTTAAAGCGCAGCTCGACCGCTACGACGATCTGACCAACGACGTCAAGTCGCTGTCGGATTATTCGAGCCACGGCAACAACGTCGACTTCGCAGGCCGCCTCGTCTACGACGACAATCACCGCGAGGTCATCAACTTCGGCAAATACAAAGGACAGCTCGCCGAGGATGTGCTGCGCAAGGATTCGGGCTACTACGGCTGGATCATGCAGGGCGATTTCCCGCAGAACACCAAGGACGCTTTCGCCATGGTGAACCTGCGCGTGAAAAAGTCGAAATAACCCCCCCCCTTTCTCTCACCCACAACCTCACATGCTACAAGGCAAACATATCATACTCGGAATCACCGGTGGAATCGCCGCCTACAAGTCGGCATTCCTGGTGCGTCTGCTCATCAAACGCGGAGCCGAAGTGCAGGTCGTGATGACGCCCTCCGCCAAAGAGTTCATCACTCCGGTCACGCTGTCGGCTCTCACCGGCAAGCCCGTCATCAGCGAGTTTTTCACGGCCAATACCGGACAGTGGAACAGTCATGTCGACATAGGCCTGTGGGCCGACGCCATGCTCATCGCACCCGCCACGGCCTGCACCATCGGCAAGATGGCCAACGGTGTGGCCGACAACATGCTCGTCACCACATATCTCTCGGCCAAGGCGCCCGTTTTCGTAGCCCCGGCGATGGATCTCGACATGATGGCCCACCCCTCCACCACACGCAATCTCGAGCTGCTGCGCTCCTACGGCAACCATATCATCGAACCCGCCACCGGCGAGCTCGCAAGCCATCTCACAGGCCGCGGGCGCATGGAGGAGCCTGAAAAAATCGTTGAGATCATCGACAATTTTTTTGAGACCGCCGATGCCAAACCGCTGGCCGGCAAGAAACTGCTCATCACGGCAGGACCTACATACGAACGCATCGACCCCGTCCGTTTCATCGGCAACTTCTCCACCGGTAAGATGGGATTTGCGCTGGCTGACGCCGCGGCCCGCATGGGCGCCGACGTGACTGTGGTCAGCGGTCCCGTGAGCATCAAGGCCGCCGAGAGGTCGGTGAAGGTGATCAGCGTCGAATCGGCCGTACAGATGCGGGATGCCTGCGTCAGCCTCTTTCCCGGCTGTGACATCGCCATCATGTGCGCTGCCGTCGCCGACTATGCCCCGGCCGCTCCCGCCGCATCCAAGATCAAGCGTGAGGGCCACGAGGCTCCTGTCATCACGCTGGTCAAGAATCCCGACATCGCTGCAACGCTCGGCGCTATGAAGACCGGCTCGCAAAAGGTGATAGGCTTTGCCCTTGAGACCGACAACGAAATGGCCAACGCCGCCGACAAGCTTGCGCGCAAGCATCTCGACATGATCGTGCTCAACTCGCTCCGCGACGCCGGTTCGGGCTTCGCCACCGACACCAACAGTGTCACGATCATTGCCCCCGGCGCCGAGCCTGTGAAAGTTCCGCTCGCCTCAAAGGCCGAGGTAGCCGTCAATATTCTCAATGCCATAGCATCCGATCTCTGAACAATGCGTCTGATTCTCTCCATCCTCTCCGTCATGATAGCCGCCGGCATCCGCCTGTCGGCTCAGGAGCTCAACTGCACTGTCGAAATCAACTCCGACCGCATCTCCGGCTACGAGCAGGTGTTCGAATCCCTTCAGGAAGCTATCAACGAGTACATGAACACAACCCGCTTCACTTCGGCGCAATTCTCCCCCAACGAAAAAATCGAATGCCGTCTTTTCCTGACGGTCAACGAATACAGCGACGACGTCATCAAAGGCGACCTGCAGGTGCAGTCGACCCGCCCGGTCTACAACAGCTCCTACACCACCACCCTGCTCAATTTCAAGGACGACAAAATCGAATTTGAATACCGCCAGAACGAACCGCTGCGTTTCTCCGAAACCACCATGGAAAGCAACCTGACGGCTCTTCTCAACTACTACGCCTATCTATTTCTGGCGCTCGACTTTGACTCGTTCTCTCCGCGCGGCGGCGACCCCTATTACGACCGTCTGGCCACAATCGTGCAGCTCGCACAGTCGTCGGGCGAGGTGGGCTGGAAATCATTCGAGGACAACCGCAACCGTTCAGCCGTCCTCGCCGCCCTGACCGATCCGCAGACGGTGGGACTGCGCGACATGCTCTACCAGTATCACCGCAAGGGTCTCGACGAAATGTCGATAAGCCCCGACAAGGGCCGGTCCACCATCACCCAGTCGCTCAACGCTTTGCAAAAGGTCTACGAGACATCCCCGATGTCGGTGGGACTCACCATGTGGCGCGATGCGAAACTCGACGAACTGGTCAACATCTACAGCAAGGGATCGCAATCGGAGCGCGACGATGTCTACAATCTACTGATGAAGCTCTACCCCACCGAGCAATCCCGCCTGCAGAACATCAAAAACCCGCCGGCAACCCGATAGACGCCCTTTCTCCACAACTTCTGACAACAACATGCTCGAAACTCTTCATATATCCAACTATGCGCTGATCGACAGCATCGACATCGCTTTCCGCCCCGGCTTCAACATCATCACCGGCGAAACGGGAGCGGGTAAATCGATTATCCTCGGAGCGCTCGGGCTGCTTCTCGGCGGCCGCGCCGACAGCCGCACCATCGCCGACACCACAAAGAAATCGGTCATCGAGGCCACATTCCGTATCGACGGCAACGAGGCGCTCAAAGCCTACTGTGCCGACAACGACATCGAATGCGACGACTCGCTGTTCATCATGCGCCGAGAGCTGTCGCCTTCGGGCCGGTCGCGCGCTTTCATCAACGATTCGCCCGTCAACCTCACGGCCATGCACGATGCCGGCGCTCTGTTGATCGACATCCATTCGCAGCATCAGAACCAGCTGCTCGCCGGCGCCGATTTCCAGAGGCGCGTCATCGATGCCGTGGCCGGCAACGACGAGCTGCTCGCGCGATACGGCAGACTGTATGCCGAGTTCCGCGCCGCCATGAAAAAATTCAAAGCCGCAAAAATCGCTCTGGCACGCGACAGCGACAACGCCGACTTCATGGAATTTCAACTCGCCCAGCTCGACGAGCTCGATCTCCGCGAAGGCGAACTGCAATCACTTCAGGAGGAGCGCGACGAACTTTCCGAACAGACCGAGTTGCGCAGCTATGTGATCGATGCCGCCGACGCCTTAAGCGAAGGCGAGAACAATATCCTCAGTCAGCTTGCCCGAGTCAAGGATGCCTGCGCTGAGATAGAGCAGCTTTTCGACGACGGCGACGACATCATGAACCGCCTTGAGGCTGCGAGGATAGAGCTTTCCGATCTCGCCGACACCATATCCGGTCTCGAATCGGCCTCGTCGTCGGCTTCGCCCGAAGAGCTGGAGCGCATCGAATCGCGCATCTCGGCCATCAACTCGCTGATGCGAAAGCACAACGTGGAGACCGACTCCGATCTCATCACCCTGCAGATGCAGCTTCGACAGCGGCTCGAAAACCTCAACGATGCGCCCGAAATCCTTGCCGCACTCGAGAAAGAAGCACGTGCCGCCCGGCGCCGGGCCATGGAAGCCGCACGCACGATATCCGAACGCCGCCGGCAGGCTGCCGAATCGTTTGCCCGGCAGCTCACAGAGACGGCCGTTCCGCTCGGCATGAAAAACCTCCAGTGTGTGATCGACGTTCAGACAGCCGAGATGTCGGCAACAGGCATCGACACCATCGAGTTCCGCTTCGCCTTCAACAAAAACCAGACTCCTACAGCCATTGCCGGAGCCGCCTCGGGCGGTGAGATATCCCGCCTGATGCTTTCCGTGAAATCGATCGTGGCCCAGCTCTTCAGCCTGCCCGCCATCATTTTCGACGAGATCGACACCGGCGTGTCGGGCGACGTCGCAGCACGCATCGCCGCAATGATGGACCGCATGTCGTCGAAGCTGCAGGTCATCACCATAACCCATCTCCCGCAGGTGGCAGCCCGCGGAGCCACTCACTTCAAAGTGTTCAAGACCGACGACGAATCGGCCACCCACACGTCAATCGTCCGGCTCACCGACGACCAGCGTGTCGACGAACTCGCCCTTATGCTCAGCGGCAACAGCACCGACGAAGCCGCCCGCGCCAATGCCCGCGCCCTGCTCGCAATGGCCGACAATGATCCGAAAAACAAATAATCCCATCTTATACGACCGTGCAACCCAACGACTATATTTTCGGCCTGCGTGCCGTGATGGAGGCCATCGAGGCCGGAAAAGAAATCGACAAACTGCTCATCAGAAAAGATCTTTCGGGGCCGTTGTCATCGGAACTTATCGAAATGGCGCGCGCCAACCGCGTGGTGATGCAGCGTGTGCCAGTGGAAAAGCTCAACAAGATCACCCGCAAGAATCATCAGGGCGCCATCGCGCTGATGTCGGCCGTCACCTACCACCGGCTCGACCATCTCGTGCCACAGCTCTTTGAAGCCGGCGTGCTCCCGTTTGTTGTGGTGCTCGACGGCATCACCGACGTACGCAATTTCGGCGCCATCGCCCGCACCTGCGAATGTGCCGGTGCCGACGCCGTCATCATCCCTACTCACGGCAGCGTCAGCGTGGGCGGCGACGCCGTCAAGACTTCGGCCGGCGCACTCCTGCATCTGCCTGTGTGCCGCGAGCAGTCGGTACTCTCGGCCGTGAGATTCCTCAAAGACTCCGGGTTCAACGTTGTGGCCGTGTCGGAAAAAGCCGATATCAACTACACCACGGCCGACTATACCCGCCCGACTGCCCTGGTCATGGGCGCCGAGGACACCGGCATATCTCCCGAAGTGCTTCGCCAGTGCGACCAGTTTGTCAGCATCCCGATGTTCGGCCATATCGGTTCGCTCAACGTATCGGTGGCCGCCGGCGTGCTCATCTACGAAGTGGTGCGCCAGCGCCTGCAGGCCAACATGGAGGTAATCTGAGCCCACCCCGCATCCTTTCTCACGGAATAACGCATGGAAATGCTACGGCCGCCGACGAACCGTTGGAGGCCGGCAGGCGTTTAATTTCCGTGAAATCAACTGATGCAATCCGACAGAAACTGAGCAACCGTCTGTTGCCCTTGCTTCATATGCTGGTGCTCGCAGGAGCGCTGGCTCTGATAGCATATATCACCTACGACACGCTGATGAACGTCTCGTTTGTCGATTCGCCCGAGTTCCTGAAAGTGCAGATGTGGATCTGCATGTTCTTCGAGATAGAGATCTTCATCGAATTCCTGCTGTCGACCCACAAACGACGCTTCCTTGCACGCAATCTCATATATATTATTGTCTGCATCCCGTTCACCACTATTTTCCACATATTCGACATCGGGATCCAGCCCGGCGTAGCCTATGCGCTCCGCTTCCTCCCGATGGCGCGGGCAGCATGCGTCATGGCCATGACCTGGGATATCATGTCGAAAAACTGGATCACGAACATGTTTGGCGCCTACATAATCATGCTGGTGGCGACGCTCTATTTTCTCAGCCTCGCCTTTTATGTCGAGGAAACGCCCGTCAACCCCGACGTGTGGAACTACGGCCAGTCGCTGTGGTATTCAGTGATGCAGATGACCACTTGCGGATCCGACATCACGGCCGTCACACCGGCGGGAAAAGTGATCGGTGTCATCCTGTCGGCCGAAGGGCTCATACTTTTCCCCGTATTTACCGTCTATTTCACCCACGCTTTTGCCTCGACACGCAACGGAGCCTCCGGGGCCACCGCCGACGGCAATAAACTGACGGGTGAAAACGTTGATAATACGACCGAAAAAGCGTAACTTTGCATGATTAATCAAATCCATCATTTCTCCCCGCATTTCCCGTATATGTCACGATTACTTACGGCTTTTGCCGCCCTTATATTAAGCCTTTCCTCCGCTTTCGCACTGCGGTTTGAAGGCACTCTGCGCCAGCCCGTGGCCGTAACCGTCACCGCCCAGACAGGTCTCGACGGACTCTATGTGCTCCAGACCACGGCAGGCGCTTCGATGGTCTACACCGCTTCCGGCGCCGCTTCCGGCGTCAGCGTGGTCACCTTCGGCTCGCAGGGCGCCGCCTATGCCGTCGAAGCCGACCCCTCATCAATCAGCCGCAACGGCAACGAAGTGACCGTATCGACAATCCTCCCCGACACCGGCTACGGATTCACCGAAAACGGCCGCACCGTCTATTACTGGATCACCGACTATTCCCGGCATCCGTTTAATATCACCGCTTTCGGCCTCACATCCGACGCCGACTGCGACCGCACGTTCTTTCAGGCCGTCGGCTCGGCTCCGCGCATGACCTACTATTCCATCACCGGCCGAGGCTTTGAGATAGACCGCGGCATCACACTGACCTACAACACGCTGACGCCCGACGCCGAGAATCTCCGCTATATCAGTGCTCAGACTACGGTCGACCTGCCGTATATCGACGGTATCTTCAGTGCTCCCGCACCGCTCTGCGACACCCGTTTCGAGCTCTCCGGCGACCGCTTTCTCCGCGAATGGGGCGAAGAAGTCACCGTCGGCACCTCCAGCATACAGGCCACGGCCGTCCAATGCATGACCAGCGCCACACAATCAAAAACGCCGGCCGACAACGAACTTAAAACCGACGAAACGCTCGGCGGATCAGCGCCCATCGACATCACTTTCACCGCCGCCGTGACCGATGCCGCCATATTCACGCAGTGGCAGATGGCACGCGACGAAGAGTTTGAAGATGTGATCTACCGCACCTCCGACCTCGAATTCGACTACACGTTCACCGAGATGGGCACCACCTACGTGCGCTTCACCGCTGCCAACGCTTCAGGCGACTGCACCGCCTACGGCGACACCTACAGCGTCTACATCGGCGAGTCGGCCCTTCGCTGCCCCAACGCTTTCTCGCCCGGCGCCAGTGAAGGCGTCAACGATGAATGGCGCGTCTCCTACAAGTCCATCATCAGCTTCGAGTGTTATATCTTCAACCGCTGGGGCGAGAAAATGGCCGAATTCCACGATCCCGCCCAGGGCTGGGACGGCCGCTACAAAGGGAAAATCGTCCCCGCCGGCGTATATTATTATGTGATCAAAGCGCGCGGTTCCGACGGCAAGGACTACAACCTCAGCGGCGACATCAACATTCTCAACTATAAATAATCCTCCCATCCGCGACGGTTCCATATGGACGCTTCTTTTCTCCTTAAACTGTTTTCGATTATGACAACACGCACATCCATCATATCCATCCTGCTCCTCGCACTCTTTGCAGGCTCGGCGGCGGCCTCCGACCATAAGGACAAGCCCGCCGCAGTGGTCAGCCCCACCATACCCAAGAAAGCTCGCTTTGCCGACCAGGATATCTCGCTCGACCGCTTCGACATGTATGAGCGCCTCGACCGCGAGCTCACCGCCATGAGCTACACCCACGGCAACACATTGCTGACCATCAAACGCGCCAACCGCTATTTCCCGATCATCATACCGATTTTGCGCCGCGAAGGGATGCCCGAGGACCTCGTCTATCTGGCCTGCATCGAAAGCAACCTCAACACACGTGCCGTCTCCGGTGCCAAAGCCGCCGGCCTCTGGCAGTTCATGCCCGCCACCGCACGTGAATACGGCCTCGAAGTCAACGACTACGTCGACGAACGTTTCGACCCCGTCAAATCAACCGAAGCCGCATGCCGCTATCTGCGCAACGCCTACAAAAAATACGGCAACTGGGAATCGGCCGCCGCATCCTACAACGGCGGCATGGGCCGCATCAGCAACGAGCTGTCATCGCAGCTGGCCACCTCGGCCTACGACCTCTGGCTCACCGAAGAGACCTCACGCTATATGTTCCGTCTTCTGGCCATGAAAATGATCATGGAGCACCCCTCGCGCTACGGCTATCACCTCAAGGCCGACCAACTCTATCAGCCCCTCGACGGCGAATATGTCGAAGTCTCCGAACCGGTCGACAGCTGGCCCGAATGGGCTGCCGAACACGGCATCACATTCCTCACCCTCCGCGAAGCCAACCCCTGGATAAGGGCCAAATCGCTTCCTAACAAATCAGGCAAGACCTATCGCGTGCTGGTGCCGGACGAACATTCTCTCTATCGCTCCAAACAAAAGAAACACGTTTTCAACCACAACTGGACTGACTGATGAGCACCCCACGAAAAAGCATCGAAGGCGACGACCGCATGACAAGTCTTGAAATTCTTGGTGCGCGAGTCCACAACCTAAAAAACATCGACGTCAGCATCCCCCTCGGCGAGCTCACCGTCATCACCGGCCTCAGCGGCAGCGGCAAATCGTCGCTCGCTTTCGACACCATCTACGCCGAAGGCCAGCGCCGCTACATCGAAACATTCTCAGCCTACGCCCGAAACCTGCTCGGCAACCTCGAGCGCCCCGACGTCGACAAGATCACCGGCCTCAGCCCCGTCATAGCCATCGAGCAGAAAACCGTCAACCGCAACCCGCGCTCCACCATAGGCACCACCACCGAGATCTACGACTTCCTGCGCCTCCTCTACGCACGCACAGCCACAGCCGTCAGCTACCTCTCCGGCGAGCCGATGATCCGCTACACCGAGGAGCGCATCGTCGAACTGATTCTCGAGCGCTTCTCCGGCAAGAAAATCTACATCCTCGCCCCGCTGGTCCGCAACCGCAAAGGCCACTATAAGGAGCTCTTCGAAAGCATCCGCCGCAAAGGCTATCTCACTGTGCGCACCGACGGTGAGCTCCGCGAAATCACCCCGGGCATGAAGCTCGACCGCTACAAAAACCACTCCGTGGAAGTGGTCATCGACCGCCTGAAAGTCTCCGACAAGGACAGCACACGCCTTCGCGAAACTGTAGGCGAAGCCCTCCGTCAGGGCGAAAAGCAGCTGATGGTCTACGACGTGGATGCCGACACCATATTCCACTTCTCGCAGCAGCTCATGGATCCCGTCACCGGCCTCTCCTACCGCGAGCCGGCGCCGCATAATTTCTCCTTCAACTCCCCGCTGGGCGCCTGCCCGCGCTGCAAAGGACTCGGCGAGGTCAACATCATCGACCGCGACAAGGTGATCCCCGACAGCAGCCTCTCGATCTACGCCGGCGGCATCGCCCCGCTCGGCAAATACCGCAACTCGATGATTTTCTGGCAGATCGAGGCTATTTGCAAGAAATACGGCTGCACGCTTAAAACGCCGCTGGCCGAGATGCCCGACGAAGCGCTCGACGAGATCTTCAACGGCACCGACGAACGTCTGAAAATTGAAAACGCCACAGCAGCCACATCCAACTATTTCATGCGCTATGAAGGCCTGGTGAAATATATCGAGTCGATGCTCGACGATGAGACGGAAGGCGCCGTCAGCCGCCGCAAAGGCGAGCGGTTTTTCACGCGCACCGTCTGCCCCGAATGCGAAGGGCGCCGCCTCAACCGCGAGGCGCTCAGCTTTTTCATTGACGGCCGCAACATCGCCGAGCTCTGCAGCATGGACATCGCCGAACTGCACCGGTGGACGCTCACCGTCGAGCAGCGCCTCTCGCCCACACAGGCCGTGATAGCCCGCGAGATCCTCAAAGAAATCCGCTCGCGGCTCGGCTTCCTCGTCGACGTCGGTCTCGGCTATCTCTCGCTCGACCGCCGCTCGGCCACCCTCTCGGGCGGCGAAAGCCAGCGCATACGCCTGGCCACCCAGATCGGCTCAGAGCTGGTCAATGTACTCTACATCCTCGACGAGCCGAGCATCGGGCTGCACCAGCGCGACAACCACCGCCTCATCTCCTCTCTCCGCCAACTGCGCGACCTCGGCAACTCGGTGATCGTCGTAGAGCACGACCGCGACATGATGCTGTCGGCCGACTATATCGTCGACATAGGCCCGCGGGCCGGACGCCGCGGCGGCGAAGTGGTGTTTCAGGGCACTCCCGAGAAGATGCTCAAAAGCGGCACGCTGACCGCCGACTATCTCAACGGCAAGCGCACCATCCCTATCCCCGATGTGCGTCGTAAAGGCAACGGACGCTTCCTCTCCCTCACCGGAGCCTCGGGGCACAATCTCCACGACGTGAACCTGCGCCTCCCGCTCGGCACTCTCACCGTAGTGGCCGGCGTTTCGGGCAGCGGCAAGTCGAGCCTCATCGCCGGCACCCTCCAACCCATACTCAGCGCCCACTTCTACCGCTCGCTCACCAGGCCGCTTCCCTACACCGCCATCGAAGGCCTTGACAATATCGACAAGGTGATCACCGTCGACCAGACCCCGCTCGGACGCTCGCCACGCTCCAATCCGGCCACCTACACCGGCGTGTTCACCGACATCCGCAATCTCTTCGTCGGACTCCCCGAAGCCCGCATCCGCGGCTACAAACCGGGGCGCTTCTCGTTCAACACCGCCGGCGGCCGCTGCGAGGCATGCTCCGGCAACGGCTACCGCACCATCGAGATGAACTTCCTCCCCGACGTCCTTGTGCCATGCGAGGTGTGCGGCGGCCGGCGCTACAACCGCGAGACGCTCGAGGTGCGTTTCAAAGGTAAATCGATTGCCGACGTGCTCGACATGACCATCAATCAGGCCGTCGAATTCTTCGCCAACGTGCCCTCGATTCTTCGAAAAATAAAAGTGCTTCAGGAAATAGGCCTCGGATATATCAAGCTCGGCCAGCCGTCGTCAACCCTCTCGGGCGGCGAGAACCAGCGCGTCAAGCTGGCCACCGAGCTCGCCCGCCGCGACACCGGCCGCACGCTCTTTATCCTCGACGAGCCCACCACCGGTCTGCATTTCGAGGACATCAAAGTGCTTCTGGGTGTGTTCAACCGCCTCGTCGACAAAGGGAATACGGTTTTGGTCATCGAGCACAATCTCGACGTGATCAGCGCCGCCGACTATGTCATCGACATGGGACCGGGCGGAGGCGCCGACGGCGGTCGCATCATGGCCGAAGGCACGCCGGAAGAGATTGCCGAAGGCTCATCGCCCACGGCCGAATTCCTCCGCGCCGAGCTTCAGGCCCGTCACAAAGCACCGGTTCGATAATATAAACCCTTATCTGAACAGACCGATCGTCGAAGCGTCGGTCGAAAACACTCCGTACATCCCCTGCGGCTCATGCGCCGGATCGCACAGAAAATCGGCGCCGGGATGCCACATGGGCGGAGAGGCCGTACTGTCGGCGCGTCCCATTCCGTTCCACCCCCAAAAGTTCAGACCGCAGATGCGTTTGTCTCCTGCAAAGCGCTCGAGCAGATAGGCATAGTATTTGTCGCGGGCCGTCGTCGGGGCTTCGGGCGAGAAAGCGAAACCGTCGCGCGGATATCCGAATTCCTCGATCACCAGCGGCTTCTTTACCGAGTCGAGCGCGGCTATGTGCATGTCGATATATCTGTCGCTCAGCTCGATGGCGCGGTCCACATGAGCCTCCACCGAATCGCGCGACGCCCAGCCCCAGTTAGTCGGCCAGAGGTGTATGCACGCATAGTCGATCTCCGGGATCGAATGGATGCGGCGCCATAGATCGAGGTCCGACTCGCAGCCATAGAGACCTTCGCTCCCCGTCGAGATCAGATGGTTGGGATCGACCGACCGTATGGCGCGTGCCATCTCGCCGATCCAGTCGGCCAGCGCCTCTTTACCTTCGTCGCTGAATGCCCGAGGCTCGTTGCATATCTGCCACGCCATCAGCGCCGGCGACTCGGCGTAGGAGGTTCCAGTCACGCTGTTGACGCGCGAAGCCATAAACCGCGCATGCTCGACAGCCATCCGCCACGCTTCTTCGCTCAACACGAAACGGCTCACATGATCCACATACTCCCGGTAGCCGTCGATCCCCGGCACAGGCGCCTGACCGGCGCCCGTCCATTGCAGATACGATCCGTAGCCGCCGCTCCATTCCCACGCGTTTGTGAGATAGACCACGGCACGCATGCCACGCCGTTCCAGCTCGGCCATGAAACGGTCGAGCCCCGTCAGCAGCGCGTCGTTGTATTCGCCCGGAGCCGTCTGAAGCACGGGACCAATGTGATGCGGCAGCCCCTCGGGACCTTCGGCGCCCGCAAGCACGCGCAGGTTGTCGAGCCCGAGCGCATGCAGCGAGTCGAGCTCGGCCGTCAATCGGTCATAATCGCCCCACGGTCCGTCGGATGCCAGTATCGGACCATACCAGAAATTGGTGCCCTTAAAGCGGTATTCTTTATTGTCAAGACTGAATGTGCCGTCCGACGCCACCGTAACGAATGGTGACGAACTGCATAATGCAGTGGCGCCGACGGCTGCCGCTGCTACGGCCGGCATCAGTTTCATAGGCCGAGTATCTGTTGGGCGTGTTCCTTGGTCTTTATCTGCTTCGGACCGAAGATGTGGGTGATCACGCCGTCCTCTCCGATCAGGAAGGTGGTGCGGTATGTGCCCATATAGGTGCGTCCGTAGAGTTTCTTTTCGCCCCACACGCCCATCTCTTCCTGCAGCCGGTGGTCGGTGTCGGCAATGAGCGGAAACGGCAGATCATATTTGGAAATAAAACGCTGGTGCGAGGCCTCGCTGTCGCTGCTCACGCCCACGATATCATATCCGAGTTCGCGGAGGGCGTCGACATTGTCGCGTAGCGAGCACGCTTCGGCCGTACAGCCCGACGTATTGTCCTTGGGATAAAAATAAAGCACGAGTTTATGCCCCGCATAGTCACTCAGACGTATCTCGCGGCCGTTCTGATCCTTGCCGAGAATTTCAGGAGCTTTGTCACCGATGTTCATATCTCTTGTTTCGCTTAAGTTTAGTCGTTTCGCAAAGATAATAAAAATATAACTATTGAAGTTTAAATCACAGATAATAATACAGGGCAACCGCATCAAAATTTATGCAAAATTTATGCTGCATAAACTACATATAATCCCTGTCGAGTCCTGCTTCTTTGAGGGTTACTGAGGTCGCATACGAAACTAATCAAGCGTTTTCATTGTCAGATATTTTCATTACTTTTGCCTTGTGATTGGTGACGTTCTCACATGAAAATATTAACTCGGTTTCGGAAGTAGGTTTACAGCGCGTCACTTTACTGTAGACTGAAACAGGGGCCGTCGTTTTTCAAACTATGACAAAGAAAAATCAGATACAGATTTTCAATGACAAAAAGGTGCGCACTGTGTGGGACAGCGAGAAGGAAGAGTGGTATTTTTCCGTTGTAGATGTCGTTGAAATCCTGACAGACAGCGCGGATCCTCGCAATTACTGGAAAGTTCTGAAAAACAGGCTCAAGAAAGAGGGAAATGAAACGGTTACAAATTGTAACCGTTTGAAACTTCCCGCCGCCGATGGCAAGATGCGCCTTACAGACGTAGCCACATACGAACAGCTTTTCCGAATCATACAATCCGTTCCATCTCCGAAAGCCGAACCCTTCAAGCAGTGGATGGCACAGGTAGCCGCCACACGGCTTGACCAAATGCAAGACCCGGAGCTTTCCATCGAACAAGCAGTGACCGATTATCGCCGACTCGGTTATTCGGACGAATGTATTAACCAACGCCTTCGCGGAATTGAAACACGCAAAATGCTCACAGACGAATGGAAACGTGGCGGAGTCAAAGACTGGCAATACGCCACACTTACCGACATCATCACTCGGCAGTGGAGCGGCATGAGCACACGTGAATATAAAGAGCACAAAGGGCTGCACAAAGAGGGATTGCGCGACAATATGACGAATGTGGAGCTTGCCCTAAACATGCTTGCCGAGGCCTCAACTACCGAAATTTCCAAACAGTGGAATCCCAAAACCTACAACCAGCACACGAATGCCGCCCGCAGCGGAGGCAACGTTGCCAAAGCGGCCCGCAATGAGTTGGAAACTCGCCTGGGGCCTACCGTCATCTCGTCGAAGAAAGCTTCTGATTACTTCCAGATTGGGGATGATGAAAAGCCCAAGCAAATTGAATGATTTATGGACCTTATGATTTCCCATTATCCTTCCTATCATTAGGTAAATATGGAATTGACTCAGCGAAATTGCCGAGTGTTCTGTCGCGAAGGCAAAGTGCTGAATTTATTAACTTTAACTCTATTTCTATTCGCTCGTAGCCTTTGTTGTTGCTCAACTTGTATTCCTTGTAGCAGACTATAGCCACAATACGGATAATCATTACACAGATTAATTGCTATATTTGTGTATCAATACTTCGGTTATTTTTTTAGCGGCTCCGAGGAGCCGAGTGTTTAATCCGTTAAAAATCTGATGTTTAGCATGAAAATTTAACACTAAAAATTTGGCCAAGTCGCTGATTTTCAGTAACTTTATAGTTATTCGACGACTCTAAAGTTATGCTGATTTTCGAACTACTTGACCAATATGAGGGCATCTGCCGGAGGGCTTTCTTCGGCTGCGCTACAAAGTTAAACAAAACTTTCAAAGCAAACATCATCGAGATACTGATTTTAATCATGTGCATCCCCAGAAAGATAAATTTTCTTCAACTCGGACGCTACGGACGACGTAAAGAGCAGCGTTACCGCCAGACTTTCCGAAAAGATTTCGGCTGGCTGTGCTTCAACATGAACCTCGCCGCCGATCGTTTTCAGTACGGAATGAAGCGTCTGGCCATTGCCATCGATCCGAGCTATGTGTCGAAGGCCGGAAAGAAGACCGACCATGTCGGTCGCTTTTGGTCAGGATGCGCCTCGGCTGTCAAACATGGACTTGAAATACTCGATATCGCCTTGGTGGACGCCGATATCAGGGATGCAATGATACTCAGGGCGGTGCAGACGCAAAACGCGTCTGAGCTTAAAGCCATGGATATGACATTGAGCCAATGGTATCTGTCGGTGCTGAAGAAGTACAAGGACAATCTGCTTAAAATAACGCCGTTGCTTGTTGCCGATGCAGCCTTCTCGAATTTGCCGTTCCTTACAGGTCTGAAAGAGATAGGGTTCTCTCTGATAAGCCGTCTGCGCTCCAATGCGGTGCTTTACTATGTCTATGAATGGCCACGCACCGGCAAGCGGGGACGGCCAAAGACTAAGGACGGGAAGATTGTTTTCGCAAATCCCAACAAGTCCCGAATGAAGCGCCTTGACATCGATGCCTCCGAAGGTGAGGCCTATGAACTTATAGCATGGTGCAAGTCGCTCAAACAGAAAATCCGGCTGGTGATACATTATCTGCCCAACGGCACCCACCGACTCTATTTCTCATCCGACACTACCGTTTGCGGAAAGGATGTCTATGACATATACCGCACGCGCTTCCAGATTGAGTTCTGTTTTCGCGACGGCCATCAGTTCACAGGTCTGCTCGATTGTCAGGCTCGCGATGAGAAGGCTCTCGATTTTGCCTATAATGCCTCGCTGGCCGCTGTCAACATTACAAAGGTGCTGAGAAAACAGACTCGGATACCCTTTTCTATCGGTCAAATTAAGTCTCTGATGGTCAACGCTCATTTCATAAAAAGATTTTTTGACCTGAGCGGTATTGACCCGAACAAGACTTTAAATGCTAAACTTGTCAAAGAACTCTTTGGCTTGGCGACTGATGCCGCTTAGCCTATATTCCATTTTTTAACGAACTATTGTGTATGTCATATCAAAAAAAATGGATCCATACGAATTTGCCGAACGGATATTTCTGAATCTGCCCTACGACCCCAACGAGCAGCAGATCAGCCTCATCGCCGCGCTGGCGCGTTTCTGCACCGCCCCCGACGACGGCCGCTCCAATCCGGTGTTCCTCCTCAACGGCTACGCGGGCACCGGCAAGACGTCGCTCACCGGCGCTCTCGTCCGTGCCTTGCGTGAGATCATGCTGCCTGTAGTGCTCATGGCTCCTACGGGACGCGCCGCCAAGGTGTTCGGCAATTTCGCCGGCTTTCCCGCTTCGACCATCCACCGGCGCATCTATCGCTCGGCCGACGGCGAAATGGCGGGCAGCGCCTCGGTCGACGTGGCCGAAAACACGCTCGTCGACGCCGTCTTCATCATCGACGAGGCCTCGATGATCGGCGACGGCAGCTCGGGCAATGACAGCTACGGCGGCCGCTCAAGCCTCCTCGAAGACCTTATCCACTACGTGTACAGCGGCGACCGATGCCGTATGATACTCCTCGGCGACACCGCCCAGCTCCCGCCCGTGGGCTGCTCAGTGAGTCCGGCCATGGATCCCGCCGTGCTCCGCAGCTACGGTCTGAAAGTGAGCCGCGTGGTGCTCACGAAGGTTGTGCGCCAGGAGCACATGTCGGGCATCCTCTACAATGCCACATGGCTGCGCCGCGCCATGCGCGACCCCGCCAACAACCCTATGCAACTCACCGCAAGCCGTTTTGCCGACGTGACAGTGGTGGACGGCGTCGACCTTGAAGATTCGATAGCCTCGTCATACGGCGATGCCGGCGAAGCCGACACGCTCGTCATCACTGCCTCCAACCGCCGCGCCGTGGCTTTCAACCGCGCCATACGCGCCAACATCCTCTACCGCGAAGAGGAGCTGTGCCGTGGCGAACGGCTCATGGTCGTCAAGAACAATTATCTTTTCAGCGCACGCGTCAAGGGCCTCGATTTCATCGCCAACGGCGATATGGCCGTCGTCGAAACCATCCACGGCACCGAGGAGATCTACGGCTTCCGCTTCGCCGACGTCACCATCTCACTCCCCGACCGCGACATCTCGCTCGACGTCAAGCTGCTGCTCGACACGCTCGCCTCGGAAGCGCCTGCCCTCGAGCACGACCGCTTCTCGCAGCTCTACGAACGTCTGCTCAACGACCCGGACCTGTTCACGCCCACAACCCCGATGCGCACCCGCATGCGCATGCTCCGCAGCGACCCCTACCTCAACGCGCTGCAGGTGAAATATGCCTACGCCGTCACTTGCCACAAAGCGCAGGGCGGTCAGTGGCCCAACGTCTATGTCGACCTCGGTTTCATGCCGGCCGAGAGCGACCCTCTCGAACGTCTGCGCTGGCTCTACACCGCCGTCACGCGCGCCACATCCCGCCTCTTCATCACCGGCGCCTCCGAAGACCTTCTACGCTGAATCCCCCCCCTTTTCCCAGCCGTATCCACAATCGGTATCCTTGCGTCTTCCGTTAAAAACAGACCATTAACAACTGATAGAAACATTCAACCCAAAACAGTCTTATAGTTAAAGCCGACGTTGATTTAGAGTTTAATTGGCGGTCACGAATTGTCAGCTCTTGTTGCGCAGGAAAAGGGGTGTATCCTGAGGGTATAAGGTGAGAAAGTCAATTTTTGTTAAGGGTCGAACATCGGGATATGCATGGTGTTTAAACTATGCGTCATTAATAAACACTACTATGGACTGTAAATGTAACGACAAAGAAAAACGTTCCTACCATTTCAATGTAACGGAAGTGGTTGATGGTAAAATCAAAGATGTCATGAGTTTCAACTTTGGCGGCCATCACGACCTCGGCGCTATGGCCGAACAGGTTGCCACCAAGGGCGATATCACCGACAAACATGCCAAAGAACTCGTTTTGGGCATCCGTCTTCTGCATCACGTACTGAAGAAATGTGCCGACGACAATGTCATCTTCTCCGATTTCTATCCCGTATTCGAAGAATTCAAAAAAGCCGTCAAAGAGCATTACAAGGACTGATTATTTAAAGTCGTCTGACAAAAAGGCCGCTCGGGGCAAACCCGAAGCGGCCTTTTGTCAATCGTTCATTTTTCCAGTGACTTCGTTGGAGACCTTTACATCTCACTCCATCGTCAGGAGCTTGTTATATCCGCGCTCATTGATTTAGTGAGTGTGGACGCCGATAGGCTATTTCACGGCGACGGAGGCTCTTGCCGTGGTTTTGTTCCCCGCATGCTTTTATAAATCCAAAAATAAACGGCCGCGGGAATTGCTTATCAGAAATAAAATCATTAACTTTGCAGTCGCTTTTTAGCATCCCGCGTGTGATGGGAAATTAAGGAGCATCCAACCAACTTAATTTTTAGTAACACAAACTTTTACACAACAATGAAAACTTATCAACTCGCAGCTGAGCCACGTACGGCTCTCGGCAAGAAAGCCACTAAAGCAATCCGCGACGAAAAGAAAATCCCCGTAGTGCTCAACACCAAAGAGCACGAAGCAGAGCATCTCATGGTGACTCAGGACGCCGTGCGTAACCTCGTATACACCCCCGACATCTTCGCTATCGAACTCGACGTCAACGGCAACAAACGCATGGCCGTGCTCAAAGACATCCAGTTCCACCCCGTTAAGGACTCCATCCTCCACATGGACCTCCTCGAAGTGACCGAAGACAAACCCGTAACCATCGAAGTGCCCGTCAAACTCGAAGGCCACGCCGAAGGTGTTAGAGCCGGTGGTAAGCTCACTCTCTCGATGAAGAAACTCAAAGTGAAAGCTCCTTACACCCACATCCCCGAACGCGTTGTCATCAACGTCGACAACCTCGCTCTCGGCAAAACTCTCCAGATCGGCGACCTCCACTTCGAAGGCCTCGAACTGATGAACGCCAAGAATGCCGTTGTCTGCGCCGTTCAGCTCACCCGTGCCGCTCGTGGTGCCGCTGCTACCGCTGAAAAATAATCATTTCACGTATGAAATATCTCATTGTGGGGCTTGGCAATATCGGCGACGAATATGCTCAAACCCGCCACAATATAGGATTTATGATATTGGATGCCTTTGCCGAGGCATCCAATATCTCTTTTTCGACACAACGTTATGGCGATGTGGCCCAGATGCGCCTGAAAAACCAGCAGCTTGTGCTGCTCAAACCGTCGACCTACATGAACCTCAGCGGCAACGCCGTGCGCTACTGGCGTGACAAGGAAGGCATCGACATCGACCACATCCTGGTGCTTGTCGACGACATCGCCCTCCCCTTCGGCGCCATCCGTATGAAGATGAAAGGCTCCGACGCCGGACACAACGGACTGAAAAACATAGCGCAGATGCTCGGCACCGACGCCTATCCGCGGCTCCGCTTCGGCATAGGCAACGATTTTCCGCGCGGTTGCCAGATCGACTATGTGCTCGGACGCTTCACGCCCGAACAGCGCCTCGCCCTGCCCGCACGCATCGATGTGGCCATCGACGCCATCCGCACCTTCTGCCTCGCCGGCGCCGCTACCGCCATGAACCAGTTCAACAACAAATAAGAATGGCTGAAGTCAGAATCGACAAATGGCTCTGGGCCGTGCGCATCTTCAAGACACGCACCATAGCCACCGACGCCTGCAAGAAGGGCCGCGTGTTTATCGGCGACACCCCCGCCAAACCCGCCCGCACAGTGAAAGTGGGCGACATTGTCCGTGTGCGCAAACCGCCGGTCACCTACTCGTTCCGCGTGCTTGCCCTCACATCCAACCGTCTGGGCGCCAAGCTCGTGCCCGACTACATGGAAAACATCACACCGCGCAGCGAACTCGACCTGCTCGAAGTGGTGAAGATAAGCGGCTTCGTCGACCGCCGTAAGGGCCTCGGCCGTCCCACCAAACGCGAAGGGCGGCAGCTCTCACAATTCACCGAGGAATCCTATCAGGATACCGATTCGATGGGCTGGGATTTCGACTTCGACGACGACTTCCTCAACGACGACTGATCAGCACCGACGGCGCATCCACTCCATCACATTGGCCGGCGCACGTCCGGCGCGAAGCTCTCCGGCCATGAACTCCATGGCCGGCGCCGCATGGTTGAAGAAACGTCGGTAACCCTCACACAACCAGTTCAACCCGGGCTCACCGGAGGCCGTCACCGCAAAACGGTTCTTCGGGCACTCTCCGTTGCAGATATCCGTGAAGCGGCATTCGAGACACTGCCGCGGCAGCGAGCCTCTCTTCGCGGCTCCGAAATCCATCTGCCGGGTCGACGTCATCATCTCGATAAGCGTGCTCTCATGTATGTTGCCGAGCTTATGCTGCGGGAACACGAAATGGTCGCACGAATAGACGTCGCCATTCCAGTCCACAATCCCCGCATGACCGCATTCGGCCGCCATCGAGCACACCCCCGGCTGCACCCCGACCCATCGGGCGAGCGTGGCGTCAAACAGCTGCACGAACACCCGTCCGACATCCTCGCGCACCCAGCGGTCGAACAGGCGGCACAGAAATTCGCCCCACTGCCCGGCCTTCACGCTCTCGGGCGTCACCACCGCATCAGAGCTGTCGGCATCAGTCACTGAAGCCAGACGTCCCGCGCCGTTTTCCCGCCGCCGCTCCACTATCGGTGTGAACTGCAGATAGCGGCAGCCAATCTTCTTGAAAAAATCATAGAATTCCTCGGGATATGCGACGTTGAAATCGTTGACCACGGCCATAGCATTCCACTCCACGCCATAGCGCTGCATCATGCGTATGCCGCGCATCACGGTCTGATGCGTCGGGCCCCCGCCCGCCATGTGCCTGTATTCATCATGCATATCCTCAGGCCCGTCGACCGAGATGCCGACGAGCCACCCGTTGGCCCGCAGGAAACGGCACCAGCGCTCGTTGATCAGCGTGCCGTTGGTCTGTATGCAGTTGGCTATCTTGCGCCCGCGGCCATATCTCCGCTGCAATTCCACCACATGCTCATAGAATGACAACGGACGCAACATCGCCTCCCCGCCATGCCACGTGAAGAGCACCTCTTCAACCGTCTGCGACTCGATGTACTGGCGCACGAACTCTTCAAGCGTCTCCTCGCTCATGAGCTGCCTCCCTACGCCCGCGCCCTTCTCAAGATAATAGCAGTAGTCGCACCGCATGTTGCACGCGGCGCCCACCGGCTTTGTCATCATGTACATCACCGCACCAAACGGATTGGCGCGGCCGCACTCTTCATCAAAATGTATCGTGTTGCCCATCAGCAAATAGTTCTGTTCTCTTTTTCGGGAAGCCTGCCGCAACCCGACAGCAAAGATAGTGCATTACGCCAAAACAATCGGCTCCTGTCGGGCGTTTTTTCCTTAAAAAGAACCCGACAATATGACATCCATCACATCAATCATCCCATCGCATAAGGTAGCGGTATGGCTGCTCGATTATATCCGCAAACTCGTCAACCATCTGGGTCTGAGCCGTGATCCGCGTCTCGAGGAGGCCATCTACGTAGTGATCATCGTGGCCGTGGCGTTGTTTCTCGGCTGGGGCATCCGCCGCTTAGTGCTGTGGGGCACACGCTGCTTCGTGGCCTGGCGCCACACCCGCATCGGCGATGCCCTTCTGAAAGAGCATGTGCTGTCGAAATGCTCCCACGTCATTCCTCCGCTCGTGATCCTCGCGCTGCTCCCGCTCGCATTCGACACCACGTCGGTTCTGCTGCATCTGTTCCGCCTCGCAATAATAATATATCTGATCATCACCATCACCCGCGCCATCAACGCCATCATCACCTTCGTGTGGGAGCGCTACAACGAGCGCGAGAACACCAAAAACCTTCCGCTGGGAGGCATACGCGACGTGCTGACGGGTATCGTGTGGATCATCTCGCTCATCATCATCGGATCGGTGATCTTCGACAAATCGCCGGCCGCGCTGCTTGCCGGACTCGGCGCTTTTGCCGCCGCCCTCATGCTGATATTCAAGGACAGCATCCTCGGTTTCGTAGCCGGCGTGCAGCTGTCGCAAAACGATATGCTCCGGATCGGCGACTGGATTGTGGTGCCGTCGACAATAGCCAACGGCATAGTGATCGACATGTCGCTCACCGCCGTGAAGGTGCAGAACTGGGACAACACCATCGTCACGCTTCCGCCCTACACGCTCGTGAGCACCTCGTTTCAGAACTGGCGCGGCATGTCGGACAGCGGCTGCCGCCTGATAAGCCGCGCCCTCTACATCGACGCCGACAGCGTGAAGGCCGCCACACCGGCGCTCATCGATTCCGTGGGCAAGCTTCCGGGCATGCAGCAGTTCCTCTCGCGCGTCAAAAGCGGCGGACAGTTTTATGATCCCGGACTGGCATGTGTCAACGGCTCCGCGCAGACCAACCTCGGCCTGTTCCGCGCCTATCTCTGCAACTATCTGCTCAACCATCAGCTCATAGCCACCGACCAGCAGATACTCGTGCGCATCCTCGACCCGACGCCGGCCGGCCTCCCGCTCCAGATATATTGCTACACGACGACGGCATGGACTGCCTACGAGGCCGTGCAGAGCGAACTCTTTGAGCATGCTGTCACGACGGCTCCGCTGTTCGGGCTGCACATCTACAATTATCCCGCCCCGGGAGCCGACACGGCTCACGACGCGGGATCACAGAATACGGTGGTTATAGCTCCGGCTGCTGATCAGAAGAAATAAGCCACCTTGACGGCCCACACCGAATTGCGTGCCGAATAGTTGGTGAGGATCTTGTCCTTCAGGGCATAGGTAAGTCCCATGGTGTAGCTTGCCGAAACCTGCCAGTTGCGTTTGATTTCCGCACCGATGCCAAAATCAACGCCCAGCTCACCGAAGGGATAGCTCAGACAGTCGATCTTGCTGTGGCCTACGAGGATTCCGACCGACGGACCGGCATAGGCAAACGGAGCAAGGATATCCTCGAAGCCGCTCAGATTGGTGTATTTGAAACGCAGATGCAGCGGAATCACGAGATAATGCAGATAGGAACGGTCGGTGCCGTAGCCCTGCACCTGCCACATCTTGTAATCGCCGAAATGAATCGTGGCTCCGCGCTGCTCATACTGCAGGCCGATATCGATGCCGAAACCGATGCCGGGAAACATCAGCTCGCCGGTAATGCCGGCCGAATAGCCTACACTCTTGTCGACGGTGCAGATGTCCTGTTTGAAATTCAGATCCGACACAGCGACACCCGCCGTCGGACCGTAACGGAATTCGGCCGAAGCCTTTATCGCGCCGGCTACTGCAGCCAGCATCAATATAGCGCAAAGAAATATCCTTTTCATAACATAGGTCTTATTTTCGGCAAAGGTAAGCAAAAAATTCATTAACTTTGCACCATTGAATAAAATTAACCCAAACTACAACCTTTAAACTCACTCCCATCATGGCCAAAAAAGCTCTTCTGATGATTCTCGACGGATGGGGAATTGGCAACCACTCCAAAGGCGACGTCATATTCTCCACTCCCACACCCTATTGGGACAAACTTCTTGCAACATATCCTCACTCCAGGCTCCAGGCTTCGGGTGAAAACGTCGGACTGCCCGACGGACAGATGGGCAACTCCGAAGTTGGCCATCTCAACATCGGCGCCGGCCGCGTTGTCTATCAGGACCTTGTAAAAATCAACAAAGCGTGCGCCGACGGCTCTATCCTCGAAAACCCCGAGATTAAGAGCGCGTTCAGCTATGCCAAAAACAGCGGCAAAGCCATCCATTTCATGGGCCTCACCTCCAACGGCGGCGTTCACTCATCGCTCGACCACCTCTTCGCCCTCTGCGACATCGCCAAGCACTACGGACTTGAGAAAGTCTACATCCACTGTTTCATGGACGGCCGCGACACCGACCCGCACTCAGGCATCGGTTTCATCCGCCAACTCCAGGAACACTGCGCCAAATCGGCCGGCCAGATAGCATCCATCATCGGCCGTTACTATGCCATGGACCGCGACAAACGATGGGAACGCGTGAAAGTGGCCTACGATCTGCTTGTCAAAGGCGAAGGCGTGCAGGCCACCGACATGGTTGAAGCCGTTCAGCAGTCCTACGACAACGACGTCACCGACGAATTCATCAAGCCCATCAACAACGCCAACATCGACGGCACGATCAAGGAGGATGACGCCGTGATCTTCTTCAACTACCGCAACGACCGCGCCAAAGAGCTGACCATAGCCCTGACACAGCACGACATCCCCGAAGCAGGCATGACCACCATCCCCGGCCTGCAATACTACTGCATGACCCCCTACGATGCCTCATTCACCGGCGTGCACATCATCTTCGACAAAGAGAATGTCGACAACACCCTCGGCCAGTATCTCTCGTCACTCAACAAAAAGCAGCTCCACATCGCAGAGACAGAGAAATACGCTCACGTAACCTTCTTCTTCAACGGCGGCCGCGAAGCCCCCTACGAAGGCGAGGAACGCATCCTCGTGGCATCGCCTAAAGTTGCCACCTACGATCTCAAGCCCGAGATGAGCGCCTACGAAGTGTGCGACAAACTCGTGGAGGCCATCAAATCAGAGAAATTCGATTTCATCGTCGTCAACTACGCCAACGGCGACATGGTTGGCCACACCGGCGTCTATGAAGCCATCGAGAAAGCCGTTAAGGCTGTAGACCAGTGCGTCAACAAGACCATTGAAGCAGCCAAAGCCGCCGGCTACGAAGCCATCATCATCGCCGACCACGGCAACGCCGACAACGCCATCAACGCCGACGGCACCCCCAACACAGCCCACTCACTCAACCCCGTGCCCTGCATCTACGTGACCAGCCGCAAGGACGCCCACGTTGAGGACGGCAAACTCGCCGACGTAGCCCCCACCATTCTTTCCATCATGGGTCTGCCCCAGCCGAAAGAAATGACCGGCCACTCCCTCATCGACTGAGCTAATGCCTGACAGCATACTACGACGAACAATCATCCCCTATTCAATATCCCAAGCTCCCTCCCTGACATCACGTCGGGGAGGGATTTTTTATTCGTCGACAGATCGGCTTTTTGACCTGACTTAGAAACTGCTTAGAGCTTGTTTAATAATTAATGTTGACGGCAGGGTCGCATAGCTTGAGCGGGGTTTTGGCTTGCGACGAAGGAGTGTACCGAGGTACACGACTGAGGAACAGGGCGAAAAGCGGCCAAGATATGCGAAGCTTAAGTGACATTAATTACAACACAGCTCATGGAATTCAACAACAATTGTATTATAATTTAACATTATGTTATCTATTATAAAGAAAGTTACATCAGCCCTGCCGTTAACATTTATTATTAAACAAGCTCTTATTCCTATTCAGCGCTACATTATCCCTGCCTGGGCGCGAGCAATGTTATTTCCTCTATGCCGGGCACAAATGAGCGTCCGGTATTTTCACCGCAAATTACCATAAAGAATCTGCCGGACACCGGCTTGTCGAATACGACCTGCTGCGGGATCGGATTGGCGGCTATGTTACCGAACTCGCCGACTACCGGCACCTCGGTCCATTCATGGCCGTCGTCGCTGACCATCACGGAATAACGGTACATGCAGCCTTGACCGGTGTCGACCGACGGCGTATAAACAAAGCCGGCAAACGTCTGAGGATTTTTGAATTCAAAAAGATATGACGGATTCTTACCTGACCTCACCATACTCAGCACAGGAGCTTCGGCTACGGCAGGATAATCCGGCATATATTCCACCTGTTCGAGAGGCATTGCAACATCGTAAGCTCCGGTGATCGAAGCATGCGGCTCGCCGCGCGACGATGTGACATAAAGACGCAGATCATCGACAGTCACAGGATCGAACATCAGTATCCGTTTATTTCCGATGGTTGTGCCCGAGGTGATCTTTTGCCATTTGCCGTCAACAAGCCCCAGAACATCAAATGATTCAACGCGCTGACCACTATCAAGATCCTCCTTCAGAACCACAGTATTGATCTTTGATCCCGGAATACCGGCTTTATTATCCCTAAAATTCCTATTTCTCCATATCCGAAACTTCCACAGACGCTCAACATCTTCATCAGCTATACGACCATGACGGTCAGGCGGCACATTGAGCAACAGCACCGAATTACGCCCCACCGACTCAAGATATATTTCGGCAAGACGCTTCACCGAATGCGGGTGTTCACGCTCATGCCAGAACCATCCCGGACGGATCGAGACATCTACCTCCGACGGCCACCAGTACAGCTTGTCAGCGCGGGCAATCAGACTGCGGCTTCCCAGATCCTTCGACATGGCGTCGATGCCGAGCGAGCTGTTGATCGAATCGGAATAGCTGAAAATCGAAGGCACAAGCGGCGTTACGCTCCATTCGGTTTCGCGACCCTTGCCCCCTTCGTTGCCTACCCACCGCACATCGTCGCCAGTGATCGCAAGCACGGCTTCGGGCTGAAGCCGGCGCATCGTGTCGCGGAATCGCAGCCAGTCATACACCTGCTTCTTTCCGTTGGGTCCCTCGCCGCAAGCGCCGTCGAACCAAACCTCGTCGATCTTCCCGTAGTTGGTCAGCAATTCAGTAAGCTGCGCCACAAACATATCGTTGTAGCGCGGTGAATCACCGTAACATTCCGCATTGCGGTCCCATGGCGAGAGATACAAGCCAAGTTTCATGCCATACTTGTCACATGAGCTGCGAAGGTCGGCCACAACGTCGCCTTTTCCGTCGCGCCACGGCGAGTTCTTTACCGAATGTTCGGTTGTAGCCGTAGGCCACAGACAGAATCCGTCATGATGCTTGGCTGTAAGAATGACCATCGAAAAACCTGCATTCTTCAATGCCTGTACCCACTGGTCGGTGTCAAGGCTGTCGGGGTTGAAAAGCGACGGTGACTCCTTACCGTCGCCCCACTCGCGGTCGGTGAACGTGTTCATGCCGAAATGCAGAAAAGCGGTCAGCGAACGCTGCTGCCATGCCTTCTGCTGAGGATTGGCCACAAGCTGTCCGGCCATCTCGATTTTCGTTATCGAATCGGCGCCGGCGGGGAATGTCAGCTCCTTGACATAGCGCTGAGCCACGGCCGAGGGCGCTGCTGAAATTGCTGCGAGCGCGCCTAATAATAAATGTCTTGTTTTCATGGCGGTTACTATTTTGCCGACTGGGGCAGAGGGTATTCAAATCGTATCGGGTCGTCGTAAAGTTCCTGAGCGGCGCGCAGTTTTTCCATCATGCGGGCCGTGACTTCGGCCATGCCGGGCTGACCGTAGAGATTATGCATCTCCGTCGGATCGGCCTGCAGATCAAAAAGCTCCCATTCATCGATATCGTTGTAAAAGTGAATCAACTTGTAGCGGCTGTCGCGTACGCCGTAGTGGCGTTTCACGGCATGTTCGGCGGGATATTCGTGGAAATGGTAGTAGAGGCAGTCGCGCCACTGATCGGGATTTTCGCCCCTGAGTAGGGAAAGCATGGATACGCCCTGCATGTCGGCAGGTATTTCTACGCCGGCGAGATCGAGGAACGTGGGAGCGTAGTCGATGTTCTGTACCATCTGTGGGATGTCGCCCGAGGCGTCATAGCCTTCGGGGAGCATCATCACCAGAGGCGTGCGCATCGATTCCTCATACATGAAACGCTTGTCGAACCATCCGTGCTCGCCCATATAGAAGCCCTGATCGGAAGTGTAGACCACGAGCGTGTTGTCGAGCATGCCGTGGTCACGCAGCCAGTCGAGCACGCGCCCCACGTTTCGGTCGAGCGAGGCCACTACTTTGGCGTAATCGCGCATGTAGCGCTGGAATTTCCACTCGGCCAGGGCATCGCCGGTGAGCGAGTCGGCATAGAATTTCTCGATTATGGGATCATAGTGAGCGTTCCAGCGCGCGAGCTGTGCCGAGTCCATGCGCGCGAGCATACCTTCGTAGGAGCGGCGCAGACGGGTTTCGACTCCTGGGCGGATCATCTTGTTGTCGTAGACAATGTCCATGTCGTGCGGCGAAGCGATGGCCATCTCCTGCTGTTGAGCGGCCACGCGGCCTTCATAGGTGTCATAGAAATTGTCGGGCAGGCGGAAGGTCTTGTCCTCGTAAAGCTCAAGGTCGCAGGTGTCGGCGAGCCAGTTGCGGTGAATGGCCTTGTGATGGATCAGAAGGCAGAATGGCTTGTCGGTATCGCAGCCGTTTTCAAGCCAGTCGAGCGAGCGGTCGGTGATGATGTCGGTGAGATAGCCGTGATACTGCACCGTGTCGCCCGTCTGTTCGATGAAGTCAGGGTTGTAATAGTCGCCTTGGCCGGGGACTATCGACCACCGGTCGAAGCCTGTCGGGAGCGTGTGCAGGTGCCATTTCCCGAAGATTGCTGTCTGATACCCGGCCTTCTGGAGATATTTGGGGAAAGTGGGCTGGGAGCCGTCGAAGGTGTCGGTTTCGTTGGAGCGGAAGCCGTTGGTGTGACTGTGCTTGCCGGTGAGCATGCATGCGCGCGAGGGGCCGCTGAGCGAGTTGGCCACAAAGCTGTTGGTGAAGCGCACGCCGTCGGCGGCTATGCGGTCGAGATTGGGCGTGGAGATATTTCTCGGATCATAGCAGCTCATCATCTGAGCTGTATGGTCGTCGGTCATTATATAGACGATGTTGGGGCGGCGGGGCTTGGAATCGGGCTTGGGCGATGTCTGCGAAAGGGCAGGCGAAGCCGTCGCCACGGCGGCGGCACACGTGAGCAGAGAGGCGCTGGAGATTTTCATGGCAGGGATGTATATCGTTTGAATATTAACAATGTGCGAATTTACATATTATTCGCCGCTTTGCCAACAAAAATGGCAGATATGTCAGCCGCCGGCTGTCGGAATGTCAGTCGCGGTCGCATCCCGCAGTGTGCTATATATCAACAAAATAACAAGACAACGAACAATAGCTCAACTTTTTTGGCATAAAGTTTGTTTTTACTATGACTTGAAAAAAACAACGAAATAATCAAAATTCAAAAAACAACATAAAACTTATTTATTATGGGAAAAATTATCGGCATTGACCTTGGAACAACCAATTCATGCGTGGCCGTGCTTGAAGGCAACGACCCCGTTGTGATCCCCAACAGCGAAGGACGCAACACCACACCCTCAATCGTAGCATTCGTCGACGGCGGCGAACGTAAAGTGGGCGATCCCGCAAAACGTCAGGCCATCACCAACCCGAAACGCACCATCTATTCGATCAAACGTTTCATGGGCGAAACATACGACCAGGTGAAAAACGAGATCGAACGCGTGCCCTACAAAGTGGTCCGCGGCGAAAACAACACTCCGCGCGTCGACATCGACGGTCGCGAATATACCCCTCAGGAAATCTCAGCCATGATTCTTCAGAAAATGAAGAAAACGGCCGAAGACTACCTCGGTCAGTCGGTTACGGAAGCTGTGATCACCGTGCCGGCCTACTTCAACGACTCTCAGCGTCAGGCCACCAAGGAAGCCGGCGAGATCGCAGGCCTCACCGTGAAACGTATCGTCAACGAGCCTACAGCAGCTGCACTTGCCTACGGCCTCGACAAGACCGACAAAGATCAGAAGATCGCCGTGTTTGACCTCGGCGGCGGCACATTCGATATCTCCATCCTCGAACTCGGCGACGGCGTGTTTGAAGTGAAATCGACCAACGGCGACACACACCTCGGCGGCGACGACTTCGACCACGTGATCATCGACTGGCTCGCCGACGAATTCCAGAAAGAAGAAGGCGTCGACCTCCGTCAGGATCCTATGGCACTGCAGCGCCTCAAAGAGGCCGCCGAGAAAGCCAAGATCGAACTTTCGAGCACCACGAGCACCGAAATCAACCTGCCGTACATCATGCCCGTCAACGGAATTCCCAAGCACCTTGTAAAGACCCTGACCCGCGCAAAATTCGAGCAGCTGGCCGACAAGCTCATCCAGGCCACAGTGAAACCGTGCGAACAGGCCCTTAAAGACGCTGGCCTCACACCTAAGGATATCGACGAAGTGATCCTCGTAGGCGGTTCGACCCGTATCCCCGCCATCCAGCAGGTGGTTGAAAAATTCTTCGGCAAAGCTCCGTCGAAAGGCGTCAACCCCGACGAAGTAGTAGCCGTGGGCGCAGCCATTCAGGGCGGCGTCCTGTCGGGCGACGTCAAGGACGTGCTTCTTCTCGACGTTGTGCCTCTGTCAGTCGGCATCGAAACCCTCGGCGGCGTGATGACCAAGCTCATCGAAGCCAACACCACCATCCCTACCCGCAAGAGCGAGACATTCTCCACGGCAGCCGACAACCAGCCTTCAGTCGAAATCCACGTACTCCAGGGCGAACGCCCCATGGCCAAGGACGACAAGACACTCGGCAAATTCCACCTCGACGGCATCGCACCCGCACCCCGCGGTATCCCGCAGATCGAAGTGACCTTCGAGATCGACGCCAACGGCATCCTCAACGTATCGGCCAAAGATAAAGCCACCGGCAAAGAGCAGAGCATCCGCATCGAAGCATCCAGCGGCCTGACCGACGCCGAAATCAAACGTATGAAAGACGAAGCAGCCGCCAACGCAGCCGCCGACGCAAAGGAAAAAGAGCGCATCGACAAACTCAACCAGGCCGACGCAATCATCTTCCAGACCGAAAAACAGCTCAACGAGCTCGGCGATAAGATTCCGGCCGACAAGAAGACCCCGATCGAGACAGCTCTCGCAGCCCTCAAAGAAGCCCACAAGAGCCAGAACATCGAAGCCATCGACTCGGCGATCAAAGAAATCGAAACCGCATTCGGCGCCGCCCAGCAGGAGATCCTCAACGCTCAGGCACAGGCACAGCAGGGCGCACAGGCAGACCAGCAGGCCGGTCCCACCCCCAACCCCGGCAACGGCGACGGCGTAACCGACGTCGACTTCGAAGAAGTGAAATAATATTAATATCTGATTATGGACGAAAGAGCTAAAGTTATCGAAGCCATCCGTAACGCCGGCGAACCGGTCAACGCATCAAAAGTCGCAGAGACCACCGGCCTTGACAAGAAAGTTGTCGACAAAGTTTTCGCGCAACTGAAAAAAGATGGCACCATAGTTTCGCCAGTGCGTTGCAAATACACCCTCGCCTGACACAATTCCGACATCACTCTACAAGTGCGGGATCACGGTTCAATCACCCTGATCCCGCACTTTTGTCATATCCTCCACTCCTCACGGTGAAATGTTTGCAGCAGATTCAAGATACATTTTCGGCGCCCTCTATGATTTCGCAGGGCAAATCAGGACTGTCAGCATCGCCAAGGCCGGTTTTAAAATGGATAACTCCCGGCAACGCAAAATTAATTAAACCCTGTCACAAACCAAATAAGCCCCCCTCAAAAAAAGGACAACAATGGAATTTGCCGTCCACGTCGGGCGGGGACAGAAAAGATGGTTGAGAAACTGCGGTGAGCGGGTTAAAGGATGGCGGAGAGGTGGGTGAGGAGGTGATCAACGTCGGCTTCCGTTGATGACCAGTCGGTCACAAACCTTACGGCGGTTTCTTTGTCGCCGCGGATGCCCCAGAGTTCAAATGTGACGTGCTCACGGAGGCGGTCGATGACGGAGTTGGGGAGCTCGAAAAACTGCTGGTTGGTGGGCGAGTCGACGAGCATGCGTATTCCGCGTGCAAGGAGGCCTTCTTTCAGCCGGCGGGCGAGGCGCACGCCATAACGGCCGATCTCGAAATACAAGCCGTCGTCAAACAGCGCTTCAAACTGCACGCCGAGCAGACGGCCTTTTGCCATGAGGGCGCCGTGACGTTTCACGTGCGAGATGAAGCGTGGCAGAAGCTGAGGCCGCTTTGTCACCACAGCTTCGCCGAAGAGCGTGCCGCATTTGGTGCCTCCGATGTAAAACACATCGCAGAGCGATGCAAGGTCGGCTGCGGAAAGTTCGCCTTCGGCTGCCGCGAGTCCGTAGGCCAGACGCGCACCGTCGATATACAGCGGCAGATCATTAGCCCGGCAGACGCCGTAGATTTCTTTGAGTTCATCCTTTGAGTAGAGGGTTCCGAGTTCGGTCGGATAGGAGATGTAGACCATGGCGGGGCGCACCATGTGTTCCGCCGAGCCGTCGGCATTGAAGTCGTTCATCAGCTCTTCAATCTGTCCGGCACAGATCTTGCCGTCTCGACCTGGAACGGTGAGCACTTTGTGACCGTCGTTCTCAACAGCACCGGCTTCATGAACATTGATATGCGCAGTGTCGGCGGCGATCACGCCATCACCGCGTCCGATCAGTCGGTCGATCACCGTGGCATTGGTCTGAGTGCCGCCTTCCAGAAAGAATACTTCGCCTTCGGGGATGCCGAAAGCATCGAGAATCAGCTTCTTTGCTCGGGCGCAATGAGCATCGGAGCAATAGCCTGTCGTACGTTCGGAATTGGTCTCAACGAGACGGGAAAGAACAGCCGGATGTGCGCCGGCCATATAATCAGTATCGAAATGAACCATGACGTCAAAAGTTTCGCGAAATTACAAATAATTCATGAAACGGCGATAAATTCCGGCGTCTAATGACCCGCCGGATTGCGGATTTGTCTCGTCCTGAAAAAAGTTGACTCCTAACGAGTCAAAAAGATGATAAAATTTC
>CABUBG010000006.1:0-42370 GCA_902489785.1 uncultured Porphyromonadaceae bacterium
GTTAAATTATAATACAATTGTTGTTGAATTCCATGAGCTGTGTTGTAATTAATGTCACTTAAGCTATGCTACCCCGCCGTCAACATTTATTATTAAACAAGCTCTTAAACAATTTACTTTTTGATTACCCGGCGCAGGGTCTCGGCGAGGTCCTGCAGGGCGGGATCGTTGAGAAGGTCGTTGGCGGCCTTCGCGGCATCCGTCATGTCGGAGCGTCGCTGCGTGTTCTCCATCACGCTCTTGGCCTCGATGAGCGTCAGACAGAGGGCGCCGAGGGTGGTGAAGAGGGGAAACGCGGGCACGCCCCACTGCACGGTGGAGCGCAGAAAGAGGGCGGAGAAGATGAGCAGCCCGTCGACCACAGTGAGCGACATCAGGGTGATGAAATAGCGCGCCAGCTTGTCGACGGTACGGCGGTAGCCCCGCGAGGTGCGGCGTATGCCCTGACGGCGCACTCGGCGCAGGGCGCTGACAAGGTCGCACACGGCGGCCACTATCACTGAAGCGAAATCGAGAAACAGAAGCACCACCACCCATTGCAGGCTGGTGACGATTTCAGGGGGAAGAGCGATGAAAAGGTTCATGGTCGGGAGATTGATTTGGTGTGTGTGTTAGTGTGTGTTGGTGTGTTTTGATGTGGTTTTGCCGCAAAATTACACCCGTCCAGGGCCGATTGTGTGCGAATCTGTCACTTCTCCCCAATCGCTGCTCCCACGACGCTACAGATTCGCACACCGCATCCGGCGCCGCGGGCTACCTTTGCGCAAAAAAAGTAACATATCAACCAATTATGAAAACCACATTTAGAGCCTATTCCAGCAAGTGAAGCAACTGCTCACGCTCACCCCCGAGGAGCAGCAGCTGGTCATCGACTACGGCGAATCTGTTGCCGCCGCCACCGACGAAGAGATCGCCGGCTCGACCGTGGCCGACGACGCCCCGGAGATGATCCGCGACCTTCACCGCAGCTCGGTGCGCCGCGCCCGCGCCGCCATCTCGCGCCGAAAACGCAGTCTGAAGACAGTTGCCGAAGCCGCCGACCGGGAAGAACGCCTGAGCCACAGCGCCGAGCGCCGCCTCCAATGGTTCCGCGACACCATCCTTCCCAAGCTCCAGCGCCTCCTCAGCGCCTGCATCTCCGAAGCCCGAAATGCATTCGCTTCGCTTTCTCACAGCCAAGCCGAAGCAGTGTCGCGCCGAGCCTGCCTGTTAATGGTTAAGTCTATTTTACCGGAACTTAAATACCTTACCGCCTCCTCCTATCCGCAGGTTAGCGCGAGAATTCCATCAGCCGGCTGAGGTATTTGCCGATGATGTCGAATTCGATATTGACGCGGGTGCCGGGACGGAAGGTGTGGAAATTCGTGTGCTCGTAGGTGTACGGGATGATGGCCACACGGAACGAATCGCGCTCGGAGTCGCACACGGTGAGGCTGACGCCGTTGACAGTCACCGAGCCTTTTTCTACAGTGACATAGCCCTTGGCGGCCATCGACGGGTCGACGTCGTAGCGGAATTTGTAGTAGTGCGATCCGTCGACCTCCTCGACGCTCTCGCACACTGCCGTGCAGTCGACATGGCCCTGCACGATGTGGCCGTCGAGCCGGCCGTTCATCACCATCGAGCGCTCGAGGTTGATCTCGGACCCTTCGGTGAGCAGGCCGAGGTTGCTGCGTTCGAGGGTCTCCTGAATGGCGGTGACGGTGTAGGAGCCGTCGTCGTGAAGGGCTACGACGGTGAGGCACACGCCGTTGTGGGCCACCGACTGATCGATCTTCAATTCGTTGGCAAAAGAGCATTTGACACGTATATGGCGGTTGCCGCCTTCGTCGGTTACGGCCACCACGCGGGCCGATTCCTCAACTATTCCTGAAAACATGATGCAGCTGTTTGTGTTGTTTATGTGGTTTAGGCTGCAAAATTAGCTGTTTGCGCCGGATAAAACCAAAAAAACAATTACATTTGTAAAACCAATTTTCACCGCCTTACATGACGCGAATTTATTTCAGAATTATGCTCTTGGTGCTGCTGCCGCTCTTCGCGGCTGCCTGCCGGAGCATGCGCCCAATGCCGCTGACCGGCGGCGACTCTGTCGCGGCCGACGGCTTCGATCCGGCGCGCGATGTGGCGCTGGTGGTGATCCTCGGGCAGTCGAATGCCGACGGCTCGGCGTTTGCCGACCCTGCCCTCGACGCTGAGATGCGGCAGTGGTACGTCTCGCCGGCCAACACCGGCCGTATGAAGATATGGTACCGCAGCACCGAAGTGGAGAATCAGCCCGTCAACAGCCGCGGCGAGGCTCCGCGATGGGTGGTCGACGGCAAGGTGTGCGACGTCGCCCCGGGATGGCTCGACCTGTGGTACCGCAACGAGAACGTCGCCGGGCGCACGGCCATGAACATGATCCACGGCTTCGGCACCTACAGCACAGGCGCCGACAAAGCGCAGGGGCGCCGCGGAATCGAGGGCGAGCTGGGACGGCAGTTCCGCACGGCCTTCCCCGACCGCGATCTCTATGTGCTGAAGCTCGGCGTGTCGGGCTCACACATCTCGTCGTGGGCCGACAGCACCGACGACCACAACCGGACCTATTTTATGGAGAATATCTACCGCCCGGCCATCGCCTCACTAACAGCCTCCGGGCGCCGGCCGCGGCTGGCCGCCGTGTGGTGGATGCAGGGATGCGCCGACAGCGGCAGCTCGCGCGACTACTACGAGACCCGGCTGCGGCATCTGATAGAGCGCTTCCGCCGCGAATCGGGATTCCCCGACGCGCCTTTCTATATAGGCCACATCGTGGCGCCGGGCGAGAGCACCGCCTGTCCCGAAGGCTCGAAAGGCTACAGCGAAGCCGTCAGAGCGGCGCAGGATGCCGTGGCCGCCGGCATGCCGGGCGTATCGGTCGTCGACACGTCGCCATTCCCGATGCAATATGAAGAGGGGTTCGGCGGCTGCATCCATTTCAGCCATGAGGGCGTCAACGCCATAGGCCGGGAGCTGGTGCGCCGCATAGCCGCCGATCCCGACAGATGGGCGCGTTACGTCACCCCCGGCAGCATCACGACAAAGCAACAACAGCACCCGCACAACATATATGGAAAATAACTCACAACCTTACGATTACCTCATTGTCGGCGCCGGCCTTTTCGGTGCCACGTTCGCCCGTCTGGCCACCGACGCTGGGCGCCGATGCCTCGTCATAGACCGCCGCGACCATCCCGGCGGCAACATCTACAGCGAATCGGTCGAAGGCATCGACGTGCACCGCTACGGCGCACACATTTTCCACACTTCCGATGCCGAGATATGGCAGTTTGTCAACGCCCTCGTACCCTTCAACCGCTACACCAACTGCCCGATAGCCGTGGCGCCCGACGGCAATCTCTACAACCTCCCCTTCAACATGAACACTTTCAGCCGCATGTGGGGGACGATAACGCCCGACCGGGCCGCCGCGAAGCTCAACAGCCAGCGCCGCGAGGCCATAGAACGCATGAAAGCCGACGGCGCCGAAGCGCCGCGGAACCTCGAGGAACAGGCGCTCACACTGGTGGGCCGCGACATCTATGAGCAGCTCATCAAAGGCTACACCGAGAAGCAGTGGGGACGCCCGTGCAGCGAGCTGCCGGCATTCATCATCCGCCGCCTGCCGGTGCGCCTGACCTACGACAACAACTATTTTAACGACTCCTTCCAGGGCATCCCCGAGGGCGGCTACCGGCCGCTCATCGACACGCTGCTCGACGGCTCCGACGTGCGCCTCGGATGCGACTATTTCGCCGACCGCGACGAGCTGACGAAGCTGGCCCGCAAAACGGTTTTCACCGGCCGCATCGACGAATATTTCGGCTTCCGCTTCGGACGCCTCGACTACCGCACCGTGCGCTTCGAGACCGAAACGCTCCCCACGCCCAACTATCAGGGCAACGCCGTTGTCAACTACACCTCGGCCGATGTGCCCTACACACGCGTCATCGAACACAAGCATTTCCAGATGTTCGGCGACCGCGTCTACGACAATCCCGTCACGGTGATCTCCCGCGAATATTCATGCGAATGGCATGAAGGGCTCGAACCTTTCTACCCGGTGAACAACGAGCGCAACCAGCAGCTCTACGAGCAATACAAAGCTCTGGCCGACAAGGAGCCGGACACCATTTTCGGCGGCCGCCTGGCCGAATACCGCTACTACGACATGGCTCCGGTGATCCGCCGCGCCATCGACATGTTCAGGAGCGACAAAACAGATCTTTGACCTGGCTGCCAAACTCTTCCCGCTCCGACGCTATCATATCGCGGTAGCCGGCAAAACCGTCGATGGCTGTGTCGTAGCCGGCGAGCGTACGCCGGATGCAGGCCACGATATCTGCCACCGATGCTGTCCGCTCATCGAATTTGTAGGCGGAGTCGATCATGACATCGCCGTAAAAGGCGGCCGAACCGCGCATGCCGGTCATGATGCAGCAGCCGTTCATGGCGCACTCGCGCGGCAGCCGGTCTTTGCCGGGATGATTGCCGAAATCGACATACACTTTGGCACGGCGCACCACGTCGATCAGCTGTGCGCGCGTCATCCCCTGAAGCGGCACCCACCGCAGGTCGGGCGCGGCGGCTATCAGCTTGCGGGTGAACTCGATGCCTTTCTTGGGATTGTACACCACGATATCCTCTTTAAGCGATTTGTCGAAGGCGGCGACATGCTCGGTGTTGATGAAGTCCTTCAGCGGCGCAAGCCGGCCGAAGCCCCGGCGCTCCAGGAAATCGCGCGCATATTCCGACTGATAGCCGTTGACGGCGTCGAGCGAGCGGAGCTTCTTCAGCGATATGGCGCAGCCCCGGTGGTGCCCTATATGCAGCAGCCTTTTCGCGCGGTGAAACAGACTCTTGAAACCGAGGCGCCGGCTGAAGCCGAACATATCGGCGGGCGCGAGCGAATGCACGGAGCATTTGTAGAAGTTGTCGACGCTCAGCCACCAGAGCACTTTCTGCGTGCGGCTGTTGTCAAACGCCATATCGAAGCATCCTTCGTAGAACACCTCGACATTCTCCGGCGCATCGTTGACGCGGTCGGCAATGCGAATGTTATAGCCGCTGTAGTCGGCCGGAATCTCGCGGGGAGCGTTGCCGAAATACACTATGCGCGCATCGCGGCCGTTGTCGTTAAGCTCGCTGACAAGCTGGTGCAGCAGCTCGGCGCCGCCCGTCACCACCCCGGCGGGGCAGTACACATATATTACACTTGATTCAGTCAGGTTCAGCATCATTTGTCGTCAATGGGTAATTTTTCAGTTTTAAGCCGGTCGATATCGCATAGGAGCTCCCAGTTGTCGCGCAGCCATTGCCCGGGGAAATCCCACCACCGTATCCTCATCAGGAAGTCGATGGTGTCGCGGTCGTAGCGGTAGCCGATGACACGCGCCGGCACCCCGCCGACAATGGCGTAAGGCTCAACATCTTTCGTGACCACAGCCCCCGCAAGCACCATCGCGCCGTCGCCCACATGGACGCCGCCGGTGAAGAATGCCCCCTGCCCTATCCAGCAGTCGTTGCCTATCACCACGTCGGTATGCCGGGTGACATCTGCATAGCGGCAGTTGTCGATCATGTCGCGTGTGGCAAACGACCGGCCGCCGTGATGGCCGCGGTTGAAAAACATGGGCGATGTGGTGGCGAAGGGCGCCTTATAGGTGTGGATGCCGTGAGTAGTGCGCACGAGCGGCGCTATGCTCGAATAGCGGCCTATGGTGGCCGACATGCCGCAGTCGTTGCCGACATACGATCCACGGCCGAGGAAGCCGTTGAAGGTGGTGCGCTTGCCTATATAGTTCAGGCCCTCGAGCACCGTGTCGTGGCTGACGTGGGCGCCGCGCTTTATGTCGACGCCGAGGCCACGGTAGCGCATCTTATAGGTGAGCCGGCGTATCAGATCGCGTATCATGGGTTCGGCGGATTGTTTAAAACACTTTTGTAGACGTCCATCAGGCCGCGGGCCATGGCCTCGTCGGAGAAGCGCCGCACATATTCGGCACCGCGTGCGACGGTGCGCTCCCGCAGCGCGCTGTCGGTGCAGAGACGGTTGACGGCGCCGGCCAGGGCGGCATCATCGTCGGGCGAGATGTATATCGAATCGGGGCCGCCCGCCTCTTCAAGGCACGAACCGGTGGCGGCGATCACAGGCACGCGCGAGGCGAGAGCTTCGGCTATCGGGAGCCCGAAGCCTTCGTAGACCGAGGGGAAGCAGAACACTGCGGCGCTCTGATAGATGGCGGGCAGATCGCCGGTGGGCACGCCGCTCAGGAAGTGGACGCGTTCGGCCACGCCGGTCTGCCGCGCCAGCGTCTCCAGCTCGTCGGCATAGGGGGTGCAGCGCCCCACGATCACGGCATGCATGCCGGCGTCGACGGCCGGTAACGCCTTGATGAGCAGCTCCTGGTTTTTGCGCTTTTCGATGGTGCCGACGCACAGCACATACCGCTCCGGCAGCGAGTAGCGCGAGGCCACGGCAGCTTTCTCTTCGGCTGTTGCCGGCGTGAAATATATCGGGTCGATGCTCTGATACACTATAGCGATGCGGTCGCTGCCGATGCCGTAAAAGCGCATTATGTCGTCGGCTGTCTGACGGCTGATGGCAATGATCTTGTCGGCGTGGCGGCAGGCATAGAGCGTCTTTTTGCGTAGCTTCATGCGCATGCCGGCCTTGAACGTTTCGGGACGCGTCAGGAATATAAGGTCGTGGATGGTCACCACGGTGCGGGTGGGCGATTTATCGAGTCCGGTGGGTATCTCGTTGCTCAGCCCGTGATAGATGTCTATGCCGTATTTGCGCAGGTCGCCGCGCAGGTAGCGGTTGCGCCACAGCTCATAAGTGATGGCGCCGCCGAAAGCCGGTGGGTAGACGCGGCTGACGTTTTCCGCCACGGGGAGCGCCGCCTTCGGCTCTTTGCGCGGCCCGAAGAGAAAGAGTCCGTCGGCGGGATATGCCATGCTCAGCGCCGCGATGACGCGCCGGCTGTAGTTGCCTATGCCAGTGAGATTGACGATCGCTTTCTTTGCATCAAATCCTATGTTCATGACTGACAGCGGTTGGATGATCAATCGTTTTTCGGGGCTGACTGTCGGGGTTCGTCGCCGCGCCCGGGCAGCATTACCGAAACGTCGTCGCCTATCTCTTCCCACAGCTGCTTTGCGGCCGGACGGGCGAACAGCTTGAGCAGTTTCTTGCCGGAGCTGCGCAGCAGCTCGGTGCGCAGCGTCTTGGGATTCACGCGGTTGTCCGCACTCCACGGGTGATCAAACAGCATGAGCTGCTGATAGAACGCGCGTATAGTGATGCCCCATTTACGGAGAAACTGCACGGGGCCGTCGTTTTTCACTATTCTGTTGACCGACACGTTTTTGAAGTGGTAGACCATACTGCGGCCCACACCCTTGAAGGTCCTGACACCGGCGAGCCACAGCTTGGCGTTGAAATCGGGGTCGGAGCCCATGCCGGGCGAGAACTCCACGCTGTAGCCGCCGACGAGATCCCACATGTCGCGGTGAACGACCGTGGGCGGGAAGAGGGCGCCGGCCCAGTCGTCGGGCTGAAGCGAGCGGTAAGTGTCGAGAAGCTCCTGCTCGCGGAACGTTTCGGGGGAGAGGCCGAAATCGCGGTTGGCGAAGTGGCGCATACGCGCTTTCGGCTCGATGAGCGTCGATCCGAAATACCACAGCTTGTCGTCGCCGCGCTGACGGATTTCATCGTAGAGAGCCTCATCCCAGCCGGGAAGCACATACATGTCGTCGTTGACGTACAACACATAGTCGGTGGTCATCAGCGGGCGGAGCCCGTTCATGGCCCAGCAGACGCCGATATTATCGGTGGAATGCGTGTATTTGTAGCCCCTGGACCGCACCCATTCGAGCGTTCCGTCCGAACCGTCGTTGACGTGGATCAGTATCTCGTGGCGGTAGGTCGAATTGCGCTCGATGCTCTCGACGCATATCTTGAGAAACGGAAGATTGTTCCACGAAGGAATGAATATTGAAAACAGCGGACGGCTGTCAGTGTCGGTCGATGGCTTATCCATATTGCGAGAGTTCGGTTATTCTGTCATTTATTGATGATTTCGATGGCTTTTTTAAGCGCTCGGCGGAGGAACCGGCCCGACTTGAGCTCGGTGTTGATGCACGCCACATTGGCCAGCATGCGCGAATAGTCGGTCGGCGTCACAGCCGAGAGCGCCGCGTCGAGGTCGCGGAGCGAGTCTACGGCGATGCCGATGTCGCGGCTGCGGATGAGCCCGGCGCGGCCGGCCCGTGACCACACCACCACCGGAGCGTTGCAGCGCAGGTAGAGCCCCACCTTGTGGGGATTGTTGATAGCCATGTATTCGCCCACCTTGCCGACGCCCTCGTCGAGCGACGTGCCATACCATGAGATGCCGAAATCGCCTTTGTGCGAGGATATTATCTCGGTGTCGAGCCGTTCGCCGCACATACGCAGGTTGGGCATGGCGCTGCCGAGCTTCTCGTCATATTCCGAGCCGTAGAGATAAATCTTGCGGTCGGGCATCGCCTTTGCGAGCTCGTAGATCCAGCCGTTGAGCCGCGGCGAGAGGTTGCCGACGAAGAAGAGCGAGAACTTCCCATTGTAGGGGTAGCCGTGGGGATCGCCTGACACTCCGTGGATATAGTCCATAATCTCGTAATCGACCATCGGCGCCGTGCAGCCCTGGCTTTCGAGCCAGCTGCGCATGGCATGGTTGTGGGTGAGCAGCACGTCGGCCATATTGAGCAGCGGCATCTCCTGCTGCGGCGTCAGCTTCTTGTCGCGCCACGAGTCGAGATCGTGGATCAGGCATATCACTTTGGCGCCCCGCTTTCTGGCGGCGCGGCAAAAGCGCTCATAGGATTTCATCTGATACTGCACCACCACGATATCGCCCGTCCGGAGGCGGCGCATGGCGCGCATCACACCGTAGATGTTGCGGAGCGAATGCACGATGCCGTTGTGGCTGAACGTGCGGCGCAGGCCTATATTCTCATAGCCCATGCTCTCCATCACCTTCTCGATGTCGGTGCGCGCAACACCGCCTCCGCAGTGCGGATGCTTGTAGTTGCGTGATATGAAGAGATAGCGGCTCATTGAATGCAAAGATAACACTTTTTCATTTCACCACCACATTGTCGGCGTTCATGCGCTCGAGATAGGACTGGATGACGGCCTTGACATGGCGCTCCATATCGGCTTCCTCGGGCAGGCCGGTGCCTTGGAGGTTGTGCTTCAGCAGCGGGTCCTTGCGGTAGTTGTAGAGCGCCTGCACGCGTTCGGTGTCGAACATCATCATGTAGTCGCCTTTGATGTAGATGGGCATCGAATTCCAGTTGAAGCCCCACGTCTCGTCGGCGGGAGTGTTCAGCAGGTCCTTACCGAAAGCTATGTAGGGACGGTTGTAGCCCACATAGTTGAGAAGCGTGGGCATGATGTCGATGTGCTGCGAGATGCCCGGCTGGCGGCCGCGCGGCAGGGAGCCCGACGGGTCGTAGAAGAAGATGGGGGCGCGGACATCGCCCATGGCCGTCTTGTAGACGTCGTGGGTGCGCTTCGAGCTGGCGTGGTCGGCGCAGATCACGAATATGGTGTTGTTGAACCACGGCTGCCGGCGGGCCTCCTCAAAGAAGCGGTGGATCGAATAGTCGGTGTAGCGGATGCATTTGTGGAGCTGATGGGCGCCTTCGTCGACAAAGCGGTCTTTGTATTTTTCGGGCACCTTGAAGGGATGGTGGCTCGAGAGGGTGAAGACGGTGCCGATGAAGGGCTGCGGCATCTCGCTGAGCTTGGCGCAGAAGAACTGGAGGAACGGCTCGTCCCAGACGCCCCAGGTGCCGTCGAATTCGGCGCGGCCGCCGAAGCGGCTGTCGGCATAGAACTCGTTCTGGCCGTAGTAGCGGTCGAAGCCGGCCTGCCGTGTGAAGGCGTGGAAGCCGAGCGACTCGTTGTCGGCGCCGTGGAAGAATGCCGAGGTGTAGCCTATCTTCTTGAGCTCGGTGGCTATGGAGTTGATGTGGTTGATCGAGTGGGGCGACACCACGAATGGGCGCTCGGCGCGGGGTATGGAGGCGAGGACGGCGGGCGGCGCGTCGATGCTGTAGTAGGTGTTGGCGATCATCTGGTCGAAATACATGCAGCTGTCGAGCATGGCATCCATGTAGGGCGTGTAGCCTTTGTAGGTGCCACCGTCGAGGTCGCTGTTGAGAGCGCCGATGAATTCCTGGGCGAAGCTCTCCACGATCAGTATCACGATGTTTTTCCCGGTGGGCACGGCCGTGGCCGACGGGGTGTGCAGCGGCGAATAGACGGCGGCCAGCTCCTCCCCGGTGGCGAAATAGTGGGGCGTCGGGATGGTGCTTTGGCCGATGGTGCGGATCATCGAGAAAGGGGTGTTCAGCACGATGCCCGTCTGCTCAGGGATGAGCGTGTAGCGGAAGGCGTAGTTGATCGAGATTGGGCGTGTGGCCGAGAGGAAGAAGACATTGCCGCGCATGCCGCACACAGCCAGCAAACCGGCGAGAGCCAGCCAGAAGGTGCGGCTCACATAGTAGCGCCAGAGCGGACGGCCCGGTGCGGGTAGCGCCGGACGGCGGAAGAAACGGATGAGCGACCACACCATCAGGGCGAAAAGCACCACGAGATACCAGTGGCTCAGCAGCTCGGTGCCGACGATGGAACAGAGGTTGCCCTCGCCGCCGAATTCGCGTAACACGGCCGAGGTGACGCGCTGATGGCGGAATTCGAAGAACACCGTGTCGCCAAGGTTGAGGAGCATGCACAACGAGTTGACAATCACGTAGATCCACTTGGTCATCGTGGCCCACCAGCGGCGCTCCTTCAGATGGAGCGGCAGCAGCACGAGCAGTATGTAGAGCGAATTGGTGTAGCAGATCGCGGAGGTGTCGAAGAGGAAGCCGCCGCGGAACATGGTGATCAGCGAGCCGAAGGTGAGGCCGCCGGAGAGGGTGCCGTAGTTGATCCACAGAAACACGAGGCGGCATATGAAATAAAGCACGTAGACCCACAGCAGGTTGATCACCACCGTGCCGGGCGCGGAATGGGCTGCCGCGGCGAGCGATTGGCGTGAAAAGACTGCTTTGAGGCGTGATGTGAGATTGCCTATGTTCATTTTTTATCTGAGCTTGCGACTGTTTATTTTTTATCGAGGTCCTGATAGATTTTCTGCAAGATGGCGCGCATGCGGTGAAGGCGTCCGGGGTCGTCGGAGCCTTCGATAACGCGTTCGAGCATGGTATCGTAGACTGTGTATCCGCCGGCATCGCGGAGCATAATGCCGTTGTTGAATATGTGGAGGCCGAAGCGGTTGGCGTAGTCGGGCGAGAGGATGTCGTGGCTGAAGGCGAAATCGTCGTGAGGCAGCTCCATCTGGGCGAGAAGCGTCGCGGCCAGATCGGTCTGGCTCATGAGCGTGTCGATGACGTCGGGATGTGCGACGGCGCCGCCGCCGAGCACCAGCGGGATATGGGCGTGGGCGCGTCGGTCGGTGACCGGCCGAGGCAGGTTGAGGCTATGGTCGGCGACCACGACGATCAACAGGTTGTCCCACAGCGGAGTGCTCTTGAGGCGGTCGACGAGGAGGCCGAGGGCATGGTCGCTGTAGGCGTAGGCGTTTTCGATCTTATCGGCGCGGCGCGGCTCACCGGGCACGATGAAAGGCTCGTGGGAGCTGAGCGTCTGCACGGTAATCATCCAGGGCTGGCGACCGGCGGCTGTCAGGCTGAGCGCCTCGTCGGCCACGCGCTCCATCACCGGACCATCGTGGACGCCCCATTTGCAGCGCTCGGCCGCGGCGGGGAAATCGCGGATGCTCAGCAGCCGGTCGTGGCCGCACGCCAGATAGTAGTCGCTTTTGTGCATGATGCTCATGTCGCCGCCGTGGACGGCCATGGTGGTGTAGCCGGCGCGGTCGCGCAGCGTGCGCGGCAGGCCGGGCAGGTTGGGGAGCTTGCGTGTGTAGCGGATGATGCTCGTGGTGGGCTGCGCGGGATATCCGCTCAACAGGCACACCAGGCCGCGGTCGGTGCGGAAGCTGCCCGAGGTGACATTGCCCATCAGCACGCCGTTGGCGGCGAGAGCCGCAAGGTTGGGAGTCACGCCCGAGAGCTTTCCCGTGAGATCGGTGAGGTCGGCGCCGAGGCTCTCCCACACGATGAAGATGATGTCGGGACGCGTGGTGCGCAGTATCCGCTGCGAAGGCGCGGCTGACGGGGCGGGAAACATCTCGCTGATGACGGCGTCGCATTCGTCGGCGGGCATCGACTGAAACATGCCGTGAAAATCGTTGCCGGTGGTGAGCGAGTAGATCATGTTGTAGCCCGGGTTGAGGGCCAGATGATTGAGAAACGGATTGGCGCTGAAATAGACCACGCTCGGATTGTAGGGACGCATGCCCACACCGCGAATGATCACGAAGAGGATGCCGGCGGCCAGGGCCAACAGCAGCACGATGAGCGGATAGCCCCACCATTGCGGAGCGGCGGCGGGGAGCGGCGCTATCATGCAGCCCACACGGGCGGCGCCCCACCAGGTGACGAAGAAGGTGGCCGACATCAGCAGCCATGCCGATATGCCGGTGATGAGATAGGCCGTCGAGACGCTGGCAGTGGCACCTTTGAGCGAGCGCAGATAGGCGAACACCGAAGCGTCGATTTTGAATTTCCAGAACGGATAGAGGGCGGCGTCGGCTGTGACGAGGAGCCCGACGGCCAGCGACACGATGACGCTGACCACGGTCATCACCGGCGTGAAGGCGACGGCGGGCACCATTGTCGACAGCGCGCCCGCAACAAGCGGCAGCGCCGTGAGATAGGACGCCACGATGGCATCCGACACGAAGCCGTGACGCCACGCGCCGGCAAGCGATGCGGCCGTCAGCTGGCCGGCGCTCAGGCGGCGGTTGTAGAGGGCAAACACCGGCTTCTGCACCACGAGAAACCAGGCCGCGGTGAAGATCCAGAAAATTGCCGATATGACGATAAATGAAAACATTGTGCGTAGTGAAACCGTGGTCGGGGCTACCGGTGAATTAATGCGGCGCCGCGCCTTTCATCAGCTGCAGCGTCTTGCGCGCTATGACCTCCGGTGCTATGCCGCATAGGCAGTCGAGGTGTCCGAGGGGGCATGTTGGCTTGCCGGCTACCGAGCATGGCTGGCATGGGAGGTTGAGCACCACGGCGTTGTCGGCGCTCTGGCCGTAGCCGGAGAAACCGCAGGCGGGGGTGGTGCTGCCCCATACGCTCACCACGGGGGTGCCGGCAAGAGAGGCCAGATGCTGGTTGGCCGAGTCCATGCTCACCATCACGCGCATGCGGCTCATCAGAGCCAGCTCCTGATCGATGGGATACTGCCCGGCCACCGATGTGCAGCCCGCGATACCGTTGGCCCACGCCTGAAGCTCGTCGGCTTCGCGGCCGCGACCGCCGAAGAGATACACCTTCGCGCCGGAGCGGCAGAGCAGCTCCACGACGTGGCGCATCATTTCGGGCGGATAGGTCTTGTTGTAATACCGCGCGAACGGCGCCACCCCGACAGCGGGCTGCGCAGGCTCGAAGGGAGGCTGCGCGGGATGCTCACCGTCGAAGATCGAGCGGAAATCCTGCTTTATCGGATAGCCGAGACGCGCGAACACGTCGGCATAGCGGTCGACGAAATTGCGCTGCGGCTGCTTGTCGGTGAACAGCTTGCGGCGGCTGCGGCGGTTTTTGTCGACCATGGCCACGCGAACGCCACGGATTCGCATCCAGGCGTCTATCTCCCACGATCGCAGCACGTTGTGGAGGTCGGCCACGCAATCGGGACGCAGTTTCGACAGCTCCCGCATGAGTCGCGCCATTCCGGCAGCGCCCTTGTGCCTACCGGTGAGGTCGGCGGTGACGATGCTGATGTTGTCGGGACGGTTGATGAAGAGCCGGGCAAAGAACGGGCGTGTGACCACGTCGATGTGCAGGGAGGGATACTGACGGGCGAGGCTGTAGACGGCGGGTATGGTCATGGCCACATCGCCGAGAGCCGAAAGCCTGATTATCAGCATCTTCTTCATGCGCAGCCCCGGATTATCTCGATTTCAGGTAAGCCTCAACGCCGGCGATATCCTTGCGGTTGTCGACCGAGAGGGATTTGCAGTGGCAGTTGTAATAATAGATAGGCATGTGGTTTTCGAGGAAGCGGAACGAATCGTTTTCTTCGATCTTCTCGATGGGGCCTCGCGGCGTGTTGTGATAGAAATCGAGAGCCTTGCGGGTGAACGCGCCCACGCCGACAAACTTGTGGAACACATAGTCCATTGCACCTTTGGGGTAAGGGATCGGGCTGCGCGAGATGAAGAGGCAGCGGTCGTCGGCAGCGGTGACGATCTTGAGGTTGGTGGCGTCGACCACTTCCACGGGGTTGGAGAAATCGGTCATGAGGTTTGACACGAAGAAATCGCCGGGCTTGAGACCGTCGGGCACGCACTGCACGATGGCTTCCTTGGTGAGGAGCGGTTCGTCGCCATTGACCATCACATAGAGATCGGCCTGTATGCGCGTCGACACTTCATAGAGGCGCTCGGTGGCGGTGTCGTGGTCGCTGCGTGTCATCACCACTTCGGCGCCGAAGCTTTCGGCGGCCGAACGTATCTTGTCGCTGTCGGTGGCCACATAAACCTTATCGAACATTTCCACTTCCATGCAATGTTCCCACACCCACTGGATCATGGGCTTGCCACAGATAAGAGCGAGAGGTTTCTCAAAAAAACGGGTCGATTCGGCACGTGCCGGAATCACACAAATAATTTTCATTATGGTTTCAGTGTTTTTTATATATTCAGATCTTGTTAACTGTCGGTATTCTGATCCGTGACGGCCGGAGCGGGCGTTCCGGGCCAGCGGCGGTGCGACCAGAGCCAGTAGGCCGGGGCGCGGTCGATGGTAGCCTGCATCATTTCGAGATATTTTCGTGTCACGGGATAGTCTTCATTGTTGTCGTCGGGCACTATCGGCTTGAATGTGAAGCGATAGCGGCCGCGGCCGAGTTTCTCCACGTCGAGATAGAGATAAGCGGCGCCGATGCGGTTGCCTATCTCCTCGCCGCCGGGATAGAACCATGTGCGGTGGCGCAGGAACATGGCGTGATGATTCGTCTCCTGCCAGCTCGTGCGGTGGTCGGAGATAAAGCCGGTGATGAACGGGCCCACGTCGCGTTTGAGGCGGAGCATCTCGCGGAAAGCGCGGTTTTTGTCGATCGACACCGAGCCGAAGCGCGAGCGCACTTTGAGCATCAGTTTGTCGAAAGCCCTGTCGTGCAACGGTTTATAGAGTTGTGCCGACACCTTCGGACGGTCGTAATAGAGCGTGATGGCGGGCACCCACTCCCAGTTGCAGTAATGTCCGAGATAGAGAATCACCGGCTTGCCTTCGTCGGCCGCCTGCTCCACCAGCGCGGCATCGCGCACCTCGAGGCGGCGGCGCATCGTGCGGTCGGAGATATTGAGCAGTTTTATTGTCTCTACGATATTGTCGCAGAACTGTTTATAGAATTCACGTTCGATCTGCCGCAGCTCCTTCCGGGATTTTTCGGGATAGCATGACGAGAGATTATCACGGATCACCTTGCGGCGGTAGTGCATGCAATTGCTGATAACGAATCTCAACACATCGCTCACGCCGTAGAGCATCCAGAGCGGAAGCCACGAAAGCGGCTTTACCAGAGCCATGTAGAAACCGTATTTCAGTCGTTCGCCCATAATCCTTTGGTGATTGTCGTGATTATATTGTCGGTGGCGCCGCGGTTTTCGGCCACATATCGAGCGGCAGTGCGGCGTATCTCCCCGAGGCGCTGATCGTCGTCCTTCAGCGGGGCAAACCAGTCGCAAAGCTCGCCGGCGTTGTTCACCACCTGCCCTATGCCGCACTCGGCGAGCTGCTGCGGGGTCACCTTACGCTCGATGCGGGGGCCGAAGCTCACGGGCAGGCCGTAGACGGTAGCCTCTATGACGCTGTGGAGCAACGGCGTGAAGCCGCCGCCCACATAAGCCCAAGTGCCGTAGCGGTAGATATAGGCCAGCTTGCCCATGCAGTCGACGATGAGCGTCTGTACGCCGGAGAAATCCGTAGTGGCATCGCACTGAGAATAAAGCACCGACGAGCCGGCTATAGCATCGCGCACCCGGGTCACCTCGTTTTCGGAAACGTCGTGAGGCACGACGATGAATTTCACGTCCGGGTTGCGGCGGATCAGCTCCGCCACCATCTCGCGGTCGTGATAATCGTTGACGCTGCCGGCGATGAACACCTTGCAGCCGTCGGCAAAACGCCCGATCACGTCATCGGTCCAGGGCGTGCGGGCCACCAGCGAGGCATTGTCGAAAAGGGCGTCACCGCTGATGGTCACATCATTGAAGCCGAGCATACTGAGATTGAAGCGCGACTGATTGTTGAGCACAAAGATGTGGCGGAAAGTGGATAGCGCATTGCGGTAGGTCTTGCCATACCATTTGAAAAACTGCGAGTTGTCGCGTATGATGGCCGAGACGAGGAACGTGGGCACGCCGGCAAATTTCAGCTGCTGCAGATAGTTGGGCCAATATTCCGACACCATGAAAACCGCACGGTCGGGGCGGACAGTCTCCACAAAATCGCGTGCATTGCGGCGGGTATCGAGCGGGAGATAGAATAGATAGTCGATGTCGGGATGGCGGTCGCGCAGCGCTTCATAGCCCGATGGAGAGAAGAATGTCATCACCACGTTGCATCGGCCGCGTTTCTTCAGCTCGCCGATGAGCGGACGTGCAATTCCGTATTCGCCCAGCGAGGCGGCGTGAAACCATATCGTCGGCACCGAGCGGTCGGCCGAGGCCATAGCCTCGTGTATCTGCGCCATGAGGCCACGCTGGCCTTTGACAAAGCGCGAAAACTTACGCTGACTCTTCTCCCGCAGGCATTTACCATATATGCCCACGAAAGAGTTCATCGTGTTGACAGCAGCGTTATATATCAGATTCATCTGTTGACAGTCATATCATTGCACGAACCACGGCATGCGTAGTCACGGGAAATTACGGCAAAAATAGTTAATTTCTGCGAGATAACCGCGCCGGAGCGGGCAAAAACCGCAGCGAAGGGCAGCAATGTCGGGGATTGTCGAGATTTTGTCGATAAAAACAGTGAGCGTGAGCGGGTGCACAGTTGCAATGTTGGAGGATAATTGCTAAATTTGACGAAAACTTCCGCAACCTATTTTTATGGAGAAATATCTCGTTTCCGCCAGAAAATACCGTCCGGCCACGTTTGCCTCCGTTGTGGGTCAGAAAGCGCTGACCACCACGCTGAAAAACGCTGTGGCCACGGGACGACTGGCCCATTCATATCTCTTCTGCGGCTCGCGCGGCGTGGGCAAGACCTCGTGTGCGCGCATCTTCGCAAAGACGATCAACTGCGAGCATCTCACCCCGGAAGGCGAAGCCTGCAACGAATGTGAATCGTGCCGGGCTTTCAACGCCGGCACCTCGATGAACATCGTGGAGCTCGACGCCGCGTCGAACAACGGCGTCGAAGATATGCGCACGCTCATCGAGCAAGTGCAGGTGCCACCGTCGATGGGACGCTACCGCGTGTTTATAGTCGATGAGGTGCACATGCTCTCCTCGCAGGCCTTCAACGCCTTTCTGAAGACGCTGGAAGAGCCGCCGTCGTATGTAGTGTTCATCCTCGCCACCACCGAGAAACACAAGATCATCCCCACGATCCTGTCGCGGTGCCAGATCTACGACTTCCACCGCATCACCATCCAGGACATGATCGACCATCTGAGCTACGTGGCCTCGCAGGAGGGTATCACGGCCGAACCGGCCGCCCTCGGGGTGATAGCCTCGAAAGCCGACGGCGCCATGCGCGACGCCCTCTCGATCTTCGACCAGGTGGCAGCGTCGTCGGGGGGCCACATCACCTATCAGTCGGCCATCGACAACCTCAACGTGCTCGACTACGACTACTATCACCGGCTGCTCGACGCCTTTCTGGCGGGCGATGTGCTCACCACATGGACCATCTACAAAGAGATCCGCGACAACGGCTTCGACTCGCAATTCTTCATTAACGGCCTTGCCGGCTATCTCCGCGACCTGATGGTGGCGCGCGATCCGGCCACTCTGCCGCTGATCGAAGCGGGCGACCAGGTGCGCTCCGACCTTGCGGCCCGCGCCGCCAAGTGCGATCCCGGCTTCCTGTACCGCGCCATGTGCCTGTGCAACGACGCCGACCTCAACTTCCGCGTGGCCTCCAACAAGCAGTTCCTCGTGGAGCTGACACTCGCGAAGATATGCCAACCAGCCGGCCCCTCCCGCAGTAACGGCGGCGACGGAGAGGGGCAGTTGAAACCAATTGCCGCCCGTACTGCGCCCGACCCGGCCGCTCGACCCCACCAGCCGACAGCCGCCGCGCCCGCGCCAGTGCCCAAGAAACAGCCGACACCACAGCCGGCACCTCAACCGGCTCCACAGCCGGCTCCACAGCCGGCTCAGGCACCGCAGCCGGCACCACAGCCGCAGCACCGGCAGCCGATGGCCGGGACGCCGATGGCCGGGGTGCCTCGCATCTCGATACGCCACGGGCTGCATCACGACGAAACGCCTGCGACATCGGCCGCCGCACCGACGGCCGCCCGCAACAACCGCTTCTCGACCGATGCGCTCAACACAGCCTGGGAGACATACATACAGACGCATCCCAAGGCCCACATCCTCATCAACACCATGCGCGCCGCGCCTCCGCGCCTCGACAGCGACACCCACTTCACAGTGCTGGTGCAGAACCAGATGCAGGCCGACCTGATGGAGTCGGCGCGGCATGATCTGCTGACCTTCCTGCACAACACCCTGCAGAACGACAGCATCACCTTCGACACCGCCATCAACGAAGGGGAGCTGCCGCGGCACACGCTCAGCGACGGCGAGCTCCTCGGCCAAATGTGCACCGACTACCCGGCTCTCCAGCACCTGATCGACGATCTGAAGCTTCGCCTGTCATAAACCGTAACAGCCTTTCACTCATCACAATACCTCAACAAAGACACCTTGAAAATGAAACTCAAACACCGTCTGACATACCTTCTTGCCATTTGCCTCGCCGCCATCACATGGGCCTGCTCAGGCAACTCGGCCGAATCAGTCGAAGAGATGCTCCGCGAGGCCGAAATGGCCGTTGCCAACGGCGACATGACGGCCGCCAAAAGCGTGGCATCGCATCTCAGCGACGACCCCAACCTGAAAAGCCTCTCAGCGACGCAGGCAGCACGCCTCTCGATGGTGTACATGCAGATGGCCGAGACGCTCGACAAAGAGGACAACGCCAACACCGACCGGGCCACCGACCTCTACGACACGGCCTTCAAGATCAATGCCGACAGCGCATCGGCCTACTACTCATCGGTAGAGCCCGAGATGCTCCAGTATGTTGAGACCCTCTCGGCACGCTCGGCCCACCGCAACAACCCCGTAGACATGTCGCGCATCCCCGACGAAGCCGCCGCCGACTCCCTCTTCCTTCAATCAGAAACCGACAAGCAATAATGGACTGGCAACAACAACTGGCCTCGTTTCTCAACGACAACCCCGACCTGCCTGAAGGGCCGGCCGCCGAAGAGGCCGCCGACAGCGTGGCTGAACAGGAGATGCGACAGCCGCGTCTCGACGTGGGCATCGAGAAGAAAGGACGCGGTGGGAAGACCGCCACGCTCATCACCGGATGGGTGCTCCCCGACGAGCGCGTGAGCGAGATAGCCTCACAACTCAAACAGCGGCTCGGCGCCGGTGGCTCGGCCCGTGGAGGCGACATACTGATCCAGGGCGACCGTCGCCGCGACGTAGTGGAGCTGCTGAAAGCCATGGGCTTCAAAGCCCGCATAATCTGAACGACCACAACACCGAACATCAATGCTGGCGATATATAAAGCCTCGGCCGGTTCGGGCAAGACCTTCACACTGGCCTACGAATACATCAAGATGCTCCTCGGGGTGAAGAATCCCAATACGGGACGCTACTTGCTGAACCGCGGTCAGCGCGACCGTCACCGCCACATCCTCGCCGTCACCTTCACCAAGAAAGCGACGGGCGAGATGAAAGAGCGCATCATCCACGAGCTCGCCGTGCTGGGCAATCTCGAATACAAATGGCCCGACCCGAGTCCCTACGCCAAACGTCTGTGCGACGAGCTGCACTGCACGCCCGACGAGCTGACGAAGGCAGCCGCGACGGCTCTGCGGCAGCTGCTCTTCGACTTCAACTTCTTTCAGGTCAACACCATCGACTCGTTTTTTCAGGGCATCCTGCGCACCTTCGCCCACGAAGTGGACGTGTCGGGCAACTATGAAGTGGATCTCGACAGCGACCGGGCCATCTCGCAGAGCGTGCGCGACCTTTTCGACTCGCTGTCGACCGACAGTCCCGACGGTCAGTCGCGCCGGCTGCAGCAGTGGATCACGCAATATCTTATAGGGCAGCTCAACAGCGGGCGTCAGGTGAGCCTTTTCAACCGCTCGTCGACAGTCTACAGCAATTTCATCGAATTCATCAAAAGCATCAGCAACGACGTTTTCGATGAACATTACGGGAAGATGATGGACTATCTGTCGAATCCCGAACGGCTGCAGAAGCTGTACACGTCGCTCAGCAAGCAGGCCGACAGCCAGATAAAAGAGACCAAATCGCTGTGCCGTGCCGCAGTCGACGCCATCACATCGCGGGGCTACGACGGCTCAGGGAAGCTGAAAGTGTCGGCGTATCTCATGAAAAAGCTCAAGGAGATGGCCGGGGCGGGCGAATGCAAGGATATAGGGAAAACGGTGGCGGCTGTCAACGAGGACATCCTCAACGCCTTCACCGGCAATCTGAAAAAGCTCATGGAGCAGTCGGCCGACACAGGACTGTGCGATGCCATCAACGATGCCACCCGCTCGATCACCGAGGGAGCGGCGCGTCTGGCCATGCTTCGGGATATACGCTCCAACATCTTCGTGCTCGGACTGCTCAAAAACATCTACGACTTCATCGAGAAATACCGCAAGGACAACAACACACTGATACTCTCCGACACCAACACGCTGCTGCGCACCATCATAGGCGATGACGACGCGCCTTTCGTGTATGAACGCACCGGCACGTGGATCAACCATTTCCTGATCGACGAATTTCAGGACACCTCGAAAGTGCAGTGGGAAAACCTGCGGCCGCTGCTCCATGAAGGGCAGTCGGTGGGCAACGACAGCCTGATCATCGGCGACGAGAAGCAGTGCATCTACCGCTTCCGATTCTCTGACCCCACGCTGCTGCAGCACCAGGTGCAGGAAGATTTCGGCGTCAAATCCATGATAAAAGGCAACGACAGCGCGGGTAACACCAACTGGCGCAGCTCGGCCGACGTGGTGAGCTTCAACAACGACTTTTTCAGCGCCATAGCGGGTATGACCGGCTTCACGGACATCTATGCCAATGTGCGTCAGCAGATCTCGCCCAAACACAAGGACCACCGCGGCTACATCAAGCTGACGGGGGTGGGGCATACCGAAGGCGCGACATTCAGCGAGACGGCGCTTCGGCTGCTCACCGACGACATCGTGCGACAGCTGCGCGCGGGCTACCGTCCCTGCGACATCGCCGTGCTTACACGCTTCAACAACGAGGCCGCCGACGTGATAGCGAGCCTGATGGAGGCCTGCAAAGAGTATGAGGAGCTTCGCGGGGTGCGTATCATCTCCGACGATGCCATGTCCATTGCCTCGTCGCCGGCCGTGCGCCTCATCATCAGCGTGATGCGCTTTCTCGACATGCCGGCCGAAGAAGCAGCGGAGGAGTCGGGCGAAGGCGAGAGCACGGCGGGCAAGCGGCGCAAAGCGCGACTGCGCGAGATAGGGCGTCTGATGAACATCTACGAGCACAACCTGTCGCGCACAGGCGACGTCGGCGAATCGCTGCGCGTAGCCATAGCGGGCGCCGGCTCCACGTCGGGCGCCGGCATAGTGACGACGGCCGACAGCGAAGCCGCCGGGTCGATGGCCTGCTTCAACGTGCCGTCGCTTGTAGAGCGCATCATAGCCCGCTACATATCGCCCGAAACGGCCCGCGACCAGAACATGTACATCGCCGCATTCGTCGACGAGATGACGAGCTTCTGCAGCACCGGATCGGCCGACCTGCATGCGTTCCTGCAGTGGTGGGACGACAAGGGATGCCGGGCGAAGATCTCAGCGCCTTTTGACGAAAACGCACTGATGGTGATGAGCATACACAAATCGAAAGGCTTGGAATTCAAGTGCGTGCACATTCCGTTTGCCGACTGGCGGCTTGTGAATTTCAAATCGATCGAATGGTTTGAGCCGGCGGGTGCCATAGCCGCCGAGGAAGATATCATACCCCCTCTGCTGCCGCTGAAGCCGGCCGAATGGATGAAGGGCACAGCGCTGGCCAAGCAATATGACGACCGCTGCCGCGAGCAGCTGCTCGACGAGATCAACGTGGCCTACGTGGCTATGACGCGCGCCGTCAACGAGCTGTCGGTGTGCTATCCTCTCGCGGGCAGCAAATCGGGGCGCGACAATCTCAACGACATCATCATGCAGGCCCTGGGCAGCGTGGCCACCGAGCGCACCGAAGAGAGCGAGGACGGCACGGAGCTGGTGAGTGACACCATCGGATCGCCCACAACACGCGAGGCCGACAAAAAAGAGGAGCGGAGAGCGCTCGACCCCGAAGGCACCGTCGACATGGAGCCGTATGTCACCGCCGACCGCGACGACCTGTGGGGCAAGCTCGACATAGAGCGATATGTGGACTACGGCATGGCGCGCGGGCGCGGCATCGTGCTTCACGACGTGCTGTCGCGAGTGCGTCATCCCGAGGAGCTGGAAAGCGCGGTGCGCTATTGCAGCTACCGCGGGCGGTTGCCTCGCGAGGCAGCCGACGAAGTGTGCGCCTATCTGTCGCGCGAGCTGAAGCGCGACGATGTGGCGGGATGGTTCAACGGTTACCGGCGAGTGATATGCGAGCGCACGCTGGTGCTGGCCAACGGCGATGTGTGCCGTCCCGACCGCGTGGTGTGGCGAGCCGACGGACATGTCGATGTTGTCGACTATAAGTTTGGCGAAGAGAAGCCCAAGCTTTACGGCAATCAGGTGAGAGCCTACATGGAAGCGCTGCGTGCGGCGGGAAACACCGGCGTGCGCGGCTACCTGTGGTATGTCGACTCCGGCATCATTCGCCGGGTGGAAGCATAGCCGCCATCTCGGCGGCTGTCAGGCCCGTGAGCGGATGGCGCCAGGCGGGCGAGAGCTGCATCATGGGGACGAGGACAAACCGCCGCAGGTGCATGCGCGGATGCGGGAGCGTGAGTTCGGGCGTGTCGACGACGCAATCGCCTATGGCAATGAGATCTATGTCGATGACGCGGTCGGCGTAAGAGCCGTCGGGGCGCCGGTGCGGCGTCGTGCTGACGCTGCGCTGGGCCTCGTGCAGGCGCCGCAGCACTTCGAGCGGGGGGAGCGCGCCGGTTTCGATTTCGAGGCCGAGATTCAGGAAAGCATTATCGCTGTGATAGCCCCACGGCGCCGACTCGATGATGTCGGAGAGGCGGGCGGACGCGCCGAAAGCGCTCTCAACGGCAGCGACCGCACGGGCTAAAGCAGCCCGGCGGTCGCCGATATTGGAGCCTATGTTGATGTGGGCTATGGGCATGATCGGGAGGGGACCGGAGAACTCAGAGAGCTCGGAGGGCTCGGAGAACTCAGGAGTCTTAGAGCCTATTCTACAAAATTTGTTAACGTCAGGGGCGCAGCAGTGCATCAGATTTGGTGCTGTGAGCGATTGAACATAGCGGACTATGCGATTGAGCCACAGCGCCGAAGATGATGTGCTGATGCGATCCTCGTTATTTCTGACATATTTTCTTGTCGTGAATACATTGACAGATTTTTGTAGTTAGCTCCAATTAATATTATTATTTTTTACTGACCGGCGTCTTTCCGGCGACTTTCTTCGAGTCTCATCAGTCACGATGCCCGCATCGTTCCTTCTTCAACTCAAGAAATTCACTCGAAAATACGCCGCCCTGACGTTAACAAATTTTGTGGAATAGGCTCTTAGAGTGATTTCTTCACTTCCACTTCTTCAAAGCACTCGATGATGTCGCCTTCGCGGACGTCGTTGTAGCCGTTGATGTTGAGGCCGCAATCGTAGCCCGACACCACTTCCTTGACATCGTCCTTGAAACGCTTGAGCGAGCCGAGGTCGCCGGTGTAGCGCACGATGCCGTCGCGGATGAGGCGCACCTTGCAGTTGCGTTTGATGCGACCTTCGCGCACCATGCAACCGGCCACGGTGCCGACCTTGGATATCTTGTAGGTCTGGAGCACTTCGGCGGTGCCTGTCACCTCTTCCTTCACTTCGGGGGCGAGCATGCCTTCCATGGCGTCCTTCACCTCCTCGATGGCCTGATAGATCACGGAATAGAGGCGTATGTCGACGCCTTCGCGCTCGGCGGCGCGGCGTGCGGCCAGCGAGGGACGCACCTGGAAACCGATGATGATGGCGTCGGAAGCGGCTGCCAGAGTGACATCGCTTTCGGAGATCTCGCCGACGGCCTTGTGGAGCACGTTGATCTGGATCTCTTCGGTGGAGAGCTTGATGAGCGAGTCGGAGAGGGCTTCGATGGAGCCGTCGACGTCGCCTTTGACGATGATGTTGAGTTCCTGGAAATTGCCGATGGCGCGGCGGCGGCCGATATCCTCGAGGGTGAGGATCTTCTTGGTGCGGAGGCCGAGCTCGCGCTGGAGCTGCTCGCGCTTGTTGGCGATCTCCTTGGCTTCCTGCTCCGATTCCATGACGTTGAAGGTGTCGCCGGCTGTCGGGGCACCGTTGAGGCCGAGGATCAGTGCCGGCGTGGAAGGACCGGCCTCACGGATGCGCTGGTTGCGTTCGTTGAACATGGCTTTCACCTTGCCGTAGTGGGTGCCGGCGAGGATGGTGTCGCCGACGCGGAGGGTGCCGTTTGACACGAGGACTGTGGCCACATATCCGCGGCCTTTGTCGAGCGACGATTCGATGATGGAGCCGGTGGCCTTGCGGTTGGGGTTGGCCTTGAGTTCGAGCATTTCGGCTTCGAGGAGCACTTTCTCCATGAGCTCGTCGACGCCGATGCCTTTCTTGGCCGAGATGTCCTGCGACTGATATTTGCCGCCCCATTCCTCGACGAGGTAGTTCATGCCGGCCAGCTCCTCCTTGATTTTGTCGGGGTTGGCGGCGGGCTTGTCGATTTTGTTGATGGCGAAGACGATGGGGACGCCGGCAGCCGAAGCGTGGTTGATGGCTTCGACGGTCTGGGGCATGACATTGTCGTCGGCGGCTACGATGATGATACATAGGTCGGTCACTTTTGCGCCGCGGGCACGCATGGCGGTGAACGCTTCGTGGCCCGGGGTGTCGAGGAATGTGATTCGTCGGCCGTCGGAGAGCTTGACGTTGTAAGCGCCGATATGCTGGGTGATGCCGCCGGCCTCACCGGCTATGACGTTGGCGTTGCGGATATAGTCGAGGAGCGAGGTCTTGCCGTGGTCCACGTGGCCCATCACGGTGACGATAGGCGGACGCGACATGAGTTCATCTTCCGAGTCCTCTTCCTGATGGATGGCTTCGACCACTTCGGCCGACACATATTCGGTCTTGAAGCCGAATTCCTCGGCCACGATGTTGATGGTTTCGGCGTCGAGGCGCTGGTTGATTGACACCATCACGCCGATGCTCATGCAAGTGCCGATGACCTGATTGATAGGCACGTTCATCATTGAGGCGAGGTCGTTAGCCGTCACGAACTCGGTGAGCTTGAGCACCTTGCTTTCGGCGGCTTCCATTTCGTGGGCTTCGCGTTCGCGTTCGCGAGTGGCCTCACGCTTTTCCTTACGCCATTTAGCGCCTTTCTTCAGGCCTTTGTCCTTGGTGGTCAGGCGAGCGAGCGTCTCTTTCACCTGCCGCTGCACATCTTCTTCGTTGATTTCGGTGTGGAGCTGACGGCGTTCGGAGCCGCGGCTGTTGTTGTTGGCGCCACCAGCGCGGTTGTTGCCGCCCTGCTGACGAGAGGCTGACTGTCCCTGGCCGGGGTTGTTGATGTCGACCTTCTCCTTGCCGCGGATGCGCTTGCGTTTCTTGCGGTCGGGGTCGGCGGAAGCGGCTCCGGCGCCAGCACCGGACTGACCGGCTTTGGCCATGCGTTCGTTGCGCTTTTCTTCTTTGGATTTCTTTTTGGGACGTGTCGACTGGTTTATGGCCGAGAGGTCGATTTTGCCCACCACGTTGATGTTCAGGCCGCCGGTAACCGTAGTCGGGATAAAGTTGTCGGGCTCGTCGGGCGCGGCCGGCTTCTCAGCGGGCTGTTCGGGCTTAGGAGCGGGAGCCGGGGCGGGTGCGGCAGGCTTGGGAGCCGCGGGCTTTTCGGGGGCGGGAGCCGGAGCGGGAGCTGCGGGTTTGGCAGGCTCGACGCGGGCGGCCGGAGCGGCCGGTTTCACCGGTTCGGGCTTTTTGACGGGCTCCTCCTTCTTTTCTACCGGAGCCGGGGCGGGCGCGGCGGGCTTGGGAGCCGGAGCCGGAGCCGGTTCGGCGGGTTTTTCGGCCGGACGGAGCTCGGGAGCCACGGGTGCGACAGGTTCGGGACGGCCTGTGTGGAGGTCGATCTTTCCTATCACTTTGGGGCCGACAGGCTGACGGGGCTCGGGAGCCGGGGCGGGCTCGGGAGCGGGTGCAACCGCAGCTTCTGCTTCGGCGGTCTCTTTCACCTTACGTTCGGTGGACACCTGATCAGATTGCGATTTCAATGCTCTGTCGGGCGCATACTCCTTGAGAAGGAGGTCGTAGGCATCCTCATCGATACGCGAATTGGGATTATTGTCGATGGTTATGCCTTTTTTCTGCAAAAATTCCACAACGGTGGCTATTGACACGTTGAAGTCTTTTGCCGCTTTACTTATTTTCGTTCTCGCCATATATTAAGTTGATGTTTTCTAATGTTTGTTTTAGCGTGGGGCGGTGATGAATCCGGGGCCGGGACCGCAATGTCAGACGGGGACTGACGGGGCGGGGGGATTATTCGTCCTCGAATTCAGCCTTGAGCACGCTGATCACGTTGTCGACGGTGTCTTCTTCGAGGTCGGCTTTGTCGATAAGCGTCTGACGCGGTGTGTTGAGCACGCTCTTGGCAGTCACGCAGCCCATTTCCTTGAGTGCGTCGATGACCCAGCCGTCGATTTCGTCCTTGAATTCGTCGAGGTAGATATCTTCTTCGGTGCTCTCTTCAGTGTCGCGGTAAACGTCGATGACGTAGCCGGTGAGCATGGAAGCGAGCTTGATATTGAGGCCGCCTTTGCCGATAGCGAGGGAAACCTCTTCGGGACGGAGGAACACTTCGGCGCGTTTTTCCTCTTCGTCGAGACGTATCGATGAGATCTTGGCGGGAGAGAGGGCGCGCTGGATGAAGAGCGAGGGGTTGGCCGTGTAGTTGATCACGTCGATGTTTTCGTTGCGGAGCTCGCGGACGATGCCGTGGATGCGTGATCCTTTGACGCCTACGCAAGCGCCGACGGGATCGATGCGGTCGTCGTAGCTTTCGACGGCGATTTTGGCGCGTTCGCCCGGGATGCGTGCCACGGCGCGGATATTGATGAGGCCGTCGTGGATTTCGGGCACCTCGAGTTCGAAGAGGCGTCGGAGGAAATTCTCGTTGGTACGGCTGACGGTGATCTTGGGGTTGTTGTTTTTATTGTCGACGTTGGCCACAACGGCGCGGATTGTCTCGCCTTTGCGGAAGAAGTCGCCGGGGATCGATTCGCTCTTGGGGAGGAGAAGCTCGTTTTTATCGTCGTCGAGCAAGAGAGTCTCGCGCGACCATGTCTGGTAGACTTCGCCGGTGACGAGCTCGCCTTCGAGTTCTTTGAACTTGTTGTAGATGGCCTCTTTCTGGAGGTCGAGGATCTTGGACTGGAGCGTCTGGCGCAGATTGAGGATGGCGCGGCGTCCGAAGTCGGCAAAGAAGATTTCTTTAGTGTGTTCCTCGCCGATCTCCACGTCGGGGTCCTGGTCGGCGCGTGCGTCGGAGAGGCTGATCTGCTGGTTGGGATCGGTCACTTCGCCATCGGCCACAACGGTGAGGTTCTGGAAAATCTGCACGTCGCCTTTGTCGGGGTTCATGATCACGTCGAGGTTTTCGTCGGTGCCGAACATTTTGGCCAGCACGTTGCGAAACGACTCTTCAAGCACACTGATCATCGTGGCTTTGTCGATATTCTTAAGTTCTTTAAATTCGGCAAAACGCTCCACCATGTTGGGAGCTTCCTCTTTCTTAGCCATAATCTGGGGTAGTGATGGGGGTTATTTGAAGTTTATTTGATATTTCACATATTTGGTGTCGGCGACATTCAAGACGAGCGGCTTGTCGACGACAACGGGGCGTTTCTTGCCCTCTTCCTTCACCTTTTCCTTGACGGTGAGGGTGAACGATGCGCCGTCGGGCGAGACGTCGGTGAGGACGCCGGAGAGCTTGCGGCCGTCGCGTGTGAGCACCTCCACATCGTTGCCGATGTATTTCAGATACTGGCGGCGCACCTTCAGGGGAGCGGTGAGGCCGGCTGAGCCGACTTCGAGCTCATAGTCTTCGACGTCACGGTCGACGGCATTCTCAATCTCGCGTGTGAGGCGGGCGCATGTGTCGATGTCGACGCCGGTGTCGGAGTCGATTTCAACAATCACACGATTGTCGGGCGTGACGTCGACGCCTACAAGAAAAGCGTCGGTGCCTTCGAGGGCAGACTCAACGACGCGGGCTATGATTTGTTTGTCGATCATTTTCTATTGCAAATAAAATGGAGGAAGCATCTGCCCCCTCCGTGACTACGAATTGATGCAAAGGTAATGATTTTTTCATTTCCCTGCAACCCAACGGCCTGTTTTATCTTCGACGGGTCGTTGGGCCATTCAAATTTTAACAATTCGTTCACATTATTTTATAAATATTAATCGTCAGCAGACTGCCGCGGTCAGAATTTGCGGCAGGTGACTACGATGCCTGTTTCGCCTGTGAAAACAAGATGCGAGGCGCTTAGCTTATTGATGGTGAAGCGTGCCGTAAAGCCTTTGGCCGAGGGGTCGGTGCCGTCGGGACAGCCGATGCCCCATGGGGCGACTTCGGCCGGGGTGCTGTAGGGGAACTGGGCGGAGAACGTGGCGGCGTCGTCATCGTAGACGAGATTGGCCGTTACGATCGTACCTCCGGGAGCAGCCAGCTGGAGCACGTCGCGATACACGCGGTAGTAGCGCTCGCCCTGCACGTTTTCTGCCGTTCCGTCGGGATAATCGATAGTGAGCACCTGCCATTGGCCGGAGAAGTCGCCGTTTTGGGCGAGTTCGCGGCAGGATGATGCGGCGAAGAGAGCCACGAAGGCAAGAGCGGCCGCGAGGAATGATTTCATATATTTCATAGCCATCCTGTTTTAGAGATTGTGAGCATTGCGCCGAAGCTCTTGCCGAGGAGCTGACCGCCGTCGGCAGCCAGAGAGAGGCGACCCATCCAGCCGGCAAGTCGGCGCGGGCGCCATGTGAGTTCGAGCAGGGCGTTGAAATTGTGGAGCACGGTGCGTGCGGGAAACAGATAGGAGCCCCATGAGCGGGTGTAGGTGAGCAGAACGCGGTAGTCGAAGCCGTCGGCCGGGTTGCCTGTCCAGCCGAAGTGGTGGCCCTTGATGCGGTTGTTCATGAACTCGTAGGAGTTCCAGAGGCCGGGCGTGTTGTAGATGGGCGAAATGAGCAGCGGGTTGCCCTGGCCCATGCCCCAGGTCTGCCAGCCGGTGTAGAGCGTGTGGGAGTAATAATCGTCGGCGCCGCTCACCTGTGAGGGTACTTCGGGCGTCTTGTCCCAGTAGACCGAGCCGCTCTGGTCCTTAGTGTCGATGTATTCGTAGAGGAAACGGGTGATGACGGGATTCTTCGGCACCGTTATGTCCACGCCCACGAGCATATCCTTCCAGGCATGGTCGAAAAACATCATGGAGTGGTCGTCGAAGAAATGCTCATAATAGACGCGGAACTTCCAGTCGAGATCCTTCTGATCCCAGTTGGCGGCGAGCGACCACTGTCCTACGTGGTTGCCGTAGACATTGGTGATCTCGCCCATTTGGTTGGGGTCGGAGGAGTTGCCGCCCGAGGTGGGGAACACCACCTTCATGAAATCCTTGAAGCCGTGAGGGAGATAGACCACATATGGCTCGTGGGTGTAGCGGTTGACGCCGTGGAAAGTGCCGCCCCACTGAGCGCCCATCTCCAGGCCGCCCTCCACCGTCAGCGGGAAGCGGTCGGTGTCGCCGCCGCGCAGGAAGAGGCCTTTGGTGTGGAGCATGCGGTTTTTGATCCATGAGCCTCCTTCGCCGGCACGGTCACGTTCCCATCGCCAGTCGGTGTAGAGTCCCACGGAGAAATAGGCTCGCGCCGAGAGCCAGCCTTTGGTCCATGGCACCGGCTGATATTCGGGCATCTCGATCATGATCTGCGGGATCGGGCGTGCGTTCTGCGATATGAACATGTCGCCCGAGCTGAGCTCACGGTCCACCACGCGGTTGCTCCACTCTTTGGCACCAATGGTGAGATTGAGCGAGCGGTAGCGGATGCCGCCGTAGAGCTGCTGCACCACGAAATGGGAGGTGAAATTGCCGGGGACGACGAGGTCGGCGCCGGCCTCCCAGTCGAAGCGGCGGTCGTAGTGCTCATGTTTGAAGAAACCGGCGCGGAGATAGCCGCTGGATTCTTTGAGCGACGACAGGCCCTGCCGGTTGCTGACGAGCCAGAAGGGCGAGGTGCCGTCGGTGCTCAGCGAGCCCATAGCTTCGACATTGTAGCTATAGGTGCTGTCGGGGATCTCGAGGGCGAGAGCGGCCGGCGAGACCAGCAGCCCGACGAGAAGTGATTTTATAAATCTGTGCATAATGTGCGATTGGTTTATATCGGTCGGTTATTTTAGCGAGAGATCGGTGAGACGCATACCGCGGAGGAAGTCGGCGGTGGGCATGCGTCGCTTGCCGGGAGCCTGAAGGCTGAGGATTTCGAGGGCGCAGTCGGCGCAGTCGACCGTCAGGCGCGAGCCGTCGACGGTGACGCGGCCGGGGGTCACGGCGGGGATGTCGGTACGTCGCGTCTCGAACACCTTCAGCGTGCCGAGCTCGGCGCCGGCCGAGCAGATGACGCTCCAGGCCGTAGGATAGGGAGCGAGGCCACGCACCAGATTGTGCACCTCGGCGGCCGGGCGCGACCAGTCGATGCGGCAGTCGTCCTTGAAAATCTTGGGAGCGGGAGTAGCCTCCACGCCGGAATCGGCCTGCGGGCGGGTGACGAGGTCGCCGGCGATGATGTGGCCAACGGTTTCGAGCGTCAGATCGGCGCCTATCATCATCAGGCGGTCGTAGACCGAGCCGGCGTTCTCGTCGGGGCCGATCTCGATGGCACGCGAATCGATTATGTCGCCGGTGTCGATCTCATGTTTGAGAAAAAATGTGGTGACGCCGGTGCGTGTGTCGCCGTTCATGACAGCGCGGTTGATGGGGGCGGCGCCGCGATAGCGCGGCAGCAGCGAGCCGTGGAGGTTAAAAGTGCCGAGCGGCGGCATTGTCCACACCACTTCGGGAAGCATGCGGAAGGCGATGACGATGAAGAGCTGAGCGCCGATACCGCGCAGCTGTTCGACAAAAGCCGGATCCTTGAGCTTCTCGGGCTGGAGGACGGGGAGTCCGGCCTCGAGAGCATACTGCTTGACGGCCGACATCTGCAGCGAGCGGCCGCGACCGGCCGGCTTGTCGGGCGCCGTCACCACGGCGGCTATGTTGTATCCTTCTTCGACAAGACGCCGGAGCGATTCCACAGCGAAATCGGGCGTGCCGAAAAACACTATTTTAAGATCTTTTTTTGTCATAAAATGAGCGCAAAATCTATAATATTCGCAAATTTAGTGTTTTTTTTCGAGATGAACGCCCAATGATTGGCGGAAGTTGCCTAACTTTGTAGTTAGACTGATTTTAGGTCTATCATCCATCGTAAATCATAACCATAAAATCTCACATCGATACCGATGAACAAACTGATCGTTTCCCTCTTTTTGGCCGGAGCCTCCGCTACTGCCGTGGCTGCCGACCCGGTTGACTATGTCAACACGCTGACCGGCACACAATCGAAATACGAGCTGTCGACCGGCAACACACTCCCTATCGTCACCATGCCGTGGGGCATGAACGGATGGACGCCGCAGACAGGCAAGATGGGCGACGGGTGGACCTACACCTACGACGCCGACAAGATCGTTGGGTTCAAGCAGACCCACCGTCCCTCGCCCTGGATCAACGACTACGGCCAGTTTTCATTGATGCCCGTCACCGGCAAACCGACGTTCATTGAGTCGGAACGCGCGAGCTGGTTTTCGCACAAAGCCGAGAAAGCCACTCCTTATTACTATAAGGTGTATCTGGCCGACCACGACATAACCACCGAATTCGCGCCCACCGAGCGTGCCGTCAGCTTCCGCTTCACCTTCCCGGAAGCCGAGCTGTCGACCGTGGTGATCGATGCCTACAACGACGGCTCGTCGGTGACTGTCGATCCTCAGAACCGCCGCATCACCGGCTACACCACAAAGAATTCCGGCGGTGTACCCGACAACTTCAAAAACTATTTCGTGATCGAATTCGACACGCCGTTCAGCTACACGGCCACCGTGCTCGACAGCGTGATCACCGAAGGGACACTCTCGTCGACGGGCAACCACGCAGGCGCCATCATCGGCTTTGCCACACATAAAGGTCAGAAAGTAAACGCCCGCGTGGCCTCCTCGTTCATCAGCCCCGAACAGGCGCTGCTGAACCTCAAAGAGCTTGGCGACGGCGACTTCGACCGGATAGCCCGCGAAGGGCGCAACCGCTGGAACGACGTGCTCGGCCGCATCGAAGTGTCGGCCGACAGCTACGACTTCCAGCTCGACCGTCTGCGCACCTTCTACTCCAACCTCTATCACGCGCTGCTCTTCCCGCACGCCTTCTATGAGATCGACGCCGCAGGCGCCGTGCGCCACTACAGCCCGTACAACGGCGAGATCTGCGACGGCTACATGTTTACCGACACCGGCTTCTGGGACACCTTCCGCGCCCTCTTCCCGCTCGTCAACCTGCTCTACCCGTCGGAAAGCGTCAAGATCCAGGACGGTCTGGTCAACGCTTATCTCGAGAGCGGCTTCCTGCCCGAATGGGCAAGCCCGGGTCACCGCGGCTGCATGGTGGGCAACAACAGCGCCTCAGTGGTTGCCGACGCCTATCTCAACGGCATCCGCGGCTACGACATCGAAAAGCTGTGGGAAGCCGTGACCTCCGGCGCCCACAAAGTGCATCCGACGGTCAGCTCCACCGGCCGCCTCGGACATGAATATTACGACCGCCTCGGCTATGTGCCCTACAACGTGGGCATCAACGAGAGCGCCGCACGCACGCTGGAATACGCCTACGACGACTGGTGCATCTACATGCTCGGCAAAGCGCTCGGCAAATCGAAGAAAGAGCTGGCGCCTTACGCCGCCAACGCCCTCAACTACCGCAATCTCTTCGACCCCGAGCACAACCTCATGCGCGGCAAGAACGAAGACGGCACATTCCAGTCGCCCTTCAACCCGCTCAAGTGGGGCGACGCTTTCACCGAAGGCAACTCATGGCACTATACATGGTCGGTGTTCCACGACCCGCAGGGCCTCATCAACCTGATGGGCGGTAAGCAGAAATTCAACGAGATGATGGACTCGGTGTTCAACGTACCGCCGTTGTTTGACGACAGCTACTACGGCTTCCCGATCCACGAGATCCGCGAGATGCAGATCATGAACATGGGCAACTATGCCCACGGCAACCAGCCTATCCAGCACATGATCTATCTCTACGACTGGTCGGGCGAGCCCTGGAAAGCGCAGTACTGGGTGCGCGAGGTGATGAACCACATGTACACCCCCAACCCCGACGGCTACTGCGGCGACGAGGACAACGGACAGACCTCGGCCTGGTATGTATTCTCGGCCCTCGGCTTCTACCCCGTGGCTCCCGGCTCGGGCGAATATGCGCTCGGCGCCCCGCTCTTCAAAGAAGCCAAGATCCATCTTGAAAACGGCAAGACGGTGACCATCAAGGCTCCGGACAACAGCGACGCCAACCGCTACATCGAATCGATGACCGTCAACGGCGTGCCCTACGGAAAGAACTACATCACCATACCGACGCTCACCGAAGGCGCCACTCTCGATTTCAAGATGGGTTCGACACCCAACCTCACCCGCGGCACCGCGGCCGACGACGCCCCCTACTCCTTCTCGCTGACCCCCGACATGCCCAAAACAAAAGCAGCCAAGAAGAAACGCAAATAACCGCGACGCCGCATGGAATATTATGCCATAATCGACGGAAAGCGCCAGGGACCGTTCACGATTGATGAGATTGAAAAGCAGCCCATCGACCGCGGGACACTCGTCTGGCACGCAGGCCTCAGCGACTGGGTTCCGGCCTCGACGTTGAGAGAACTCGACGAATTTCTGAAGGCGACACCGCCCCCAATGCCGGCACCGCACTGCCCGCCCCTACCGCCGGTCAACGATTTAGAATCCGTGCCCGACCCGCCGAAATCGTGGCTGCCGTGGGCTATTCTGGCTACAATAATAGGTGCCTTCTTCTACCTTGTGGGATGCATTCCAGGCGTGGTCGGCATATACCATTCGGTGTCAGCACAGAACAAATATAATGATGGCGACTACCGTGGTGCCAAGAGCGCTGAAAACACAGCAAGAGCCTGGACAATCACCGGACTGTGCATTGCCGGAATAGTAGTAGTCCTGATGATCATCTGGAGTTCGATCATCAACAGCATATTCGACAACATATTCTATCACGCACCCTACGCACGTTAACAGATCCGATTATCAATTATAAAAAATCTCGCGCCTGCTGGACGGGCGCGAGATTTTTTTGAATCGGGAATAATCCATCAGTATTTGTGCGAGTCGGCGTTCATCTCTTCGGGGGTGATGGGCTTGGCATCCATCTTGCGCCACACATAGGCTATGTAGGCTAAGACGAAGGGGATGATGACCGAGACGCAGCTCATGACCTTGAGGGTGAACAGCGAGGAGCTGCTGTTGGCGATGGTGAGCGACGAGTTGACATCCTCGATGGAGGGGTAGTAGGCCGTGTTGTTGTAGCCGGCGATGCAGATGAGGCAGATCACCACAAGGGCGGTGCCGAGGCCTGCGGGGATGATGCCGCGGGTGTAGGCGGGCAGCACGACCGTGGCTATGATGCCCCAGAGCACGAGCACCACACCGATGAGGAAGATGACGCCTATCCACCAGAGGTCGATGAAGTTGGTGAAATATTTATATTCAACCCAGCGCATGCCGTCGGCCGTTGATTCGACGCCCGAAGCCGTGAACAGGACGTAGGCAAACACGAGGAATAGCACGGTGAATATCGAGCCGTTGATCAGAACCGAGCGGCGCTGCCGCTTGAGGAAGCGCTCGTCGTGTGCCACATTCTTTATGAAATAGAGCGAGGCCAGTGTGCGCGCGAGGAAGAATACGGTGAAGCCGAGCAGCAGGTTGCGCCACTGGAAGATGGCTTCGATGCCGTGGTCGGGGCCCCACACGGAGATCACGGGTGCCTGAACGTCGAGGATGCTCGCTTTGGAGACGATGAATTCGCCGCCGAAAAACATCATGGCGACGGCCACGCCCAGCAGCACACAGCCTACGCAACCGTTGATGAAGAGGAACACATCATAGGTGCGCGTGCCGAAGATGTTGCCCGGCTTCGAGCGGAATTCATAGCTCACGGCCTGCAGGATGAAGCTGAAAAGGATGAGCATCCACAGCCAGTATGCGCCGCCGAAGCTGGTGGAATAAAACAGGGGGAACGAAGCGAAGAAGGCACCGCCGAAAGTGACGAGAGTGGTGAACGTGAGCTCCCACTTGCGGCCGAGGGCGTTGACCATGATGGTGCGGTCGGTGGCCGTGTTGCCGCGGTTGAGGAGCATCGACTGTCCGCCCTGCACGAAAAGCAAGAACACGAGGGCTCCGGCAAGCACGGCTATGAGCAGCCACCAGTAATGCTGAAGATATTCTAATGTTGTCATAGTAGTCAGTTTCAATCCTTTAATGATTCATAATCGATTTTTGAGCCTTTGGAGATCTGGCGCAGCATTATGCCCACTTCGGCGGCAAGGAAAGCCGTGAACATGGCGGCGAAGAGCCAGAATGTGAGTATGACGGTCGTTGCGGGGATGTCGGAGATGGCGGCCTGCACCGGCATAATGTCCTGGATGATCCAGGGCTGACGGCCCACTTCGGCTGTGACCCAACCGGCCTGGCTGCACACATACACGATTGGAATGGAGATCATGCCGGCGAGCTGCACCCAGCGGTTGGCGAGCCATTTCTTGCGGCGGTAGACAGCCCAGAGGACAACGATGAAGAAGATCACGAGATAACCGCCGAGGATCACCATGGTGTGGAACGAATAGAACGTCAGAGCCACGGGGGGCACGGCGTCGTAGGGTGAGTCGAGATATCCGTATCCGAAGTAGCGGTAGCTGGCCTTTAGATCGGCCGAAGCGGCGGCCATTGCGGCCGAGTCGCCGCGCGCCGAAGCGGCGTCGAAACGTCTCAGAGCCTCATGTGCCTCCTTGCCGATCTCGATTCGTCGGGCATAGGAATCGGTGCGCACGGTGTCGCCGTTTTCTTTAATCTCTATGCCGTCGATGAGGTCGTTGACGCCGGGCACGAAAGCGTTGAGCTGATGCGTGGCGAGGATGGAGAGGCCTTTGGGAATAGAGATGTCGAAGAGATAGGGGTCGGCATCGTTCTGCGCCGTCTTTTCGGGATTGAGGATGCCGAATACCACGATCTCCTGGCCGCATTTGCCGTTGTAGAGACCCTCCATGGCAGCCAGCTTCATAGGCTGTACGCGGGCGACATCGAGAGCCGATCCGTCGCCCGACCATAGGGTCAGGAGCATACCGGCGGCGCCGACTATGCCACCCACCTTGATGGAGCGTGTGGCCATGCCGACGTTGCGTTTCTTCCACAGAAACCAGCAGCTAACGCCGATGACGAAGACGCCGGCCAGCACCCAGCCGCTGAACACGGCGTGGAAAAACTTGTGGATGGCCACGGGCGAGAAGGCCACGGCCCAGAAATTGTCCATCACGTTGCGCATCTGCGCGGGGTCGAACTCCATGCCTACGGGATACTGCATCCAGCCGTTGGCCACGAGGATCCACAGAGCCGAGAGCGAGGCTCCGATGCCGGTGAGCCATGTAGAGGCAAGGTGGAAGCCGGGGCTCACCTTTTTCCAGCCGAAAAACATCACGGCTATAAATGTCGACTCCATAAAGAAAGCCAACAGTCCTTCGATAGCGAGGGGGGCGCCGAAGATGTCGCCTACGAACCAGCTGTAGTTTGACCAGTTGGAGCCGAATTCAAATTCGAGAATGATGCCGGTGGCCACGCCGATAGCAAAATTGATGCCGAACAGGAGCATCCAGAATTTAGTGATGGCCAGCCAACGTTCGCTGCGGGTGCGGTAGTAGATGGTTTCCATCACTGCCACAATCACCGAGAGTCCCAGTGTGAGGGGGACGAAAAGCCAGTGGTACATGGCCGTCAGCGCAAACTGCGCTCTCGACCAATCCACGACACTCATCAGATTGTCCATAATTAGGTGGTTATAGGTTTTTTATAAGTCAGTTGTTTCGTTGATGAATCTCTATCGTTCGTGAGTGAGGGAGTTTCTCACGGCCTGTGCGCGGTCGGCATCGTTGTCATAGTCGCGCTGTAGCAGGTCGGGGAAAAAGAATAGCTTGAAAACGGCGAAAAGCAGCAGGAGCTTCAGGATGATCAGCACCCAAAGCGAGCGTCCGACGGTCATGGAGCGGAAGCCGTCGATGTAGAGATTGGCGGCTCGGCGGAAAAAGGAGCGGTTACGGACAGAGGGCGGGGTGTTGAAATCAGTCATGGCTGAAAAAAACTGTGAGAAGCGGAATGCAGAATCTCATGGCAGATTGTGCAAACTAACGAATTTTTAACAACATTCACAAACAATCGGTTTGAAAAACAGCTCCGGAGAGGCAAAAAACGACGGTTGCGGATTTTTTTTGACAAAAAGATTTGTCAGTTTAAAAAATATGCCTACCTTTGCAACGCTTTCGCGGCAAACCGCACGGGCGCTTAGCTCAGCTGGTTCAGAGCGTCTGCCTTACAAGCAGAGGGTCGGGGGTTCGAATCCCTCAGCGCCCACCACCACGTTTCTCACGCAGGGACGCAAACACAGATACTTCGGGCAGAGGCCCGGTTGCTATCGAACTTTCTTGCCGACAGCATATTTTTGGGGCGCTTAGCTCAGCTGGTTCAGAGCGTCTGCCTTACAAGCAGAGGGTCGGGGGTTCGAATCCCTCAGCGCCCACCACACAATTCAAGAAAGTGAAAAGCCTGCACGATGTGCGGGCTTTTTTTATAGCGGTATGGGGGACTCGGAGAACTCTGAATGCTCTGAGGCTGAGGAGCGCTACCGGGCGGGGGGATCGAGCTTGAAGACTATGCGCTGGACGCCGTCCTGCCAGCGGGTGCTGGTGATGCGGAAGCGGCCTATCTCGGCGGTGTGAGCCACATGGGCTCCGGCACACAGGCACTGGTCGTAGTGGCCGATGTGCACCACGCGCACCATCTCGGAAGCGCCTTCAGGCAGGCGGCTCATGTCGAAGCGCTCCATGGCTTCGGCCTGCGTGATCAGCTCGTCCCACACCTGCACGTCGGCCTCCACGGCCGCATTGACATAGGCTTCGAGCGAGCGTATATCGCCTTCGGGCAGCGATGCGGGCAGATGATAATCGAGCTTTGATTTCTTACGCTCCACATGGGCGCTGAAAGCGCGTCCGCAGCCATAGCGGCGCGCCATCTCGCCATTGAGCAGATGCTCGGCCGAATGCATCGGCGGCCACTCCTGCTTGTTGTGTTCATTCAACTGTATCTCTTCCATGGGATAGTTTATTGGGCGGCGGGGGTGCCGATCTTTTGCTGCAAAGGTAGCATTTCTTCCTCTCTCAGCCAAAAGTAAAGGCTTAGAGGCTGTTTACTCTTAGGGGAATTTTTACAAGTCGTCCAGAATTGAAATGAATTCGGCTTCAGAATTTACTCCGACAGCAGATACCGATGGGACAGGTTCTTCAGAAGCTTTGCTGAGTCTGTAATCTGAAAGCCTATATTCCTGATCATTGTAGAAAAAGTACAACTCCTTACAGATCCAGAAATTAAACTTGACATCATCACCTTTCATCAGGGGTCGGGATTTATTTTCGTTTATCTTCACACGACCCTGCTGTACCAGCGAATTAAGGATATGGATCGCTTTACGGTTCCACCCTTCGCCGGAATCTCCGAACCAGTCCAGCATTAAATAAAACCAGTCGCCACGTTTGCCGGAGGGATAATCTTTCGGGCATTCCGGAGATAATGCTGTTCGACCGGCGATTTCATTTCATCCCTTTCATACAATATTGTCAATGGCTCCTCATCCAGATTGGCGAGAATAATAGAGATTGTGGTGAGACGCTGTTGTCCGTCAACCAATCGCCATTGTTCATTGTTCCGGTCAAATCTGACAACTACAGGCTGAAGACAATAAAAGTCGCCATCCCTTTCCTTATCATACTCATTAATATCTTTCAGCAGTCTGACAATTTCATTCCTGCCCCAGCGATAGCCGCGTTGATAGGAAGGAATGAAAATTTGATCCCGGACCTGACAAATTCACCGACAGAAATTGTTTTCGGGCCAGCGGACACAAGCTTACCGTGTAAATGGGGTGATTCCATAATTAAAATCCTGATTTTTCTGAAAAGAAATTTATTGCATTTAACTTCCAGAGAGGGAAGGTCAGAGGATTTTCAGGGCGATGGCGGCGCATGCTTCGGCGTCGGCGAGGGCGTGGTGATGGTTGGTCATATCGTAGCCGCAGGCGGAGGCTACAGCGTCGAGGCAATGGCTCGGAAGGTCGCGCAAGCATCGGCGGGATGCGGCGAGGGTGCAGTGGAACTCATAGTCGGGGTACGGCATGCCGTATTCGGCGAAGACGGCTTTCAGGCAGCTCTCGTCGAAGGGGCGGTTGTGGGCCACCAGCGGCAGGCCGGCGATGCGGGGCTCTATCTGCTTCCACACATCGGGGAAGAGGGGGTGTCCGTCGGTGTCGCCGCGGGTGAGGCCGTGAACCTCGGTTGCCCAGTAGGTATAATAGTTGGGAATCGGCTGAATGAGAGAGTAGAATTTATCTACTATCTCGCCGTCGCGCACCACGACAATGCCGACGCTGCAGACGCTCGACCGCCGTTGGTTGGCCGTCTCGAAATCAATCGCTGCAAAGTCTTTCATGATATGGCTGATTCGTATTGACTGATTATCCGCTTCATTTCTTCAGGAAGATATGCTTCGGCCGCCGTTGTCATTTCTTCGGGGATGCCATACATCGGCTCGGCAAGCGAACCCACTATCGCTCCGACAGTGTCGGTGTCGCCGCCGTAGACCACCGCCTGACGGACAGCATCTTCAAAATCCGCCGCCGATGACGCGATATGGAGAGCCAACGGCACACAACCCTGACAAGTGACGTCGAAAACGCCCCGCTCGGGAAGATGACTGAAGCAGTCGTCGCCATAAAATTCCTTTGCGACGCGCTCGAATATCTCCGGCGACTTGACGTCGGCTGTCCTCATCCTGAATATCGCCACGGCAATGACCACTGCGCCCTTGATGCCTTCGGGATGATTATGGGTGACGGCGGCCGACTGCGCGGCCTGCTGACGCACGGTCGGCTCGTCGTCGAACAGCCACGCCACCGGGCTGACACGCATTGCCGAGCCATTGCCGAAACTGTTGTAGGGGTGAGGGTCGGGGCGCATCACCCAGTTGAAGAAAAAGGACCCGTATTCTCCCATCGGATGGGGGTATCTGCGGCACCATTCGCGCAATGCGTCCTGATAGGACTTGTGATTGAGAATGGCGTCGGCTACCGCGACAGTGCATATGGTGTCGTCGGTGAAATCTTTGGTGGGGCCGAACATCGGGAAACGGTAGTCGGAGGTGTTGTTAAACTCATAGCTGCTTCCGGCGATGTCGCCAATTATTGCTCCTAACATAATTCAGTCGTTTTTATACAGTTCATACATTTCAGAAATCCATCCTTTCATCTCCTTGCGCAACGATGCGGGGCTGATCACCTCGACCATCGTGCCGGACTGGAGAAGCTTCATGATGAAATCGTAGGTGGGCGAGAGATACAGCTCGAAGTCGGCATATTCGCCGCAGTCCTCGATCAGGCGCTGGCTGTGGTGCAGAGGCAGCGAATTGAGATAATATTTGTGATTCTCGTTGGCCCGTATCACAATCCGCTCCGGCTTGTTGCCCTGACCGATCACGATGCCGTAGGCCGTGGAGAAATAGTTGTCGGCGTTGAAATCCTGAGGTAGTTTATAGGTTTCGTCCGTGATCTCCGCTTCATCCAGCCGGTCGAGGCCATAAATCCTCATATTGCCGCGGTTGTTGCGGCCGAGCACATACCATCGGTTTTCAAACAGCTTGACGCAATAAGGCTCGATGGTGAATGTGTAGCCGTGGGAATACTTGAAGGGGCGGTAGGTGATGCTGACCACGCGGTTCTCTTTCATCGCCTCAAGTATGGTTGTCAAGTGGTCGCGTCCGGATGGAATCTCGTCAACTATGATACGTCCTTTCAGCGAGAGATTTTCTCCGATGAGGTTGCCGACGGCAAAGGAATCGAGCATCCACTTTTTGAGCTTGTCCTCGTCGATATCTTCCGGGTTGGCTATATAATAGAGATAGCCGCCGACCTTCTGGCAGTCGATGATGATGCCGAACTGGTCGAATATGGCGTCGCGCCAGCGGTTGAACGTGGCGCGGTGGAGCGGCCGGCAATCGCTTAGATCCTTGTTGCGCTCCCAGCGGTCGGAAAGCTCCTTGTGCGTGATTTTTCCGGCACGGTGAATGGTATCAATCAGCCAGGTGTATTTCTGTAGTTGGTTCATGTCTTTTTTACTTTTACACCTCAAAGATAATCAATTCATGTATCATTTTCCGATACATGATGAAGAATAATCGTGTATTGAGGTTAATTACGACACAGCCTCTTTTTGGGGTCAAGCCGAATTCCCGGTGCATAGATTTTAGGAAAAGTGTTAAATTTGCGTC